>JBBIPU010000053.1:22875-25100 GCA_037442685.1 Draconibacterium sp. | reverse complement strand
ATCCGCAGCAATAATTACCTCCCGCTTTTTATATTTGCCACTGCCATGGGATTTCTGGAGGCTGTTGTAGTGGTTTACGTCCGCGAACTATATTATCCGGTAGGATTCCAGTTTCCGTTAAAAGAGCTTCCTACGAGAATCATTCTGATCGAATTGATACGCGAAATCTGCACACTTTTAATGCTGGGTTCGGTTGCCTGGATTTCGGGTAAAACATTTCTGAAACGATTTTCCGTTTTCCTTTTTATTTTCGGAATCTGGGACATCATTTATTATGTCGGACTGAAAATTTTTCTCGACTGGCCCGAATCGCTGCTGACCTGGGATATTTTATTCCTGATTCCGATTACCTGGGTTGGCCCTGTTCTGGCTCCTGTTTTGTGTTCGGTTCTGATGATTGGAATTGCGCTGATTTTTGATTTCCTGCTGATAAAAAACCAGTTAATAAATCTTGTGTTAAATGAATGGATTTTAATGATTGCCGGCGCTTTAATTATTTTATTCACTTTCGTTTTTGATTTTGGATCGATATTGATAAAAGGTGATTTTTTAAAAGATTTTTCTACCCTGCCCGAAAATCCTGAATTTCTTCAAATCCTGACCACCTGGATTCCTGTCCATTTTAACTGGACAACATTCACTTTTGGTTTTGCAATAATTTGTTTTGCAATTCTATTGGTAATTAGAAGAAGTAAAAGGCATTAACTACACGTTCTCAACTGCAATTGTCGTTAACAAGAAGTAAAGAAATTGCCAGCCTGATTTTGATCTCAGTTTATCAAAACTTTCATACCGCAACCTGTAATCCTTTCAAACACAAAGGACACAAAGAAGCCACAGAGTACCTCGGAGTTTTTTACCCGATGCAAAATGCTCATTGCTTAACTTTTTCTTACAGTACATGCTCACTTTCAGTCACCTGTTACCATTCTCCCGTCTTCCGACTTCCGGCTTCCGTCTTTTTTTTTATCTTTATCAACTTCATAATAACTAAAACTGAACATGATTGCTGTTTTCATTGGTTATCTTGTGGTTTTGATCGGAATCGTAGTTTATTCAGCCCGACGCTCAAAAACCAACAATGATTTTATTCTTGGAGGGAAAAAACTTTCAGGTATTTCACTTGCATTATCCGAAAGGGCCACCGGAGAATCGGCGTGGCTGTTGCTTGGACTTACCGGATTGGCTTATTCCGAAGGAATGGCTGCAATCTGGGTGGCAGTTGGCTGCGTTTCGGGTATTTTGTTTTTATGGACATTTCTTGCTGAACCACTTCACAAACTGACCGAAAAAACGGGGGCTCTGACTGTTCCCGGACTGTTCTCAGGAAGATTTAAAGGCACAAACCATAGCTTCGGCATTCTGTCTTCAGTAATTATCATTTTCTTTTTTATCCTTTACATTGCCGCGCAATTCAGCGGATCAGGAAAAATTTTCAACGACACTTTCAATATCGATCCTTTTTGGGGAATGGTTCTCGGGTCGGCCCTGGTAACCATTTATACCATGTTGGGAGGATTTATCACAGTGGTCGCCACCGATGCTTTTCAGGCTGTTTTAATGGTGTTCACCTGTGTGGTATTGCCATTGGTTGCACTCGTAATTGCTGCCACTTACAACGTGAACATCGCAGAAACAATTGCACAAGCCAGTTACACTGTTCAGTTGAATTCGGCAACTGTGAAACAGGCAACCGGTGGGTTAATGATTTTGAATGGATTAAGCTGGGCATTCGGGTACACAGGCCAGCCACAATTACTGGTCAGGATGATGGCGATGCGAAGCAAAAGAGAAACCCGGCAAAGCCGCTGGATTGCAATAATATGGACTTTTCTGGCTTACATCGGTGCATTTATGATCGGTATTATCGGATACAAACTTGTAGAAGTTGGCGCTCTGGGAGATGCTGCTTCGATTGTGGCCAAAGATGCTGAAAAGATCATGCCGGTAATGGTGGTGACCCTGGTCAATCCCATTCTTGCCGGAATTCTTCTTTCGGGTGCGGTTTCTGCTATGATGTCAACTGCATCCTCTCAACTGATGGTGGTTTCATCGTCCTTGACCGAAGATTTTTATCTCCACATTGTAAAAAGGAAAATCGAAGAAAAACGATTGCTCCTGTTAAATAAGATTCTCACGTTGTTTGTCGGGCTGATTGGATTTCTGCTTGCCATTACTATGAAAGACACTGTTTACGGTCTGGTTTCGTATGCGTGGAGCGGAAT
>JBBIPU010000053.1:8954-22775 GCA_037442685.1 Draconibacterium sp. | reverse complement strand
TCTCCCAGTTCGTGTTTATCAAACTGGTTGTTTTCGAGTTTCGGTGTCGATCCGTTTTTATAGATAAAAATTGCTGCTTTCTGAGTCTTAGCAGTGTTCCTGAAAACATTTTCCTTCAATAGCAGATCCTTTGCCATTGAATTCACCGAAAATCCGTAACCAACATTATTTTCGATGATGTTTTTCACAAAGGTATTGCGGTGAGGAGCATTCTGTTCTCTTTCACCGCGCAGGTTTACACCGTCGTTTTTGTTCTCAAAAATCTGGTTTCCCCAGAAAACCACATCTGTGTCTTTATGCCCTGTGCAAATACCAAACCTTCCGTTGTTATGGAATTTGTTATTCGCAACGCGACTGTCGTAAACACGCCAGCAGATAAAAAGCCCGTCGCGGTCGTTATTATGCACATCGTTATTTTCAATGGTGGTAAACGGAGAGCCGGTGCCGGGATGCAATCCTGTATTGCCGCTGCCGGAAATCTCGCTGTTCTTAATCGTCACATTTTCAGTGATCTGCCAACTGATTCCCTCGCCGTTAAAATCTTTTACATGAACATTGTCAACAGTGATTTTTTTCGATTGCAAAATCAGTATCCCTGCATTGTTGCAACCATCGGCAAAAAAGTTTTCTGCACGATTCCCGTCAACAGTAAGGTTATAAATAACCGCGTTTCCCACCCCGATTACATCAATCACCGACGAAGCGTTTGAGATCAGCCCGTTCTTATCGGAACGATAATCGCGGATCAATCCTCTGTCAATGTAAATTACATCATCAACAATATCGGAAATGTAAGCGGTTGAAACATTCCAGCATCCGCTGTTTTCATCGTCGGTAACCTGTATTTTCATCCCGATTTCAAATCCATCCGCATTCTCGACAGTCAGTTTTAGTTCGCCATAATCTGCATCGACAACGTAACTGGTCTGAACTCCTGTTGTTCTTTTCAAAATGGTTTCTTTTCCGGCTCCGATCAGTTTAACATTCGATTTCATTCTCACCGGGGCTTTTATCTGGTAAGTTCCCGGATCAAGTTTCACGATTCCACCGGTTTTTGTCACTGCATCGATGGCAAACTGAATGGCCTGGTTTGTAAATCCGGCAACCTGTGCCGATGATCCCCCTACAGTTATTACCTGCTCGGCGAACTTTGGGGTTACAAGGGCATCTGCAACTTTTTCAGTCTCCTGAGAGAACGACAACAACGAATGAGAAAGGACCAGCAACAAAAAAAGAATTGAAGTTTTCATAAAGTTCAGATTTAATTTGTTCAAATTTAAGTGTTCACTTTTAATCTCCGAATTATTTCGAAATAAATAACGATAAAACCAAAATTTCAGATCAGATAATAACCGCTTGAAATTTCTGTTATCTTCGTGCGATTTTCTTTTAAAACCAATGAATTATAAGAATAAAACAGTTTGGATTACAGGTGCTTCCTCAGGTATTGGGAAAGCTGTTGCAATTGAAATCTCGAAAGAAAAGCCATTTATTATTCTTTCAGGAAGAAATGAATTGGCATTGAATGAGGTTTCTGCCTTGTGTGAAAAAAATGGCAGCAAAACACTCATTGTTGCTTTCGATCTTGGAAATGAGAAATCGGTTGCAGAAGCGACTGAAAAAGTAAAATCGATGAACATTAAAATCGATTGTCTTTTCCATTTTGGAGGAATCAGTCAGCGTTCGTTTGCCAGTGAAACCCCATTGTTTGTTGATCGTAAAATATTCGAGATCAACTATTTTGGCACAATAGCATTGACAAAGGCAGTTTTATCGGGAATGATTGAAAACGGCGGCGGACATATTGCAGTCACCTCGAGCGTGGTTGGAAAATTCGGTATGCCGTACCGTTCATCGTATTCTGCATCGAAACATGCATTGCATGGTTTTTTTGAAAGTCTGCGCGCGGAAAATGTGAAAAACAACATAGCAGTTTCGGTAATCATTCCGGGACGAATTAAAACCAATATTTCGCTGAATGCAATAAATAAAGAAGGCCTGACACACGCGAAAATGGATGAAGGACAGGATAAAGGAATGTCTGCTGAAGAAGCAGCAAAAAAGATAATCTGTAAACTAAAAAAGCAAAAAAGGGAAATACTGGTTGGAGGAAAGGAGTTATTGATGGTTCACATCCGGCGTTTTCTGCCATTTTTGTACTATTATATGTCATCGAGGGTAAAAGCTTTGTAGTTCAGGCCCGAGAAAAGGCAGTCATGTTCAGAATTCAGAATTTAAAGTTCAATGTTCCAAGTTTAAATTTAAAATAATGTCAGCAAAAATTAACGGAATACAGCAGTTGGGTGTTGGGGTTGAAAACGTAGCAGAAGCATGGAAATGGTACCGCGAGCATTTTGCGATGGACATCAGGATGTTCGAAGAAGAGGCAACAGCAGAACTGATGCTGGCACACACCGAAGGAAAACCAAGAAAGCGACATGCAGTTCTGGCCCTGAATATGCAGGGTGGAGGCGGGTTTGAAATCTGGCAGCACAAAGGGAAAAAACCTGAATATTGTCCTTTTGAGATACAGTTGGGCGATCTCGGGATCAACATCGGAAAAATAAAAACCGGAAATGCAGCAATGGCATATTCAAAATTTACCAATTCAGGTTTGAATTTACTGGGATCAATCCATAAAGATCCGGTTGAAAACGAACATTTTTACATGAAAGACATTTTTGGAAATATGTGGGAAGTTAAAAAAGCTGACCATATTTTCAGAAAAAAAGAAAAATCGGTAAGCGGTGGAATTTATGGTGTTGTGATTGGAGTGAAAGACATGGAAGAAAGCATGAAAATATACCGCGATATTCTTGAATACGATACAGTTGTTTACGACAAAACCGGAACATTTGATGATTTTAAAGGCATTCCGGGCGGAGAAAATAAATTCAGGCGAGTTCTTCTGAAACATTCGGATATTAAAACCGGTGCTTTCAGCCCGTTCTTTGGCCAGTCGGTGATCGAGCTTGTACAGGTTCTCGACCGTGAACCTCGTAACATTTACGAGGGCCGAATATGGGGCGATCCCGGTTTTATCCATCTTTGTTTCGATATCAATGGAATGGATATTTTCAGGGAAAAGGTAAAAGATATGGGTTTCCCGTTTACAGTTGACAGCGCCCGTGCCATGGAAACCTTCGATATGGGAGAGGCAGCAGGGAGTTTCGCGTACATCCAGGCTCCTGAAGGAACTTTGATCGAGTTTGTTGAAACCCACAAAATACCCTTACTCAAAAAGATCGGATGGTACATCGACTTCAGAAAACGCGGAAACCATCCGCTCCCCAAATGGATGCTGAATTTATTCAGGTTTATGAGGGTGAAAGATTAAAAAAGACCTCATCATGCTACCCCGAAACGAAAGCCCCCTCCGACTCCCCCGACGGGGGAGAGCAGGAAAAAAATCTAATTAATCCGGGATCAGAAACTTATAATTATTTTACTGAGAACTTGTAAATCGTGGTTGACTTAAAAGTTTCACCGGGTTTGATCAAAGTTGACGGGAACTGCGGATGATTCGGACTGTCAGGGAAATGCTGTGTTTCGAGACAAAAACCTGTTCGTTTTGTGTAAGCGACTCCCGATTTCCCGATTTCTCTTCCGTTCAAATGATTTCCTGTGTAAAGCTGCACACCCGGTTCTGTGGTAAAAACTTCCATAAACCGGCCGCTTTCAGGTTCGTAAGCGCTGGCTGCAAAAGCAAGTTCATTATCCTTTTTGTTGATAACATAATTGAAATCGTACCCCGAACCATAAACCATTTGCTGATTTTGCGAATTAATCCGTTCGCCGATAGCATGTGGCATGGTAAAATCAAGATCTGTTCCCCTGATATCGGCAATCTCGCCTGTCGGAATCATATCGCGGGTAACAGTTGTTGATTTATCGGCATTAATTACCAGCAGGTGATTCAGAATATCTCCGTTCCCTTCTCCGCGTAAATTAAAATAACTGTGGTTGGTAACGTTAACAAAACAAGGTTTATTGGTAGTGATTTCGTAGTCAATCTTTAACTCATTTTTATCGGTTAAAGTGTAAATTGTTTTAACAGTTTTATTACCAGGGAAACCAAATTCCCCGTCGGTGCTTTGCAAGGTAAAAATCACAGAGTGTTCTTTTTGTTCACCATTCCAGACTTTACGGTACCAACTGTCCGGACCTGAATGTAAACATGATTTTCCGTTGTTCACAGGCAGCTGATAAGTCACGCCATCGATTGTAAACTGCGCGTTGGCTATTCTGTTGGCAAACGGCCCCACCACTGCACCGTGACTTGCCCCATATTGCTGATATTCGGCAATAGATTTGAAACCCAGCAAAACATCGGCAAAAATCCCATTTCGATCAGGAGTGTAAACCGAAACAATTTTTGCTCCATAATTCGTAAGGGTGACAACCATTCCGTTTTTATTTCCTAACATGAACAAATGCGTCGGTTTTCCACCGATCACAGTTTCAAAATTTTTGCTTGTGTAAGGCATTTCAATTGATTTTTTCTGGTTTGAAGTGAAAGCTGTTAAAGCAACAACTATTAAAATCACAATCAGGTTTAGTTTTCTCATATCTTTTTCTTTGAGGTTAAAAATACAAATTCTGAATGAAACAAAATTCCTTTTGGCAGATTAAGGTAAATGTTCTTTGAAAAAATACTTTTGTTCAGTTTAAATCATGTTTTATCCGGATTTGAATATCTTTATTTGCAGTAATCGTTAAAATTATGGAATCAATCAGGGAACTTTACAGGATTGGACACGGCCCGTCGAGTAGTCACACCATGGGACCGAGAAAAGCATCGGAGCGGTTTTTAATCAAAAACAAACATGCAAACCATTTTGAAGTGGTTCTGTATGGAAGCCTGGCTGCAACCGGACTGGGACATTTAACCGACCGGGCAATCAAGGACATTTTTAAAGATTTTCAATGTAAGATTGTGTGGGAACCAAAAATATTCCTTCCAAAACATCCAAATGCATTAAAATTCAGCGCATTCGATTCAAACAATTCGATTCTGGACGAATGGACTGCTTATAGTGTTGGTGGCGGAACAATCATTGACGATGAAACCGAAACGGAAACAGTTCAGATTTATCCACATAAAAATCTTCAGGATATTATGAACTGGTGCAATCAGAATGGAAAACAGTTCTGGGAATATGTTGAAGAATTTGAGGGAGCAGAAATCTGGAATTTTCTTCAGGAAGTGTGGGACGTCATGCAGGAAAGCATTGAGCGTGGCCTGAGCAGAGATGGTGTTCTTCCGGGAATACTTAAACTTCCCAGAAAAGCCCAGTCTTTTTTTCTGAAAGGAAAGAATTACGCCACTCCTTTTAAGCGCAGGTCGCAACTTTTTTCGTTTGCACTGGCAGTTTCGGAAGAAAACGCGGCAGGCGGAAAGATTGTGGCGGCCCCGACCTGCGGATCGTGCGGAGTGATGCCGGCAGTGCTCAAATACGCCCGGAAAGTTTATGGCTCCGATAATACAGCAATTCTCAGGGCGCTGGCAACAGCAGGACTGATTGGCAACCTCGTCAAAAAAAATGCCTCCATTTCTGGAGCTGAAGTGGGTTGCCAGGGAGAAGTGGGAACTGCATGTGCAATGGCTTCAGCAGCAGCCACGCAATTGATGGGTGGGACAATTTACCAGGTTGAATATTCAGCCGAAATGGGAATCGAACATCATCTTGGTCTCACCTGCGACCCGGTTGCAGGGCTTGTGCAGATTCCATGTATCGAAAGAAATGCTTTTGCTGCTGAACGTGCAATGGCACATACAACTTACGCGATTATTTCAGATGGAAGGCACCGGATCAGTTTTGACGAGGTGGTTGAAACCATGTACAAAACAGGCATCGATCTGCAAAGCCAGTACAGAGAGACTTCACAGGGCGGACTTGCTAAACTTAATGCCATGCCAAAACATTAGGATAAAAGCCCCCTCTGTCTTCCCCGAATGGTTAGAACATAAAACCAGGTTCCATATTTCTGTTCTTCAATCAGTCTCCATTAATCTCAACCATTCTCAATCAATCTCAATCAATCTCTTTTCTTCCGCCATTTCGACATTTGTCCGGTTGGTAAGTTAATTTCAACAAAATCACCTTCAGACCATTTTCGCAATACCTGGCAATATTTTCCGGGAACTGCCACATATTTAACCCCTTTTTCTTCAACTGTGGCTCCTTTTGCCCAGTCCGGAATCCGTATAAACAACTCGATGTAACGCTTTTCCTGCATTTTAAACCTAATCTGTATTTTCCCCGATTCCGGATAACTGGTTTCCTGGGTAATTTCAACCGCACCTCTCAGCGAATGGTCATATTTTATTGAAGCGTTGACAAACAGATTTACATAAATATTATCCAAATTTTTAGTAAAAATCCAGGGAATCAGCTGTTTCTGTATTTCCTGTAACTCAGTTTCTGAAAATGCTGACCCTGAATAAAAAGCAGTTTCATCCAGTTCCTGTCCGTATTTCGCATTTCCTGTAATTTCAAACAGAAATCCGGTCACACCGATCCAGTTTCTGATGCTTTCAAAATCGAATTCAGCACTGTGGCCCACAATAAAATCCCAGTGTTTTTCCATTTCTGCAAGGTTGAACATTTTGTTCCTTGTATCATATTCTTTTTTGAAAAGCAACAAACTGTCAATTTCAGCTGAAAAGTTCTTTTTGGCTGATGTGTTGGTTTCGGTTGTTTTAAATTCAGAATAAAACAACTTGTCTGAAACAACATTTGCATCCGTTTTTTCCGAGATTTTAGAAGGAAATTGTTCATCAACTGAACATGAAAAAAGAAGAACAAATAAGACAGAATAAATGGACCCGTATTTTTTCGACATGTTTCAATTTTAATTTCGAATAGAATAACAGAAATCGGGGATTGGAGTTCAAATTTATCTAAAAGAATTAATCAGTATATTTGCTTGTAAAATTTAAAAATTCACTGTTATGAGAAGCACGGAAATTTTTACCACCACGATTTCCATTCTGTTTTAAAGCAGTGCTTATGAGTTGTTCATCGTAGTTTACTTATTTTTATCATCCTGAAATTCATTACTGAAAATGGCAAACAAAAAAATAGTTGCCTTGTCTTTCACCAAATTGAAAAACATTGATTTCAAAAATATATGGCAGGATATTAAAGAGGCAATTGCCGGTTCAGAACGTGATTTCACAAATACAAGTTTAAGCCGTGCTATTTTCATCCTTGCTGTTCCAATGGTTCTGGAAATGGCGATGGAATCGGTTTTTGCAGTTGTCGATATTTTCTTTGTATCAAGGCTGGGCCACGACGCTGTTGCCACAGTTGGTCTGACAGAATCGACAATGACCATTGTTTATGCAATTGGCGTTGGTTTGAGCATGGCAACAACAGCGCTGGTTTCGAGAAGAATAGGCGAAAAAAATAAAAAGGAAGCAGGTGTAGTTGCTTTTCAGGCTATTCTGCTGGGAGTTTTCATTTCGATGTTTATTGCTGTTCCAGGGATGATCTTTGCCAAAGATTTCCTCAAAATCATGGGTGCCAGCGATAAAATGGCCAATTCAGGCTACATGTACCCTGCGGTGATGTTTGGCACCAATATGGTGATAATGCTTTTGTTCATCATCAACGCTGTATTCAGGAGTTCCGGCGATGCAGCCATGTCGATGAGGGTCATGTTGTTTGCCAACATCATCAATATTATTCTTGATCCGATGCTGATTTTTGGTATCGGCCCATTTCCCGAACTGGGGATCATGGGAGCGGCAGTTGCAACTTCGATTGGGCGCGGAATGGCTGTATTGTACCAGTTTTACCTTCTTTTTTCGGGCAATCACAGGATTCGTTTGTATTTCGACAGTGTGAAGGTAAAATTAGGTGTAATGGTCAAAATCCTTAAAATTTCAGGCGGGGGAATATTGCAGAATTTAATCGCAACCTCAAGCTGGATTTTTCTTGTGAGGATCATTGCAGTATCGGGACCAGAAGCACTTGCAGGCTACACTATTTCAATCAGGATCATCATATTCCTTTTGCTTCCTGCCTGGGGATTGAGCAATGCAGCGGCAACACTTGTCGGGCAAAATTTAGGGGCAAAAAAACCTGAAAGGGCTGAAAAGGCGGTCTGGGTGACAGGTTATGCCAACATGGCTTTTATGGGATCGATGGGACTTTTGCTTTTTATTTTTCCCCATTTCTGGGTAAAATTATTCATCAGCGAAAGTGCTGTGGTCGAAAATGGAATACTGGCTTTGCGTATTATCAGTTCAGGTTTTCTGTTTTATGCACTTGGAATGGTAATGATGCAGGGATTTAACGGAAGCGGCGATACCACCACCCCATCGAAAATAAATTTTATCAGTTTCTGGCTTTTCGAAATCCCGCTGGCATGGTTTCTCGCTATTGTCATGAAAATGGGCCTGACCGGGGCAAGCATTGCTATCGTAATCGCAGAATCATTCCTTGCAATAATTGCATTGATCATGTTTCGAAAGGGAAAATGGAAACTGCGGGAAGTGTGAAGAAGACAGAATTCGGAAGTCCGAAGTTGGATGTCTTAAAAAAAATATCAAATGGTCTGTGCTGACCGTGATAAAAATTATAGCGAGGATTGGTATTCAAAGTTAATTTCATTGATCATTGAACCATTGCAACATTGATTCCTTTTTATTTATAAAAATTTACTCTTGAATGAAAAGCTTTAAAACTGTTGATGAATATATTTTAAATGCTCCGAATGGCAGGGAAATCCTGATTGTTCTGCGCGAAATTCTGAATTCTTCGGAATTGAAAGAAACAATAAAATGGGGAACCCCGGTTTATACTTTGAATGATAAAAATGTAATCGGAATTGCAGCTTTTAAATCATATGTCGGACTTTGGTTTTACAATGGTTCGTTTTTAAAGGATGAAGCAGGAGTGTTAATCAACGCGACAGAAGGAATTACAAAAGCTTTGCGACAGTGGCGTTTTACATCGGTTGAGGAAATCGACGACCAACTCGTTTTAAAATATGTAAATGAGGCAATTGAAAATCAGAAACAGGGAAAAGAATTAAAACCTGAAAGGTACAAAACGGTAATTATTCCCGACGAATTGAAAGAAGCATTTATGGAAGACAATGAACTTGAAAAATGCTTTTACCGGTTTACCACAGGCAAACAACGCGAATTTGCCGGATATGTATCTGCAGCAAAACAAACCGAAACCAGGAAAATCAGGATAGAAAAAATAATACCCCTCATTCTCGACAATGTTGGTTTGAATGACAAATACCGGAAATAATTTCGCCGGCTCAACATTTCGTTTTATTTTCAACCTCCTAAATCGAACCGGAAATGAAAATTAAAATAACGCTGATTTTTGCATTTGTACTTGCTTCACTGATTTTAAAATCGCAGGAAAACACTCTTGTATTGGATGAACGAAAAGCTGAATATCTGTACAGTTTTGCTTACAAGTGCATCGACCAGGAATATCCGAACAAACCAAACGGGGTTCTGGGAGACGACAGTTACCTCGCTCCTCCCCGCGAAATTCACCCTGCGTTTTATGGCTGTTTCGACTGGCATTCGTCGGTACACGGACACTGGACACTTGTGAATATTCTGCAAAGATTCCCCGGTTTTAAATATCGCGAAGAAGTACTTGCCAAACTCAGCAAAAACATTACAAAGGAAAATATTCAGAAAGAGATTGAATATTTCAGCGATCAGAATAATAAGGATTACGAGCGGACTTACGGTTGGGCCTGGCTTTTTAAACTCGATGAATCGCTCAGGGAGTCCGGCTTTCCCAGGTCGGACATTCTTCATGAAAACCTTTCACCTTTGGTTGAAGTTCTTTCTGCAAAATTCATCGAATTTCTCGACAAACTGAATTACCCGATCCGGATCGGCGAACACAACAACATTGCGTTTGGGATGTCGTTTGCCTACGATTATGCAAAAAAATACGATGCCGCACTTGCCGCAAAAATCGAAGAAAAGGCTAAACAATATTTCATGAACGATTGCGGATGCCCGCTCACCTGGGAACCCGGAGGAACCGATTTTCTTTCTCCATGTTTACAGGAAGCGTCATTGATGCAGAAAGTGCTCCCGGAAAAAGAGTTCAAAAAATGGCTGAAAGATTTTCTACCTGGTTTTGAAAAGAATCCTGAAAAGTACATCGAACCTGCTGTTGTATCAGATCGCAGCGATGGGAAACTGGCCCATCTCGACGGATTGAATTTCAGCCGTGCCTGGTGTTTGTTCGAAATGGGAAAAGGGCTGAACAATCAGAAAATGATTGACCTTGGAGTGAAGCATTTTAACTACAGTTACGAAAAAATGGATTCGGGCGAATATGCCGGGGCACACTGGTTGGCGTCGTTTGCGTTGTATGCTTTGATAAAAGCCTCCCCCAGCCCATCAGAAAAAGCGGGAAATAATTATTGAACTTATTGGTAAATGTAGAACTAAAACCTTTTATTCCTGAACGCTGAACATTAACTTAAGAACTTTCTTTCTTTATATTTGTCCCCTCAAAAAAACATTTATGCACGAAATACTTTTCTGGATCATCATCGGAATAATTGTAATCGATTTCATATTCGAAAAATACCTCGATTACCTGAATACAACCACCATGAGCGATGTTTTGCCCGGTGAGGTAAAAGGGATTTATGATGAGGAGAAATACAAGAAACAACAGGCTTACCAGCGCGAAAATCAACGCTTTGAATTAATATCAGGCAGTTTCAGTTTTGCGGTCACGCTTGCAATGTTTCTGTTTTACGGTTTTGCTTTTGTCGATAGTCTTGCGTGGGGAATCACGTCGAACGCGATCATTGCAGCCCTGTTCTTTTTCGGACTGATCATGTTTGCTTCCGGTTTGCTGGGGATTCCGTTTTCGTTGTACGACACATTTGTAATTGAAGAAAAATACGGTTTTAATAAAACCACTCCGAAAACATTTGTGCTCGATACGATAAAAGGCTGGCTGCTTGGCGCTTTGATTGGCGGAGGTTTGCTGGCGCTTATCATTTTCATTTACCAGAAAACACAAAATATGTTCTGGATTTATACCTGGATCGTGGTTACAGTTTTTACCATTTTCATGACCATGTTTTATTCCAATCTCATTGTTCCGCTTTTTAACAAACAAACCCCGCTCAATGAGGGCGAACTGCGCGACGCCATTAAAAATTTTGCCGGTAAAGTGGGTTTCAAACTTGATAATATTTTTGTGATCAACGGCTCGAAACGATCGACAAAAGCCAACGCCTATTTTACCGGTTTAGGCGCCAAAAAGCGGATCGTGCTGTACGATACACTGATCAACGAAATGGAAACCAACGAAATTGTGGCTGTTCTGGCGCACGAAATCGGGCATTACAAAAAGAAACATGTCGTTCAGGGACTGTTCATCTCGCTGATACAGACCGGTATTGTGCTGTTTATATTTTCGCTCCTCATTAACAGTGAAAACCTGAGTAAAGCGCTTGGCGTTGAGGTTCCCAATTTTCACATCGGACTGGTGGCATTTGGAATTTTGTATTCCCCGGTTTCGTTTGTGTTAGGGATTTTCATAAACCTCCTTTCCCGTAAAAACGAGTACCAGGCAGATGCATTTGCAGCTCAGAATTTTAATCCCGATTCGCTTGCATCGGCATTGAAAAAGCTGTCTGTGAAAAACCTGAGCAATCTGACACCTCACAAAACCTATGTTTTTTTCCATTATTCACACCCCACTTTGCTGCAACGGCTGAAACACTTAAAAACATTCGAAACAAACAATTAATGATTAAAACTGGATATATTTGTTTGTTTTTAAACCGGTTTTAATTCCGGGTGATGAAATGCAAAAATCAGGTTGGTTTCAGCATTTATTTTGATTATAAAATGTGAAAGGTGATTAATTAACAAACAGATATCCGTTCCCGGATTTCATTATTCCGGCTCCGGACTCCTGACTTCCGACTTCTTAAATATGAAAGCAGAAATAATAACTATTGGCGATGAAATTCTGATCGGGCAGGTAATCGATACAAACTCAGCCTGGATAGCAGAACAGTTTAACCTGAACGGAATCGAAATCTATCAGATTACTTCGGTGCACGACGATCACAATCATATTCTGAATGCGATGAAAAATGCCGGGGAAAAGGTTGATCTGGTTGTTCTTACAGGCGGTTTGGGACCTACCAAAGACGATATCACCAAAGCTGCACTTTGCGAATATTTCAATACAAAACTTGTTGTGCACGAACCTACACTTGAGCACATTCAGACAAGGTTCGGCAAACTGAATATCGAAATGAATAAACTTAACCGCGACCAGGCTCTGGTTCCCGAATCGTGTACAGTGCTCCCGAATAAGGCAGGCACAGCCCCGGGTTTGTGGTTCGAAAAGAATGACACATTTTTTGTTTCGATGCCCGGTGTTCCGTTTGAAATGAAATATCTTGTGGAACATGAAGTTCTGCCGAAACTCAGGGCCAGCGGCAGAACAAAGGCGATTTATCACAAAACCGTTCTTACCCAGGGAATTCCGGAGTCGATGCTGGCTATGAAACTGGAAGAATGGGAAACCGCGCTTCCCGCGAACCTGAAACTGGCCTACCTGCCTGGTCCGATGGCAGTGCGTTTGCGCCTGTCGGCAATGGGAAACGATGAAAATGCCCTGCGCGAACAGGTTGAAAACGAAATCGAAAAACTGAAAGAGATTATTCCTGATCACATTTACGGTTACAACGACGAAACCATGTCAGAAGTGATCGGCAGGATGCTGACAGAAAAAGGAAAAACATTGGCAGTGGCCGAAAGCTGCACAGGCGGCTACATTTCGCACCTGGTAACTTCAATTCCCGGCAGTTCGATGTATTACAAAGGTTCAGTCACAGCTTATTCGAACGAAGCAAAACAGAATTTGCTTGGCGTGAAACCGGAATCGCTTAAAGAATATGGCGCTGTGAGTGAACAGGTAGTTACAGAAATGGCACTTGGAGTGAAAAAAGCGATGAACGCTGATTTTGCCGTTGCAACTACCGGAATTGCCGGTCCCGATGGTGGTACTGGCGAAAAACCTGTCGGAACTGTCTGGATTGCAGTGGCAGGTGAAAAAAAGGTGTTCGCGAATAAATTTGTTTTTGGCGATAACCGTGAAAGAAACATCCTGCGTTCGAGTCAGACTGCACTTCAATTGTTGAGAAGGATAATTTTACACCAGATGTAGCGTTTTATATTTCAAAAAAATGAATGTTAAAAATCGGAATTTGAATCTGCCTGATTTCTGATTTTTTCTTTCTATGAAAATCAATTGCCATGAAAAAACTGTTCATCATAATTTCAGGAATATTGTTATTGCTGGTTTGCGTGCTGATCGCTATCCCGCTTTTTTTTAAGCCGGCGCTGGTTGACGCTGTTAAATCGACATTGAATAAAAATCTGAATGCACAGGTTGAATTTGAAGAACTCGATTTGTCGGTTTTCCGCAATTTTCCCGGTGTCACCATTCAGTTAAGCAAGGTATCGGTAACAGGAAAAGGGGAATTCGGTAAAGATACGCTGCTATTTATCGAAGAAGCAAGTGCAAAAATGAACATGATTTCACTGTTCAGAAAAACCGGAAGAAAAGTCGATGAAATCACTCTGATCAGACCAAAACTGAATTTTGTTGTTGATACCATCGGAAATGTTAACTGGGATATTACCACCGGAAACAGCACTGAAAAAGTTCCTTCCCGAACAGTCGAAAATAAGGAAACTGCTCAACCATTCAGTTTACTGCTTGAAAAAATAATAATCGAAGAAGCTACATTAAACTACACCGACCGGGAAATAAATATGGT
>JBBIPU010000053.1:0-8854 GCA_037442685.1 Draconibacterium sp. | reverse complement strand
GATTTTGCAAACTTTCTGGCGCTTGTTCCGAAAGATTACGAAAAGTATCTTCAGAATATAAAAACTGCCGGAACAGCTTCTGTTTCAGGAGTTATAAAAGGTTTGTATTTCGATGAAATATATCCCGCAATCGATTTTAAGATCGATGTTGCCAACGGGAATTTAAAATATTCCGGTCTGCCGGAAGAAATAAAAAATATCAAAGCAGAAATATCACTTGTCAAGCCGGAAGGGATTCCTGATTTGACTGAATTGCAGATAAAAAATGCGCATCTGGAAATAAAAAATAATCCGGTCGATTTAACACTGCTTTTGAAAAACATGATGTCCGATCCATATTTCGAAGGGGCTTTTGTGGGAAAAATCAATTTCGATGAGTTAAAAAATGCGCTTCCGCTCGACAGTGTGAATGTTTCAGGAACAATCGACGCAAACCTCTTTGTAAAAGGAAACTACTCGTCGGTTGAAAAAGAGCAGTACGATAAAATAAAATCGGACGGAATTGTTTTGCTCGATAATTTTTTATACGATTCGCCGAAACTGACCCGCAAAATACTGGTACCCTCCGGCAAACTCGATTTCTCGCCGCAAAATGTCAATCTTTCGCAGTTGAAAGTAAAAGTCGGTCAGAGCGATTTTAACCTGAGCGGGAAAGTGTCGGATTACCTGAACTACATTTTTAAGGATGGCACGCTGAAAGGTGATTTGCAACTGGTTTCGTCGTTTGTAAATTTAAACGAATTGTTGCGTCTGCAGAAAAAAGAGCCAAAACCGGCAGCGTCTGACGAAAAAAAAGCTGAAACTTCACAAACCGGTGTTTCAGCAGGTGAAAGCGACGCAAAACTGGTTTTTGATGTACCCCGGAATATTGATTTCACATTCAGATCCGATATTAAGAAGGCACTGTTCGATCAGTTGCCGGTTTCGGATATCAACGGGCTGATCACTGCCAAAAACGGGAAATTGATACTGAACAATCTCAGCATGAATATGTTAGACGGTGAGATGAAAGTAACCGGTTCGTATGAAAATACTCCACAGGATCAACCGGTTGTCGATTTCGGAATTGAAATTTCAAAGTTTGATATTCCCGTTGCTTTTCAGTCCCTGTCCGGTTTTCAGAAAATGGCCCCGATTGCAGGGCAAAGTCAGGGAAAAATCAGTACTACAATAAAGATGAACGGACAACTGACAAATTCGTTTAAAATAATCCCTGCTTCGGTTGACGGGACAGGGCTTTTCAGTACTGAAAACCTGAAGATTGCCGAGTCGCCTGTGTTTGCGCAGTTGAAAGGAATCCTGCTTCCTGAGAAACTGAAAAATGTGAATATCGAAGATTTCAAGGCTAATTTTAATATCGAAAACGGGAATATCGATCTGAAACCTTTTAAAACAAAAGTGGCAGGTCAGGAAACGACTGTTTTTGGCACGTTAAGCGCTGAAAACCTGATTAATATGAGACTCGATTTTAAAGTGAACCGCGACGCTTTTGGCACCGATATACAGAATGTACTGAGCGCCATCCCCGGGAATCAGAAAATTAAGGTTTTACCTGCCGGAGTTCTGATCAGCGGGCCGGTGGGAAAACCTGAGGTGAAAGTCGATTTGTCGGAAACCCGCAAAACCATTACCGATGCGGCAAAAGGTGAACTGAAAAATTCGCTGGATCAACTGGGGAAAGGATTGCAGAAACTCTTTAAAAAGTAAAAGTTTCGTACCTGACAACCGTTTAAAGTCGCAGATTAAATCAATTAAATTTACTACTTTGCAAATCAGTTTTAATTGATGAAACCAAATTGATACTGACATTCATTCATGCAAAGAAAAGTTGTAGTTATTACCGGGGCATCTTCAGGAATTGGCAGGGCGCTCGCAATTAAATACGCGCAGGAAGGATGGAACCTGGTGCTTGCCGCCCGCCGTATCGATCGTTTAAAAGAACTGGAAGAACGTTTTCCTGAGATTGAAATTCTTTCGGTGATGACTGATGTTTCTGTGGAACCGGACTGCAAAAATCTTATTGAGCGGGCAATTGAAAAGTTTGGGAAAATCAATGTCCTGATCAACAATGCAGGTATCTCCATGCGCGCAACTATCGAAAATGTGGAGATTGGCGTGCTGAAAAGACTGATGGATGTAAATTACTGGGGAACTGTTTATTGCACAAAATATGCTTTGCCTTACCTTGTCGCTGAAAAAGGCTCGCTGGTTGGGGTGATTTCGATCGGAGGTTATGTGGGACTGCCCGGCCGTTCAGGTTATTCAGCTTCGAAATTTGCAATGCGCGGTTTTCTCGATTCCATTCGGGTTGAGTACCGCAGGTCGGGTTTGCACGTTCTGGTCGCAGCCCCCGGATTCACCGCTTCCGAAATCCGGAAAAATGCACTGCTGGCAGACGGAAGCCTCCAGGGTGAAACACCGCGCGATGAAAATAAAATGATGCCGGCAGAAGAATGCGCACATCACATTTACAAGGCAATAAAAAGGCGCCGCCGTAAAATAATCCTCACTTTTATCGAAGGCAAAGCTGCGGTTCTGGCGGCAAAATTATGGGCCGACCTGGTGGACGGTTTTATTTACAGAACTTTTGCCCGCGAACCCGATTCTCCCCTGAAATAAATCAGGTTTATATTTTATTCTGAAATTGGAAAATCTCTGAATTTTGTTGTTCAAAACCTATTTTATTTCCTGCTTTTCTCAGGAAAATTTCACGTTAAAACAATATTTTTACGGGTCTGAACTTAAAATAATTTTACGATGGAAGAATTAACAGTTGGAACAAGGGTCGATCACCCACGATATGGAGAAGGAATAGTGAGCAAGAACAATTTAACGGCGTACGAAATTTTCTTTGAAAAAGGCGGTAAGATTGAAATCACAAAAAGAAACACGGATTTAACAGTTCTAAAGAAAAATGAGGATGCTCCCAAAACCGGGATATCCATTAATGATATCGAAAAAGCGATGACTTACGTGCTCGACAGATATGCCGCGTTAAACGAGGTTGTGCCGCTGGGTGATAAATGGAACGGCGGAACGATGATATTGCAGCCGGCAAATAAAAGCCTTCAACCTAAGGAAATTCCGATTGAAACTTTTTTTCACAAAATTGTAATGTTACGCGACCGCCTGCGGGTTCTGGAACAGAATATCAACAGTCACGCGGTTTTGACAGATGAAGAGAAAATAGATTTTCAACAGTACATTACAAGAATCTACGGTTCGCTCACCACTTTTAATATTTTGTTTTCCGACAAGGAACACTATTTTATAGGCGCAAAAACAAAGTAATTCATGATTCGTTATTCACTGGAAATTAAACGGTTTTAATAAAATTTAAATCAGAATTGTATGAAATTCACCGGTTTGCTATTTATAATGTTAAGTATTTCGGAAGTTTCGCTGGCGCAGAATTACACTTTGAAAGTGTGGCCGGATGGTGCGCCCAACGATAACGGGATGAAAGAACCCGAGGAGAAATACGACGGGATCAGGGTAAGAAAAGTTTCGGAAGCTGAAATGTATGTTTATCTTCCGGAAAAGGAAAAAAATACAGGTGCGGCAGTGGTGATCTGCCCCGGTGGTGGATACTGGATTGAAGCCATGGACCACGAAGGGCACGACATGGCAAAATGGCTGCAATCGAAAGGAATTGCAGGGATTGTTCTGAAATACCGGCTTCCGTACGGTCATCACGAAATTCCATCCGGAGATGCAAGACGGACAATAAGGATTGTAAGAATGAATGCAAAAAACTGGGGGATCGATCCTTCAAAAGTCGGAATTGCAGGTTCATCGGCCGGCGGCCATCTTGCATCAACTGTGGGTACACGTTTCGACACCGGAAATCCACAAAGCAATGATCCGGTTGAAAGGATGAGCTGCCGTCCGGATTTTATGCTGCTGCTTTACCCGGTTATCAGTTTTAATGAGGCGGTTGGTCACATGGGATCGCGCAAAAACCTGATCGGAGAAGGGAACGACTGGAACCTGGCAAAACAGTATTCAAACGAATTGAATGTGACAAAAGACACACCGCCAACATTTCTGGTGCTGGCTGACGACGATAAAACAGTAATTCCGCAGAATTCGGTTGATTTTTACCTGGCACTTAAACAAAATAATGTTCCTGCCGAAATGCATATTTTCCAGGAAGGCGGACATGGTTTTGGAATGACTAAAAAGAACCTTCCGGTTGACCAGTGGCCCGATCTTTTTTACAACTGGTTAAAAGCCAGGAAAATAATTCAGTAATGCAGCCAACACATCCTTTAAAAGTCCTTAAATTTTGTCCGAAATGCGGATCTGCAGAATTTAATCCTGCCGGCGAAAGATCGTTTAAATGTACTTCCTGTGGTTTCAATTTCTATGTAAACGCCTCTGCTGCAGTTGCTGCACTTGTTACCAATGAAAACAGGAAACTGATGATGGTTACCCGTGCCGTGGAACCTCATTACGGAAAACTTGATTTGCCGGGCGGTTTTATCGATCACAACGAAACTGTTGAAGACGCAGTGAGCAGAGAACTTTTCGAGGAACTGGGAATGAAGGTAAAAACGATGAAATACCTTGGTTCTGCTCCCAACGAATATATTTTTTCAGGTTTCAGTGTGTTTACGATCGACCTTGCTTTTGAAGTGATTCCTGAATCGGTGGAAAATCTGAAACCGATGGATGACATTCTTGAATTCAGGTTTTACGACGAATCAGAATTCGATTACGACGACATTCCCGCACCTTCAATCAGAAAATTTGTAAAAGATTATTTCAGAAAATGAATATTATTCAGAAACGATTGGCAGCTCTCAGGGCTGAAATGCAAAATCAGGAACTGGATGCCTGGTATATTTCAGGAACCGATCCGCATTCAGGCGAATATTTACCGGCAAGGTGGCAGACACGCTCGTATATTACCGGTTTTACGGGTTCTTTCGGGATGGTTGTGGTCACTGCAAATGAGGCATGTTTGTGGACAGACACAAGATATTTTCTGCAGGCAGAGGAACAGTTGAACGGAACCGGGATTGTAATGCAGAAACTGCGTGTACCAGATGCTGTTCCACCGGAACTCTGGCTTGCCGGAAAATTGAGCGCAGGTGGCCGGGTCGGGATCGATCCTCAGACCATTTCCGTTACCGGGTTCAGAAATCTTCAGAAAACACTGGCTAAAAAAGGGATTGAACTGGTTTCCACTGCCGATCTTTTTGATGTGATCTGGGATGACCGGCCTCAAATACCAAAAGCTGAAATTTTTGAACTGGATACTGCTTTTGCCGGTTTTTCCAGATTGGAAAAGCAAAACCGGATAGCGGAAAACCTTGAAAAATTCAATGCTGATTATCATGTGGTTTCCATGTTGGACGAATTGGCCTGGCTGAATAATCTGCGCGGATCGGATGTTAATTACAATCCGGTTTTCACAGGTTTTGGCCTGGTGGGAAAAAACAGGAATTATCTGTTTACTGACTGGGCAAAACTTCCGGAAGATTTAACCGGAAAGCTTGAAAAAGAGGGAGTTGTCGTCGGAAACTACGAATCGTTTTATTCCTTTCTTTCTGAAATTAAAAACAAAAGGATTTTTCTCGATCCGGATACAACCAATTACCTGATTTACGATTCGTTGGTCGGAAATAATGAAATTGTTGAAGAAACATCGTTGATCGCTCATGCAAAAGCAAGGAAGAACAGCACTGAAATCAGCGGTTTCCGCGAAGCCATGAAAAAAGACGGAGTTGCGCTTGTTGAATTTCTGCACTGGTTAAAATCGAACCTGGGAAAAACGAGGATTAACGAATTTGAGGCTGGCCGGAAATTAGCTGAATTCCGCTCAAAACAAAGCAATTTCAAAGGTGAGAGTTTTAATCCGATTGTGGGTTACAAAAGTCACGGTGCAATTGTGCATTTGAGTGTCGGGCCCGATGATGCAATCGAAATTAAACCTGAAGGAATACTGCTATTTGATTCCGGAGGACAATATCTGGAGGGAACCACTGATATTACACGGACAGTTGCTCTTGGTAAAGTTACCGAACAGCAGAAAACTGATTTCACGCTTGTTCTGAAAGGAATGATTTCTCTTACGATGGCAGTGTTTCCAATAGGTACAAAAGGTTGTCATCTTGATATTCTGGCACGTAAACCTCTCTGGGAAAATGGTATGAATTACGGTCACGGGACAGGTCACGGTGTGGGACATTTTCTGAATGTACACGAAGGACCGATGGCGATCAGGCAGGAATATAACGCAAACAATATCGAAGCGGGAATGGTAATGTCGAATGAACCTGCATTTTACAGGGAAGGCGAATATGGTTTGAGAACAGAAAACATGATGGTTTGCGTTGAAAAGGAAACTACTCAGTTTGGCCGGTTTCTGGGTTTTGATACACTGACACTTTGCCCGATCGACACAAAGCTGATCATACCTGAACTTTTATCTGTAAAAGAAAAATCGTGGATCAACAACTATCACCAAAAAGTTAAGGAAGAGCTGAGGCCATTGATCAGAATGGAACTTCATGATTTTCTTGATGAACTGACTGCAGAAATCTGATTGGCATTAAAAGGATTAATATTTTACCTCATTCCAAAAATAATCCAACGGATCCTTCCTGTATCATTATTTAAAGAATGACATTCATTGAATTATTATTAACTTTCATCTGACTTTTTTAACGAATTTATTAACTGATTAATCAGCAATTTATGAAAACTAAAATCTTGTTTCTGGCAATTACATTAATGGTAGTTTTTGAATTGAGTGGCCAGACAACTGATAATTGTGTTACCAACTTAATCCTCTCAACATATTCTGAAAAAGCATTTACATCAGAGCCTGTAACTGATCAGCAATTAGATATTATTCTGAGAGCAGGCATGAAGGCTCCCAGTGCAAGGAATATTCAGCCATGGAAGTTTACAGTTATTAAAGATGAACCAACCATGAAAGAGATAGTGAATAATATACTTCCGGGAAATGTACTTGTCATTGTATCAGGGTTTGAATCTGAAGACGGAACAACACCTGATTTTGATTGTGGGCTGGCAACCGAAAATATGTTTATCGCTTCGCATGGTCTTGGCCTGGGTGCACATATTTATGGCGGTCCGGCCGGGAAGGTCAATTCAGGCAAAGAACTTTATCAGATGCCGGAAGGGTACAAGGCAGTTGTTGTTTTACGAATTGGAAATGTTGATAAAACTGTGGATGCTGTTTCAGCTGCATCTCCGAGAAAAGCCGCAGAAGAAGTCATCAATTATAAAAAATAAGATTTGCACTTTCTTCATTCAAGGGACATTTTATCGTTTGTTCAATAATGAAGGAGTAAAAAGAAGAATGGCATTAATGATATAGGTTGATAAAATGATGCAGTTCCCAATCAATTCGTGATAATAATCATGCACAATTTTTCCTGACAAAGCTAAAATACCGCCTGCAATAATTGCAGCTACAACTCGGTTTTTATTCACTTTCAGGTTTAACAAACCTGCCAGTGTCGGGATAACAAATGCCCCGGAAAAAAAGGTAAGCGCAAACAGAAGCGATTGAATAATGGAAGTCATATAAATAGATATGACAGAACTTACAGTCCCGATCAGAATGATATAATAATGAGTCAGTTTCAATGCTGTTTTATGATGTAAATTTCCTGTGGTCAATTCGCTTAAAATCATCGACGAAGTAAGCAATGTGGTGTCGGCTGAAGACATTACAGCCGATAAAAGCGCTGCAATAAAAAGTCCGTAACCCCAGTCGGGTAGCAGGTGACCGGCAAAACTTACAATTCCTTTATCAACGGAACTGGCAGAATAAATTCCCAGCCATGTCAGCGAAAATGAAACAAGGATCAAAATACCTGTAACGATCATGACACTCGTGGAAGCAGTTTTTTCATTCTTTGCACAAAAAATGCGTGAATAAATATCGGGGCCAACAATAAAAGTAACTGAATAAGTCAGAATTAAAATTACCAGGTCGAAAAATGAAAATGAATTATTGAAAAGCGAGGTAAATGCAAGATTGTCAAAAGGATGATTACTGCTTTGCCCGACAGAAAAAAACAATAAAACAGCGAATCCTGCAACAATGATTACCGATTGAATTGTGTCGGTTTTCAATACACTTATCTGTCCACCAACAAGGGTGTAAACAATAAAAACTGCTGCCGATAAGAGTGCTGCATTATTGTACGAAATAAAACCAAGTCCGTTTAAAATTTTTGCAGCAGCAATAATCTGTGCGGCAACAATTCCGATCCATGCAATGGGAATGATCAGTGAGGAAATAATTTCAGCTTTTTTCCCATAAAATTTACCAAGCAATTCGGGAAGCGTAAAATTTCCAAAACGGTGGACAAATCTTGATATCGGTACAAGAAGGAATAGTCCGAAAGAAGCGCTTCCTAAAAACCAGAGAGCAGCCCACCCGATTTTCTGACTGAGTTCAATAGTTCCCAGAATTGCCGAGCCTCCGAGAATTGTCGCCAGTAAACTTCCCGAAACAGGTATTAATCCGGCCCGTTTGCCTGAGACATAATAATCGGCCGGTGTTTTAATTCTGAAATAGGAATAAAATCCAACACCAAGAATTACAAGAAAATAGATCGTTATAATAATTTTGATTGTCATATTGCAGAACAAATATGGAAATTCTGATTCAATATTGTACTTTCGTTAATCTTTAAAAAGTTCATAAAAATCAAATCTGATATTGGTAACCCGTTGAAAAAGTTTCTGTTTATATTATTTCTATTTTTTGATTTTGAATCAGGATTGTTTGCTCAGAGTCAGACTTCACCTGATTTTACCTGGGGAAATGCTTCGTATTTCAATTTAAAAACCGGTGAAAAGATTG
>JBBIPU010000052.1:0-25350 GCA_037442685.1 Draconibacterium sp. | reverse complement strand
GGATGTTTCTGAAGGAGAGGTTATTTCAAGGCTCTGGCAATTCGAAGATGGTTCAACAAGTACTGAAAAAGAACCGCTGGTGACTTTTAACATTTTTCAGCCGGTTCACCAGGTGTGCCTGACGGTTAATTTTGCCGACGGCTGTACAAACACTTTTTGCGATGCGGTTTATGTTTCCAAACCGCCAGTTATCGATACAATAATTGTAAATTCTGCCTGTCCGTACTACATTAAAGTTGAAGGCGGTTTCCCGATCCTGATGTCTTCATGCGCAGGATGGGCTTCTGCAAAGGTTTATCTGAATGATTCTCTTGTTATACCAAAACTCATCAGCTGGTCAACCGGTGACACACTTGAAAAAGTAAGCGGACTTTGCCCGACGGTAACTTACACAGTAAAAGCGCTGATGGAGGATGGATGCGCTGTGTGGACCAACTTTGTTCTTAGCGCCGATGGGACAATCACACCTGTCTCGCCAATCAACTGGTGGATCGATCAAAAACGTGAAAATCTTGTTGCTAAAACCGATGATCCGATGGGTTATAAAATCGAATGGCAGCTTTGCGACGGAACAGTGATCGAAGCCGACAGTATCCCGCTGAACTCTGTAAATTGTGGTGATGCAGATATGAACCTGATCCTGAAAGATGCCAACGGAAATGTGGTTTATTCTGAAAATATTTCGATGAAAGCTGTTTTAACGGGTTTGAATCCGGTAATTTCCGAATCCGGGGTAAAACTCTGGCCCAATCCTGTAAACGACAAACTGAACATCAGATATTCAGGAATTTACCGCGATGAAATCAGAACTGAAATCCTCGATATTCTTGGAAAACAGGTGTCCGCTTCTGTTTGCCGGAATGTTTCCGACGGGTATGAATTCAATATCGAAACATCTTCGCTGAAACCCGGAATATATGTTTGCAGAATAACTTCTGCCGGAAAAATTATCGATTCAAAAAAGTTTAACCGCAGATAATAAATATATTGAATCAGAATTAAAAAGGGTAATTGGCAATTTGAGTCAATCACCCTTTTTGCTTTCTTTTTTAAACAAAACATAAAAGTCCGGATTTGATCGAAATATCCTGTTTATTTCTAATTTTAACTCCGTCAAAAAAAATCATCCATCATCTGCTAAATATTATCGAAATGAAAAAACCGTTTCTTCCCGTAATTTTTACGTTGATTTTCCTGTATTCCGGAGCACAGAAATATGAACTATTATCGCCCGACGGAAAATTAAAAGCTGATATTGAAATTAAAGACGGCATTTTTGTCAACCTCGATAAAGAAGGACTTCCGGCGGTTTCCTTACAGAATATTTCGCTTGAAACAGGGAATGAATCAGTACAATTTTCCAATCTGAGAGTAAAAAAGGCGGTTCGAAATTCGGCCAATGAAACCGTTAAACCAGTAATTAAAGAAAAGGAGGCTGAATTAAAGAATACGTACAACGAAATTGAAATAAATTTCAAATCAGCCAGTTCCATTACTTTCAGGTTATTCAACGACGGTCTTGCCTATCGTTTATCCACAGTCGCAAAAGACAGTCTTATTATTAACCGCGAAAACCTTGATCTCATTTTTGATTCCGGCGATTCTGCAAGATTCCAGGCATCCGAAACATTCAGTTCGGCTTACGAAACACCTTACGAACACAAAAGCATCTCCCGAATTGAAAAAGACCGTTTGTGCAATTTGCCGTTGCTGGTGGAAAAACAAAACGGACTTTTAGTTATGATTACTGAAGCCGATTTGTATAATTACCCGGGTTTGTGGTTGAAAGGAACAGGAAGTGAGAATCTGGTTGCAACAAATCCTCCCTACCCCAAAAAACTGACATATTCCGGAAGTATTTACGGACAGGGTCAGGTTGCCGAAACAGAAAACTACATCGCAAAAGTTGCCGGAACCCGGAATTTTCCCTGGCGTATTATTGCAGTTGCCTGTAATGAAAAAGAACTGATTTCGAATAACATGGTATATTTACTGGCTTCTCCCAATGTTTTGGAAGATGTTTCATGGATCAAACCGGGAGTGGTCATGTTCGACTGGTGGGCAAAAAACAACATTTATGGAGTCGATTTCAAAGCTGGCATCAACACCGAAACGGCAAAATATTTTATCGATTATTGTTCCAGCCAGGGCTTCAGGTATTTCATGTTTGATGACGGATGGAGCGCAGAAGAAGATATTCTTCACGAAGTAAAAGGTTTGAATATGCCCGAAGTAACAGCTTATGCAAAATCAAAAGGAGTTGATGTAATGGTCTGGATTCTCTGGAACTCTTTGCAGAGGCAATGGAATGATGCTTTCGATTTGTATGAAAAATGGGGAATCAAAGGAATAAAAATGGATTTTATGAACCGTGATGACCAGCAAATGGTGGAATTTTATGAAGCTGTTGCAAAAAAAGCTGCTGAAAAGAAAATGGTTGTCGATTTTCACGGGGCATACAAACCCTGCGGATTGCGGAGAAAATACCCGAATGTGCTTACCCGTGAGGCGCTGATCGAATTTGAATATAATGGCTGGACAGATGTTGAAAATCCGGTTCATCACAACCTGCTGCCTTACATCAGGGGATTTGCCGGACCGATGGATTATATTCCGGCAACCATGCGCAATTCGACAAAAGACAATTTCAGGCCGGTTGGCGATTACCCGATGGGACAAGGAACCCGCACACATGCAATTGCACTGTTTGTTATACTTAACAGCCCGATGACCATGCTTCCTGATGCACCTTCGGATTACATCCGTGAAAAGGAATGTGCCGATTTTATAGCAAAAATTCCGGTGGAATGGGACGAAACAAAACTTCTTGACGGGAAGCTGGCAAAATACACAATCATTGCCCGCCGGACGGAAAACGATTGGTTTGTTGGGGCAATCACCAACTGGGATCCACGGACATTTGAATTGAAAACTGATTTTCTGAAACCAGGAAAATACAGACTGGAAGCCATTCAGGACGGAATCAATGCCGATAAAAGGGCAGAAGACTACAAAAGAGTTGAAATGAATTTTACTGCCGGTGATAAATTAAACCTTGAATTAGTATCGGGAGGTGGCTGGGTAGCCAGAATTATGCCTGTTGAACAGTAATTCTAAAAAATTTACACCGTAACAAACTGCGCAATGTTCCTGTTGATTTCGATCCGGTTGATGAGTGAGCGGACAATCTTTGTGTACAGCTTGTCTTTCAGAATTGCATCTTCGATATCTGCATCGATGTTCGGATTGTCATTGATTTCAATAACATAGACTTCGCCATTCACCATTTTCAGATCAACTCCGTAAAGACCGTCACCGATCAGTGCGGCTGCCTTAAGTGCGTTTTTTATAATTATTTCAGGAACATCTTCCACTGCAACGGTTTCCGAATCTCCTCCCTTGTATTTATCTTCACTTTTCCAGTTGTAAATCTGCCAGTGATTTTTCGCCATAAAATATTTGCAGGCAAAAAGTGGTGTCTGGTCAAGCACGCCAATCCTCCAGTCATATTCCGAAGGCATAAACTCCTGGGCAATAATTAAATCCGATTTCTCAAACAACTTTTTAAGCGATTCGTCAAGCTGATCCAGATTATCCACCTTCTCAACCCCGATCGAAAAGGCGCTGTCGGGCTGTTTAAGCACCAGAGGAAAATTAAGGTGAACATTGTGCGTTTTCCTGTAACTGAATTTCGACAATACAACAGTTGCAGGTGTTTTTATTTTGTTTTGTTTTAAACTTTCGTTCTGAAAAATTTTACTCGAACAACGCAGAATCGACCACGGATCGTCGATTACCACCAATCCTTCAGCGTAGGCAGTCCGCGAAAACTGGTAAGTATGATTGTTCACACTTGTTGTTTCACGAATAAATAATGCATCGTATTCCGAAAGCTGACTGAAATCTTCTTTTGTGATGAACTCTGTGTAAAAACCTTCTTTCTCAGCGGCTTTTTTAAAGTTCTGAAGCGCCACAGGGCACGACGGCGGATTTGCCTCTTTCGGGTTTACGAGAATTGCCAGATCGTATTTGTAATTTTTAAACCGCGGCCGGTTGAAACGTTTTTTTGAAAAATAATCGTGAGCAAATACCTGTACTTTTTCGAGATGATCGGGATTTACTTTTTTCATACTCAACGGGGTAACTTTCTGGATCATCCATTTATCCGTTTTTACAAAATCGACCTGAAGAAGAGGCGCTTCAAAAAGATGATAAAGTTTTTGTGCCAGTTGCCTGAATTTGGGATTCACCGATTTACTGAAATAAATAAAAACACTGACTTTATTCTCCGGCACCTGTTTGAAAGTGGCCTGAATATCGTCGTCGATATAACCCGAAAGTGACCGGATCAGGGATAAACTGCTGAAATCGCGCAAAGTGGTGACGTTGGGAATTACCCTGTGATCGCGAGCCGAGGCCAGTAACGACACATAATACCCCATTTTCTGGTATTGATATGAATTGGACAGATTAAATATCCTTGCATTTTTCAGCGACTGATATTCGGCCCCGGTAATATAATCTTTTGAAGAAACAACTTTAACCCCTTCGATATGTAGATTCCAGTTCCTGGGATTTTTTACAACAATGATATTCGAAAGCGTTTGTTTTTCAGCAGATCCGTTAATTTGAAGCGCCATTCTGATACCATTTTCTCCGACTGCGTAATAATTTGGTAACTCTTCTGTTAACTTAAATCCTGCACTTTTATAAAAACCAATTGTATTGAAGTCATTTTTCCTGACCTCCAAACTTATTTTTCCGATTTTACCTGAGCGGGCAAAATCAATTGCATATTCAAGTAAGTGTTTTCCAATCCCTTTTCCCCGGAATTCAGGCAAAACAGCAATTGAAAAAATTCTCAGTGTTTTTGCATATAAATAGAGGGTTGCCGAACCAACCTGTTTTCTATCTTTTCCTTCGGATAATTCTGCAATCAATACCCTTTGAAAAGGACTTGTTATGCTGTAACGGATTGCCCGGCGGTTACTTTGCTGAAATTTGGGAAAGCTGGTTGTTTCAAGTTTTTCAAGAAAATCCAAATCACCCGGAACCGATTTTCGTATGGTCGTTTTCACTATTCTTTTTACAATTTTCCTCTCAAAAAAAAACGGGTTAAAAATATATTATTTTTCGGGTTGTTATTATACAAAGAAAAAAAAGAAAGCCATTATTTATGCACAATTAAAAATGGTGTTTACTCAAAAGTAAACACGACTTAAAAAATCAGATTTGATTTAAATACCTGTCTTATTCCAAAATTCACTTTAAATCCATTCTTCAGCCAAAACCTCACCTTTAATTCCAATCACAACTTCTTTTACCGGAACTTTTCGTGATGCTGACTGCGTTGCAATCTGCACCATTTGCGACAGTCCTCCACAGCATGGCACTTCCATAATAACCACGGTTATTGTATTTACCCTTGTTTCATCAATTAACCGGGTCAGTTTCTGAATATAAATATCTTTCCCCTGATCGAGTTTCGGGCAGGCAATTACCACTTTACGGCCTTTAATAAAATCGTTGTGAAAATTTCCATACGAAAAGGCTGCACAATCGGCGGCGACCAGCAGATCGGCACCATTAAAATACGAAGCCGAAGGATTGATCAGATGCATCTGAACGGGCCACTGTGTCAGCTCCGAAGGAACATTTCCTGCTGGTGAAGCCAATCGCATTCCGGCAACATTAAACGATTGCGGGGCAGAACCGGCACATCCGCAACCTGCTCCGGCAGCATCGTGTTTGCGTTCCTTTTCTCCGTGTAAGAGCTCGTGTACCTCGCTTATTTTAAATGGCATTATATCGCGGTTTGCCTTGATATAAGTAAGCGCTTCGTTTAAAAAACCTGTTTCGCCATGTTCCTGCAAATGTTTCAGATGCGCAAAAACAGTGGCTTTCCCGCTTTTTATCATTTGAGCAATTACCACTTCCTCATCGTATTCATCAGCTTCGCGTTTTTCAATAGTTATTGCTCCCTGCGGACAATGCCCAAGGCATGCACCAAGTCCGTCGCACATCAGTTCGCTGATCAGACGGGCTTTCCCATCAATTATTTGCAGGGCGCCTTCATGACAATTTGGGACGCAATCGCCACAACCATTGCAAAGGTCCTCATCTATTTTTACAATCTCACGTAACATATTTTTTCATTTTAATTAAAACAAAAGTACAGTCTGATCGTTTCGATAGATGTATCAATTGTTACAAAATGGCAAATCTGATCAATTACCAGCTTTTAACTCAATGCCCGATTTTCAGGGGAATAAATGAAAAGGAGGCTGAAATGCTGTTAAAAAAGATCCATTTTCAGATGAAGAGTTACTCAAAAGACGAAATTGTGGTTGTTGCCGGAGAACCGGTTATGAATTTACTCATTATCATGTCTGGCATGGTGAGGGGCGAAATGATAGATTTCTCAGGAAAAACCATTAAAATTGAAGATATTGAAGCTCCAAAGCCCTTAGCCACAGCATTTTTATTCGGAAAAGAAAATAAATTTCCGGTTACTGTTACTGCAAATAATGATGTAAAAATTATGGTCATTCCGGTTACTGAATTTCTGAAACTGCTGCAACTGAACACCGTCATTTTAAAAAATTATCTGAACAGTATTTCTTCACGCGCTCAGTTTCTTTCGCAAAAACTTCATTTCCTGAGCTTTAAAACCATCAGGGGGAAAATTGCACATTTTCTTCTGCAACAGGCCGGCGAAAAATTTCATTCGGTGGAATTAAAAAACACACAACAACAACTTGCCGATTTGTTTGGTGTTACGCGCCCGTCGCTTGCCCGTGTTTTTGGAGAAATGCAGAGAGAAAAATTAATCAGGATTACGAATAAAACTGTTACTCTGCTTGATAAACAAGCTTTAAACGAATTGATGAACAATGTCGAAAAATCATGATCTGATTTATTATAAAGTGTTTTCGGGATTTGAAAATGTGATTGCCTTCACAACTTCAAAACAAACTTTCGATATAAAGAATCCAAGATTTACAGGCGATTCCCCCGCGATATTTACCGGGAACAGGGCTCTCCTTGCAGAAAAACTGATGATAAAACCTGAACAACTGGTTTTTCCGAGACAGACCCACACAAATTGTGTTGTTGAAATAAACGAAATTCCTGAAGAAGAAATAAAGGAAACTGATGCACTCGTGACCAATAAAACGGGAATTTGTCTTTGTGTGCAAACCGCCGATTGTGTGCCCATTCTGCTTTTCGATCCTGAAAATAATGTAATTGCCGCGGTTCATGCCGGATGGAGGGGGACTGTAAAAAGGATCGCTGAAGTGGCGGTTCAGAAAATGGAAAGAAATTACAATTCCAAGCCGGAAAATATCATCGCTGCCATCGGACCGTCAATCAGCCCGGAAATATATGAAGTGGGTAACGAAGTAGTTGAAGAAGTAAGGAATTCTCTCCCTCGCTCTGAGGTACTTCTGCATAAAAACAGCTCAGGGAAATATCATCTAAATCTTTGGGAAGCGAACCGGCAGATTTTACTTGCATCCAGAGTCAGAGAGTCAAATATTGAAATATCAGGCGAATGTTCGTTTACCAAAACAACCAGATATTTCTCGGCCCGGAAGGAAGGAAGCGATACCGGCAGAATGGTTTCGGGAATTATGTTGCTCAGGTAACATGTTTTCCGTTGATTACTGATTTCAGAAGGGAAAGATAAAGCAATTTCATTTACCCTAAATTGCCCGTAAAAAAACCTTAAAAAACGTTTTTGTTCATTCTAATTGGGGCAAAACAATTATCTTCGCAACTATTTATTATTCAAAACAAAAGGAATTTCCACGAAATCAATGTGATATGAAAAAATATTCGCTTTATAACAACATTTTTGGCTGGGTGGCTTTTGTTGTTTCTTCAATTGTTTATTTGATGACAATAGAACCGACTGCAAGCTTTTGGGATTGCGGTGAATTTATCACCACTTCCTACAAATTTGAAGTGGGTCACCCTCCCGGAGCACCTTTTTTTATGATATTGGGACGATTCTTTAACATGTTTGGCGGACCATCAAATGCTGCCAGGCTTGTTAATTCAATGTCGGCCCTTGCCAGCGGTTTTACGATTATGTTCTTATTCTGGACCATCACACACCTTGCAAAAAAACTGATCTCAAACGGAAAGGAAATATCAACAGGCCAGACAATTGCCATAATTGCAAGCGGACTTGTAGGTTCGCTGGCTTACACTTTTTCCGATACATTCTGGTTTTCGGCAGTTGAAGGTGAGGTTTATGCAACTTCTTCGTTAATGACAGCTGTTGTTTTCTGGGCCATTCTGAAATGGGAAAATATAGCCGATGAACCAAATGCCAACCGTTGGCTGATATTCATTGCATATATTATCGGCCTTTCAGTTGGTGTTCACCTGTTAAACCTGCTTGCAATCCCTGCCATTGTTTTTGTTTATTATTTCAAAAAATACAATGTTACACGCAATGGAATTATCATCGCCTCTATCGCTTCGATAGCAATACTGGGTTTTATCATGTATGGAATAATTCCGGGTGCAGTGATCATAGGATCCTGGTTTGAACTTTTATTTGTAAATACATTTGGACTACCATTTGATTCGGGTCTGTACTTTTATGTAATTGCTTTGATTGCCGGTTTGAGTTACGGAATCTGGTACACACATAAAAAACAAAAGGTTATCTGGAATACCATTGTTTTAGGAGTAACAATTATTTTGATAGGTTATTCATCTTTTGCCCTGATCATTATCCGTTCTTCAGCGCATCCGCCTATGGATCAGAACAGTCCAAACAATGCTTTTACATTGCTAAGTTATTTAAACCGCGAGCAATACGGAGACCGCCCTTTGTTTTACGGGCAGTTTTACGGTTCGCCACTCGATCCACAGGAACGTTATAAAGAAGGTGAACCTGTATATACCCAGATAGGTAATAAGTACGTGATTACCAATCATCGTGTAATTCCAAATTACGATCCGAAATTTAATATGCTTTTCCCCAGAATGTATAGTACAATGGAATCTATTCACGAAGAAGATTACAAGGAATGGGGGGAAATAAAAGGCACCAGAATCCAGCACAAAAACGAACAGGGCGAAAACGAAGTGATTGTAAAACCAACATTTGCAGAAAATCTGCGGTTCTTCTTCAGGTACCAGGTAAACCAAATGTACTGGAGGTATTTTATGTGGAATTTTGTTGGCCGTCAAAACGATATTCAAAGTCATGGAGGGGTTATTAACGGGAACTGGCTGAGTGGAATAAAATTCATTGATGAATGGCGTTTAGGTAATCAGGATAACCTCCCTGCAAGTCTTGCACACAACAAAGCGCATAATACTTATTACTTTCTTCCCCTGCTGCTTGGTTTGCTTGGAATATTTTTCCAGTACAAAAAAGGCACTGAAGGAAAAAGAGGAGCCTGGGTGGTATTCCTGCTCTTTTTTATGACAGGCCTCGCCATTGTAATTTATCTTAATCAGTATCCGCACCAGCCCCGCGAACGCGATTATGCTTATGCAGGTTCTTTCTACGCATTTGCAATCTGGATCGGACTTGGTGTGCTGGCTCTGACTGAAGGATTGAAAAAATTTGTTTCTGAACCTGTCGCTGCCGGAATTGCCGGTGTTTTATCACTGGTTCTGGTTCCTGGAATAATGGGGGCTCAAAACTGGGATGATCACGACCGCTCGGGAAGATACACTGCCCGTGATTTTGGGGCCAACTATCTGAAAACCTGTCAGCCAAACGGCATTATTTTTACAAATGGCGATAACGATACCTTCCCGCTCTGGTACAACCAGGAAGTTGAGGGAGTCCGCACTGATGTGCGTGTTTGTAACCTGAGCTATTTACAAACCGACTGGTACATCAACCAGATGCGCCGTCAGGCATACGAATCCAAACCAATGCCGTTTTCCATGGCTCCGGAGAAATATATTCAGGGCAGCCGCGATGTGGTTTATTTAATGAACAATCCGCGTATTACGCGCACAAATATCGGGTTAAAAGAAGCTGTCGGTTTTGTTGCCGATGATAATCCTGCTACAAAATTGCAACAAGCTGATAATGCGGCATATATCCCGAAAAAAATTCTAAGCTTTAAAATTGACAAGGAAGCTGTAATCAGAAACAAAGTGGTCCAGCCGGAGGATTATGATAAGATTGTGGATACGATTACCATCGATTTGTCGGACAGGAATTATATTTCGAAAGATGAACTGATGATACTTGACCTGCTTGCAACGAACAATTGGGAACGCCCCATTTACTGGGCAATTACCGTTGGAAGAAACAAATATCTCAACCTTGAAAATTATTTCCAGGTTGAAGGTTTTGCCTACCGTCTTGTCCCGATTAAAAGTCAGAGCCAGCCCGATCGTTTGATGTTTGGGTCAGTCGCCACCGATATTATGTACGACAATCTGATGAACAAGTTTAAATGGGGAAATATGAACGATCCGAAAGTTTATATCGACGAAAACAACATGCGTATGATGACCAACATAAGCAACAGTTTCGGCCGTCTGGCAAATGCATTGATTGATGAGGGTAAAAAAGATTCGGCAATTGCCGTAATCGATCGTTGTATGGAACTTATTCCACTCAGTATTGTACCTCCCGGTTATTTTACCGTTGAACTTGCTAACAGTTACTTTAAAGCAGGAGCAACCGAAAAAGGCACCAAATTGATGGAAGAGACTTTTAATTCGTTCAACGACGATCTGGGTTATTACTTTTCTTTAGACCGGAAATTTATCCGCGATAAATCGGTTAATGAAGAAATCCAGCGAAATATTTTCTTCCTTCAGATTATTGAAAGATCGGCAAAAGCTAACGGACTTACAGATTTTTCAAAGAAAGTGGGCGATGCAATGCAGAACTATTATGCGAAGTTTAATTCTATTTAATCATCATTGTTAAATCGATGAAAATGCCAGGTTGAAGACATCAATCTGGCATTTTTATTAAACTTCATCCTGTCTCATTCCTTTGTTTGAAAACAACTGCAGAAAAACTTATCTTCACAAAAAATTTAATAATTCTGATAAAAAATGAATATTCTGATTATCGGTTCCGGTGGAAGGGAACATGCATTTGGCTGGAAAATAAAGCAAAGCAAAAAGGTTAAAAAGCTGTTTTTTGCTCCCGGAAATGCTGGTACAGCCCAAATCGGGGTAAACCTTGCCGTAAATGTCGGCGATTTTCAGAAACTGAAAACAGAAGTGCTTCAGAACAAAATCGATTTAATACTGGTTGGACCTGAAGTTCCGCTGGTTGAAGGAATACACGATTTTTTTGCCGGCGATCCTGAACTAAAATCAATAATGATGGTTGGCCCGAAAAAACAAGGGGCAATGCTGGAAGGCAGCAAAGATTTTGCAAAGGAATTTATGGTGCGCAATCATATCCCAACCGCGAAATTTCTCACTGTAACTGCACAAAACCTTGAGGAAGGGTATTCATTTTTACAAACTTTAAAACCTCCGTTTGTTTTAAAGGCTGACGGACTTGCCGCCGGAAAGGGAGTTTTGATTATCGAATCGCCTGAGGAAACAAAAAAATCGCTCAACGAAATGTTAGCCGGGCAATTTGGCGATGCAAGCAAAAAAGTGGTAATCGAAGAATTTTTAAGCGGAATTGAAGTTTCGGTGTTTGTCATCACCGACGGTAAAAGCTACAAAATACTTCCCGAGGCCAAGGATTACAAAAGGATCGGAGAAGGAGACACCGGTTTGAATACAGGCGGAATGGGCTCTGTTTCGCCGGTACCATTTGCCGACAAGGTTTTTATGGAGAAAGTGGAAAAACAAATCATTCAACCTACAATCGGTGGACTTCAGAAAGAAAATATTGAATTCACCGGGTTCATCTTTTTCGGTTTAATAAAAGTAAACAACGATCCGTATGTAATTGAATATAATGTAAGGATGGGCGATCCTGAAACCGAGGCAGTAATGCTGCGAATAAAGTCGGACTTTGTCGATCTGCTTGAAGGAGCAGCTTCCGGGACGCTTGAAAATAAACAGGTTGAAACAGACGAAAGACCCGCTGCCTGTGTAATGCTGGTTTCAGGTGGTTACCCTGGAAAATATGAAAACGGAAAGCTGATTTCAGGATTGGATGAAGTTAATGGCAGCATCGTTTTCCACGCCGGCACAAAAACCGGAGATAATGGGATAGTTACTGCCGGAGGCCGCGTGATTGCTGTCAGTTCGTATGGAACAGATTTGAAAAATGCCCTTGAAAATTCTTACAGGAACGCAGAAATCATACAGTTCGAGAATAAATATTACAGGAAAGATTTGGGATTTGATTTGTAAAAAATGATTTTAAAAACATTTAAATCAAACTGGCCTCTGAACATTTTTGTTTTCTTCCTCATTGGAATCCTGTTCTGGTTACGAAGCCTGATTTCGCCGGAAATATATAATTATTTCGAAGGTGAAAACGGGAATATCTTATACCATCCAATCAACAAACTGATCTCCGGTTTTCCGATGTTACAGGTTGTTCTTTCACTTTTACTGGCATTATTCATCGCAGTTATTATTCAGCAAATTAGCAACCGTTATTCACTGCTGAATGTAAAAACAATGCTGCCGGTTGCCATTTTCATAATAATTGCCGGTGGTTTTAATTTCATTCACACCCTTCACCCTGTTTATTTTGCAGCCATTTTAATTCTGATTGCAGTACACAACCTGTTCTCCATTTTCAATAATCCCGAACCACGGGTTGACATTTTTAATGCAGGCCTTTTCGTTGCAGCAGCAACATTGTTTTACTTTAATGCAATTGTCATGTTACCCGCTTTTCTGATCGCTATTTCCATCCTGCGCAGGGAAATAAAATGGCATGAATTTTTAATACTTATTATTGGTTTTGTTATCCCCGTTTTATTTGCTTTGACTTATACTTTTTTTACCGATCAGTTATCCGAAACTTTTGCTGTCTTTTTGAAAAATATAATTACACCGGTTAATCATCTCAAATCAAATTATCCGTTACAGGGTTTTCTGGCTTTATTAATCCTACTGACAATCATTGGAAGCATTAAGATTTTGCAACAGTACGATTCAAGAAAAGTAAGCACAAGAAAGTATTACCAGGTGTTTTTTATCATTTTTCTTTTCTCCATGATCAGCTTTATTTTTATACCAGCCACCTCGCAGGAGATGCTTGTAATCACTGTGCTTCCTGTAACATTTTTAATTTCAAATTTATTTGTCTCCATCAAATCGGGATTCTGGAGAGAACTGCTGTTTATCCTGCTTTTGGGAACAGCCATTTTTATTCAGTTTGCCGATAAACTGAATTTTAATGGATAAAACAAAGCCAACACTTGCCATTTACGGAATTCAGGACCGGCAGGAATATGAATATCCGTTTTATGTTCACGACCACAACCTGGCTTTTATGCAAAACGGAAAGGTAACCTGGTTTTTACAACAGGAAAGAATCTCCCGCAGGAAAAGAGACAATACACTTCACATTCATTTAAAAAAATATTTAAAAGAGAAAAAACTGATTGACGGCAATTACGATTTAGTTTTTGTTGACAATGTTGTGGGCCGGACATTTCTCACCCAAAATGGTGACGCCCGTTTTGAAGCTCCGCTTGCAGAAAAATTATCAACTTCTGCTGAAAAAGGGAAATGCTGGTGGTTTGGAAAAGAAACAGATGCCTGGGTTGTGAATCACGAAATGGCACACATTTTTTCCTGTCTCCCTTTCTTCGGAAATTTTATGCCAAACAATCTTCTGGTTCATTTCGACGGCGGTGCAAGTTTGAGTAACTTTTCGGCAGCCACTTTTAAAAATGGAAAAATTGAATGGATTGAATATCACTGGGATTTAAAGCTATTCTCGGCCATTTACAATGCAAATGCCCTTGTTTTTTCGATTCTCGGGGCAAAACTTCCGGAGCAAAATGCTGTACCGGGCAAATTCATGGGATTTGCGGGCTGGGGAAAATTCAATCCGGAACTGGAAACCTGGTTAATCAAAAACGACCTGTTTCAAAATATCTGGGGAAAAACTTCGGTGTTCTTCGAAAAAGCTGAAACTGATTTGAATGTCACGGTCAGGTCATTTGATCAGAAAAACAGATTTATTCAGGATGTGGCAGCTACTTTACAAAAAATGTTCGAACGGCAGATTATTAAAAAATTAAGCGAACTTGCTGAAAAAACCGGGGCTGAAAACCTTTATTACACAGGAGGATCGGCATTAAATGTTGTCGCAAATTCTGCAATCGTCAACAGCGGAATCTTCAAAAATGTTTTCATCCCACCATGTACCGAAGATTCCGGTCTGGCGTTAGGCGCTGCAGCTTTTGCCGAATGGATGAAACATGGCAAAGTGGTAAAACATCCGCCGTACCTCAACAACTGGAATATCGAAAATTATCAGACTGAATATTCCACAGAAACCATAAAAACTGTTGCCGAAGCGATTGTGGCGGGAAAAGTGATTGGCGTTTGCAACGGTTTTGGCGAAGCAGGACCGCGGGCGCTGGGGAACCGCTCGCTCCTGGCGCTGGCTTCATCGAAACTATTGGCCTGCAAACTGAGTTGCGACATGAAAGGTCGTGAATGGTACCGGCCACTGGCACCGGTGACGCTTGAAAAAAACACACGCTATTTTACAGGTATCGAAACCATTCACCCACTATCGGAGTTTATGTTGCTCGATTTGCCGGTGTTGCCCGAAAAACAATCCGAAATGGCAGGGGCTATCCATGCCGACGGAACCGCGCGTTTCCAGACTCTTTTTACCCGCGAAAACAATCCGTTTTTATATGATTTACTGGAATATCTTGACAAAAACCACAGCATCAAAGCACTGATTAACACCTCTTTTAACGCTGCCGGCGAACCCATTGTACACACCCGTGAGGATGCACTGAAATCGGCTCAGAAAATGGGCGTTGCCGGAGTGGTGGTAAATGGAAATTATATCGAATTATAATAATCCCGTAATTTATTCAAACATTTAAATATTTTTGCCGGCAACAAATTAACATGATTTCATGGCATTGATTTTAAATATCGAAACATCAACCGAAGTTTGCTCGGTTTCGCTTGCACAAAACGGAAGGACACTATTTATCAGGGAAAGTACTGAAGGATTCAACCATTCGGGGAGTTTGACCGTTTTTATTGAAGAACTTTTTAAAGTAAACAACATTCAGGCTAAATCAATCGACGCGGTTGCGGTAAGCAAAGGACCCGGTTCTTATACAGGATTGCGTATTGGCGTTTCGGTGGCAAAAGGGCTTTGCTACGGACTTGGTATCCCTCTTATTTCGGTAAGTTCGCTTGAAATTCTTGGAATTTACACAGCCATGCATTCTGAAAAATTTCATCAAAACAAAAACGGAAAACCTTTGCTTTTCTGCCCGATGATCGATGCACGAAGAATGGAAGTGTACACAGCTTTGTACAATGCAAAAGGCGAAGAAATCAGACCAGTTTCAGCCGAAATTATTGATGAAAATTTTCTGAAAGAACTTTTTGATACAAATCATATTTTGTTTTTCGGGAACGGCGCTGAAAAATGCAAAAACATGATTAACCACCAAAATGCAGTTTTTGCAGGACCTTTCAATACTTCTTCAGAATTTATGGCAATCCTTACACAAGAAAAATTCAGTAAAAAACAATTTGAGGATGTGGCGTATTTCGAGCCATTTTATCTGAAAAATTTTGTGGCCACCATCCCCAAAAATAAGGTTTTCTGACAGGAACTGAATCTTCTGTGATTCACCAATACAATAATCCTGAACGCCTTACAATATGAACAGATTAAAAATTTCAGCAAAAAGAATCAATAAAAAGTCGATTTATAACGGTTTTATTTATTTTTGCGCCGTAATAAATCAGAAAAGAAAATTTCATGGCTACAACAGCAGATTTTAAAAACGGATTGTGCTTTATGTTTAAAGGTGAAATCCACACAATCGTAAGTTTTTTGCACGTAAAACCCGGCAAGGGACCGGCATTTGTTCGTACAAAACTCAGGAACATAAAAACAGGAAGAATCATTGAAAACACTTTTAACTCGGGTGTAAAAGTAGATGAAGTTCGTGTTGAACGTCGTCAGTATCAATATCTTTACAAAGATGACTCAGAATTGAATGTGATGAACACACAAACTTTCGAGCAGATTTCGATCCCGGAAACCATGGTTGAAAACGCCGATCTGATGAAAGAAGGTCAGATTATTGAAATTCAGTTCCATGCCGAGGAAGAAACTCCGTTAACAGCAGAAATGCCTCCGGTTGTTGAGCTTCTGGTTACATCGACCATCGCCGGCGAAAAAGGAAACACTGCCAGCTCGAATGCACTGAAACCAGCCACTGTTGAAACAGGAGCTGAAGTAATGGTTCCGATGTTTATCAATGAAGGCGATATTATCAGGGTAAGCACTGTTGACAGGACTTACAGCGAACGTGTGCGTCAGTAAAAATATTTTGATTTTAAGCGTTAAATCCGGGTTGTTTTCAGTCCGGATTTTTTTGTGTCTCACCCTGGTTTCGTGAATAAATATCGATTGCAACGATCATCGCTGTGAATCCCCAGAAAGGAACTGAAAGTTTGTCGGTGTCCAGAAAATTATTCAGAAATCCGTGCACGTAATATGTCACAAGGCTGACCAAAGCAGTCAGGACAAACGATTTCAGCCTTTTATCGGTCAATCTCATGTATGTATGAACTGCGGTATAAATCACTGTTATCACAATCATCAGAAAAGTAATCAATCCGAGAACTCCCGATTCGGACAACGGCCCCAGGTATTCGCTGTGTGCATTTCCACCATCAGCAGAATTGGTGCTGATGATCGTCCTGTCTTCATTCAACTGGTAAGGTGCATAATTAAACATGTATGTGCCAGGTCCGAAACCAAAAACCGGCTTGTCTTCAAACATCCTGATGGCGCAACTCCAGCGGTTAATCCGCTCCAGATTTGACGCATCACTTGTGATATTCGACATTGAAGAAATGTGAGTTTTAAAATCGGCTGAAGATTGCTTAGAGTTTTGTTCCAAACTCATATATATCTGATTTTCAAAAATCAGGAATAACACCAAAACCGAAATAAACGTAATAAAAAGTGGTTTAAACCTGATTTTCAGTTTTACAACTCCATAAACCATACCTGCAATAATAAAACTTAACCAGGCAGCTCTTGTATAGGAAAGTACAAAACCTATCAATAGAATGCCTAAAACAATTAATGAGATAATTTTAACTTTTCTGCTAACAAAACGACCAAACGAGAACATCATCAAAAAAGGAATATACATTGCCAATGCAGCGCCATAAGACGTGTGATCTTTGTAAAAAGGATTAGGAACAAAATTAGCCACTTCCTTATTCCATAATCCATATCCCAAATGACGGTTAACAGTATAAAAAATCACAATCACCAACGAAATTATATATAACCAAATGTACTTTTCAAGGTTTTTACCTTCAGAAAACATTTTTGCAGTTATAAAATACAAACCAGCCACAAACCAAATACGCGACAACAAAAACTTAAAGGAAACTACCGGCATCGTGCTGGTTAAGGCTGTTAAAAAGATCCAGATTAAATTGATATAAATGGCCAGAGACACGGGATGGGTAAGGATTTGATTATCGAAACCTCTTTCGTAAATTAGTTTCAACAGAAAAACAATTAATATCCCAAACAACAAAGGCTCTGTTGGCAAATACATATCGAAGTCAAATCCCGGAATTAATGTTGAAAGGGGTAACGAGAGCGGAGAAAACAGTGCAACAAGATAAATAATCTTATCAAACGAATAAATAACCACAAGCAGTATTGCAAGAATTACTGGCAATACATTCACTACCAGCATATTCCTTTTAACCATAAAAAAAATGTTCAATAAGATAAAGCTTATTGAAATAAGATAAAAAAGGGAAATTCTTATGGTTGCTTTTTGAATCACCAGATTATATTAGTCTTCTTTACGGTAATCAAGCACAAGAAATACCAATAAAGCCATAAAAACAGCTGAAAAAGTTGCAAAAGCAACAATTAACCAACGAACCGGATATGATTTATCATCAGCAGGAAAAGGATAATCAACAATGTGACTGTAGGTGATGTTTTTTTGGTATTCATTCAGGTTCAGTTCATAAACTGTTTTTATCTTTACTATATCCTGCAAAACAAAATCAAAGCTAACTTCAAGTGAACGTGCTTCAGCTCCTCTTTTAAGCAAGTTGCCAAAAATTTCCTTAATCCGGTTAATTTCAGCTGAATTACCACCTCCATCAACCAGAGCTTTTACATAACCACGTGTAACCTCTGGGACCTGGGTTGCAACATCAACAATTCCTGTTTCTGTCCGAATCTGATTTAACCTGCTGATTAATGAATCAAGTTCAGCATACTTTTTGTCCAGTTGTTTTTGTGAGATTCCAACCAGTTCCCAGTTCTTTGCCCTGTACATGTCGCCTACCGCCTGGTTATAAAAATGAATAATTGAATCGCACATATCGCTTGCTATTTGCGGATTGTATGCCAAAACCTTTATTTCAACTGTCTCGTTCTGGGTTTTCGAGGTTTTTATGTTTTCATTGTAAATGTCAAAAATATAGGTCAGATAATGTGGATCATCCTTGCTGATATTGAAAATATCCTTCGATTCAAAAGCTTTAAACATTTTAAATTTCACGACGTCAGAGTTAATAATCTCCAACATCTGCTCTGTTTTCGATTCTTCGCTCATCTCCCCTAAATTAGTTGGGTAAATCCGGGCGGTCGATTTAAATTTTGGTTTGATAAATGTTGGTCCCGAGAATATTGCCCCTAAAATTATCGCAATTACACCTATTACAACAAAATGAAATTTGCGTTTCCAGATTAAGGTAAGGATTCGCTGATTGTCGAAAAAATTATTCATATAAATTATTCATTTTTATATTTCAAAAAACATAAACTGATTGGTAAATGGATTCAGGCACCGGAAAGGATACTCGTCTGCTTCTCATAAGTTCTGGTTAAGTTTTAATAACCTAATTTCAACGTTTTTAAACCGATTTTAGTATTGAATATCAAACCGAAATCTTTATACTAATCAACTATAATCAGAGAATAACTTTTCTTACCCCGTTGTGCAAGAATATATTTGTTGTTGATCAGGAAAGAGCTGTCAATCAGCAGATCAGCACTCGATATTTTTTCTTTATTGATGCTCAGACCGTTGCCCTGAATTGTTCTCCTTGTTTCTCCTTTTGATTCAAAAACCCGGGTTTTTTCAGCAAGCAGATCAACAACATTGATTCCGTTTTCAATTTCTGTTTTCGAAACCGAAAATTGAGGCACCCCCTCAAAAACCGAAAGGAACGTGCTTACGTTCAGTTTTCGTAATTGTTCGGCTGTACCGTTTCCGAAAAGAATCTGAGATGCTTCAACCACCAGATCATATTCTTCGCGCGAATGAACCATTGTGGTAATTTCCTCGGCAAGTTTCTTCTGTAAAACCCTGATATGCGGTGCTTCCCTGTGCTGTTCAATCAATGCAATAATTTCTTCCTGCGGCAAAAGGGTAAATACCTTTATATATTTTTCGGCATCTTCATCCGATGTATTTAACCAGAACTGGTAGAATTCGTAAGGAGTGGTTTTTTCAGGATCGAGCCAGACATTTCCGTGTTCCGTTTTTCCGAATTTTCCCCCGTCGGCTTTGGTAATCAGGGGAATGGTCAATGCGTAAGCTTCACCACCAACTTTTCGGCGAATAAGTTCAGTGCCGGTCGTAATATTTCCCCACTGATCCGAACCGCCCATTTGTATCTTGCAGTTCATGTTTTCGTAAAGCCAGAGAAAATCGTATCCCTGAACCAGTTGGTAAGTAAATTCGGTAAACGACATCCCCACTTTCGAATCGGCTCCCAACCGCTTTTTCACCGAATCTTTCGACATCATATAATTAACAGTGATGTGTTTCCCGATATCGCGGATAAATTCAAGGAAGGAATAACCTTTCATCCAATCGTAGTTGTTTACCATAACAGCGGCATTCACTTCTCCCGAATCGAAATCGAGAAACCTGGAGAGTTGTGCTTTAATGCCATTCAGATTTTTATTAAGGATTTCTTCGTTTAACAGGTTCCGCTCATCCGATTTCCCCGACGGATCCCCGATCATACCTGTTGCTCCACCAACCAAAGCCACAGGTTTGTGGCCTGCAAGCTGAAACCGCTTTAACAGCATTATCTGTGCAAAACTGCCAACATGCAACGAGTCGGAAGTCGGGTCGAAACCAATGTACGCCACTGTCATTTCCTTTTCGAGTTGTTCTTCGGCTCCGGGCGTAACATCGTGCAACATGCCACGCCATTTCAAATCTTCTATAAAATTCATGAAAACCTTTTTAAAAAATCTGGGCAAAGATATAAAATGATGAATGTTATCCTGTTTTCCCGGAAACAAAAAACGCTAAAAGAGAATACTACCTGATGGTTTTAGTTGTAATACAGGTGGACAAGGCTGTTTTAATGATTTCAAATCACTTTTTTATCGTCCTTTTTATCAAAAAAATTCTGGTCGTCGTTCCAGATATCGATAAACGGGAAAATGGACGGCGCAACATTCCGGATTGGTTCGTACATTCTTGAATTTGCTTTTACATCTTCAGGAATAATTTTTAAATCTTTATTGATCTTATCGAAAATCAGAAGCGCGATACTTAAAAAAAGAATTGAACGGAGAAGTCCGAACACCATTCCGCCCAGATGATTTGTGATTCCCAGCGTTCCCTTATCGACCATATTGTTTATCACCCCGGCAACAATATGAACCAAAATTACAATTACAATAAAAGTTACCCCGAATGATATAATATTCAGATGATTTGATTTCAGATCGAAGTATTTAATCAGTAAATCGGTGGTAATATACGAAAACTGAATTGCACCCCAGATACCTAAAATCAGTGCTGCCAGCGAGGCAAGTTCAGTGATCAGCCCGTTTTTAAATCCTCCGATTGCCGAAAGAATAAGCAGGATAAGAATTATAATATCGATGTAATTCATTTGAAGAAAAGGTTTAAATAATTTTAAAAGATCAGAATTACTGCCAAATTATAAAAATTGCCGTTAACGGGAGGTAAAAAAATCGGTAAACAACAGGATTAAAGTTGCTTAAAGAATAAATAAAAGGATAAACAAAGATAAATTACGAATGTGGATGCGCGACTTTTTCAACTTCCTGAAAGACCCTGAAAAAATTTCCACCCCACACTTTCCTGATTTCTTCTTCGGTGTAACCTCTTTTCAGCATTTCGGCGGTAATGTTCGGGAACTGGCTTACATCGGCACAATCTGCAAGTCCGCCACCGCCGTCAAAGTCGCTTCCAATGCCAACATAATCAATTCCAACCAGGTTTTTAACATGATCGATATGATCGACAAGATCGGAAACCGTTGGTAATGTTTTCGGATATTTCTCTTTCAGAATCTTCCACTCGTTTCTCAGTTCCTTTTTCTGTTCATCGGTCATTGAATCATATTTTGAGTCAAAAATCTGGTTCAGTTCTTTTCTCTTCTGATAGTAAACAGTGGTTGTATCCGGATCCTTCACATAATCATCGAGCAGGCAAATCTGAATAACGCCACCTCTTTTTGCAAGGGCTTTTATCATGTCGTCGGTCATGTTGCGTTTATGATGAGCAATTGCACGGACACTTGAATGTGAAGCAATTATTGGTGCTTCAGAAAGTTTAATCACATCGTAAAACGATTTATCTGAAATATGCGAAACATCGATCATCATTCCCAGTTTATTCATCTCCTTTACAACTTCTTCCCCGAATTTACTCAACCCGTTGTGTTCGGCTCCTTTTTTATCGGTCGAAGAATCGCAGATGTCGTTATTCGATGAATGACAAAGCGTAATGTACCTAACACCCCGGTCATAAAATTCCTTTACCCTGCTGATGTCGGTTCCAAGCGGAAATCCGTTTTCCATTCCGATGAAAATGGCACGTTTCCCCTGTTTTTCCAAACGTGCAGCATCATCCGGATTTAATGCAATTTCAGCCAGATCGCTGTATTTTTTACAGGCAGCATTAGTTACATCAATCATCTGAATTGCCTGTTTGTATGCATTTTCGGTATTTTCAGGTGTTCTTTCGCGCTGACTTGTAAAAGCGGCAAAAAACATTGCATCCAAACCACCTTCTTTCATTCTTGGAAAATCGACCCTGCTTTGAGGTGGGTTGTTTCTTTTGCCTACATCAAAGTTTTCGTCTAGCATTGCCATGGGTGTGTCGCAATGCGTATCTACAGTCAGTACTTTTTCATGTATCTTTTTTACTTTCTTTTCTGAATATTTTCCATAAACCGGGGTCGCAAATACAAATCCTGCTGACAGGATAAACATGAATATGATTTTACTCATTTTGCTTTTTTTATTTGAAGTACAAGTATAACAAAACCTGTGGGTAATTGTGCCCGGTTTGCCGCAATGAATTGGTTATCTCCCGGGTTCGTTCAAAAGGTTGGTGTTCCATTTCAGATACTTGAGAACGAAATATAACAATACAGTAAAAATACAACACCCGATCAGAAAATAATTATAGTCTGAAGTTCCATTTATCAACTCACCTGTAATATCAAAAGCAGTAAAAACAAGAAATACAGCTGCAATTCCGTTTTTCTCCTTTTTTAATATTTTTTTCCAGCTAAATGGCACCGAAGGTTTTTTGAAATTTTTAAAGTTTGGCAAAAACGCCGGCACACCTGCAGCCCAGTTGGTGTAAACATCGCCGAAACTACTTCTCAGAAACTGTTCCTCGGCATACATAATCCTCTCGTAATAAATCCAGTAGAATAAACAAAAAGAGATAATAAACCAAAGATTTCCGGTTAAAAATGCCGGGCCCAGCCACATGAAAAAATTACCCAGATACAAAGGATGCCTGACAATACTGTACATTCCGGTGGTATTTAACGAATCGGCAATCTGCCATTTTGCATTTCTGCCCGATGTATTTACCGGTGTGTGACCAACGGTATAAATCCTGATTACAAGACCTAATAAGCTGATAACCAGACAAAACATCTCATAATATATTTCGAAGGGCGTCCCTTTTAAAAAGAATGTTTCAGGATAAAAATCGGTTCGTACAATCAAAATTGCGCCGATTGCCAAAATTAACAACGGAAGCGAACTTCTGTACCTGAAAAGCCACACTCCCTGTTTTTCAAATTCCTCCTGCAATGCCATACATTTACGTTTTTGGTTTTCCCGCGCCAAAATTAAAATTTTCTTATCAAAGTTGTAATAACTGTTAATTATAAAGATATGAAAGTGCTTTTCAGTGTATGAAGACAGAAACAATCAGGATTTTTCTTTATGCAGTTTGTTATATCCAAATTTATAAAGTACCGAAAATCTGAATGTCTGATAATAATAATCCCTTATTCCGGTCTGATATTCCCATTTCCAGTCAAATCTCTTACCTGTAATTTCAAAATTCGTCCGGTAAATCAGAGGATCATTATTTCCACTCACTCCAATGTATTCATAAACGTCGTAACCACTGTAACCGCCAATCTCATTCTTCCATGAAAGATTCCTGTGTTTCAGATCAAGACCAAATTCATACAGCGGGCCTTCATCCTGTGCCAGTTCAACTTTATTTGTCTGCCACACATAAAAACCACCCAACATTCCGATCCGGATTTCATCAATAAAACACTTCTTCATGAAAAACGATTTTCCGAAAGCCATGTAATAATAATTGGCAGGTGCATCGGTGTAACGTCCCTGGGTCGCACCTCCTGTCGTGGTTTTTGCCGAATAATTGATAGAAATTCCAGGCCAGTTATTATGTTCTCTCAGCAATTGGATGTAAGTACTTATCCAGATATCTCCCCCTTGTGTGATCCAACCTGTATCGTCGTAATAAATCTGCCGTTTATCGCGCACCGAATTATCGGTTTGAAATGTTTCAGACGGAAATCCCCAGATTTGAACTGAAACTCTTTTAGGCACAACTGCCCAGTACAAACTCAGGTAAGAATTAATTGCCCTGTCGCCTTCCATATAATGCGCGTGCACACCAGTTTCAATGTTCGATAAACTGTCGAGCGATGCATAATCCATAAAAGACACCGGCAACGAATTGGGCCCAAGCGTTCCGGGCGCTATTTGCAGCCATTTGTTAATATGGTTACTGCCAAAATCAATCCAGCCTTTGGTCGATCGCGATTGCCCGGATCCGGTGGAAACCAGCAGAACTAAAAACAAAATGACTGAAATCCGCATCTGAAAATTTTAAGGGCTCAATTATACAAAATTTGTTACAAAATCCCGACATCAGCTCAATCTGAGTTAAAAAGTCTTACCGGAAAAATATTATAATCCTGTTTTCTTTGCCGATTGCAGACAATCAGTTTATTTTGGTTCCTGATCAAAAAAAGGACGGTAAAAATCATTATGGTAAAATCCGGATCGAAAAAATGGCTGATTCTTCCGCTGTGTGCAATTATTGCTTTTGGGCTAACTCAATTGGCTTACCGCTTTCCGGCAATTACCGAGACGGTTTACTCGCACGGAATTTACCCTCTTTTAGCTTCTTTGTTTTCGCGAATCAGCTTTTTGTTACCTTTTTCTCTCGACGATATTTTCTATGTCCTTCTGGTACTTTCGTTTTTGGTCCTCATCATCTTGCTTTTTTTACGAAAAACCAGGTTTTCAACAGCTGGTAAAATTATTCTGAATGTTTCGGCTGCAGTTTACATCCTTTTTTATGTTTTGTGGGGATTCAACTATTTCAGAAGCGACATTTATAACCGGCTCGGATTAAAGCACCGGCAAGCCGGTACAAAGGAATTTATAGCCCAGCTTCGACAGTTGGTTGAAAACACCAACAAAACCTGGTGCCAGTTCAACAACTGGGATCAGGACAAAACCGATTTACAGGTTGAAGCATCATACAAAAATCTGGCACCTGCACTTGGATTAAAATATCCGATGGGAAAACGAAAAGCAAAATCAATCACAGTCAGCCGTTTTTTTGCACAGGCAGGAATTTCGGGATATTACGGTCCGTTTTTTAACGAAATTCATGTCAACAGCTATATTTTGCCAGTGGAATATCCATTTATCCTGGCACACGAAAAAGCACACCAGTTTGGGGTGACCAACGAAGCAGAAGCTAATTTTTACGCCTGGCTGGTCTGCTCAAAAAGCAAATCGAAACAGTTGCAATATTCGGCCAACCTGCATGTTCTGCAATATTTTCTGTACCAGGGTTACAAACTCGAAGAATACGATGCAATTATTGCCAAACTCGACAAGCGGGTGAAAAAAGACCT
>JBBIPU010000051.1:23846-25644 GCA_037442685.1 Draconibacterium sp. | reverse complement strand
TGATATTAAATATGTATTTTTATTGGAAATTTGTAAGATATGACATTGAGAAATAAATTAGACGACATTGACTTGAAAATTCTGGATATAATCACCAAAAATGCCAGAATACCTTTCAAGGATGTTGCGATTGAAGTTGGTATTTCAAGAGCAGCTGTCCATCAACGTGTAAACCGCATGATTGATCTGGGGGTAATTGTTGGCTCTGGTTATCACATCGATCCCAAAAAGGTTGATTTCAGGACCTGTACTTATATCGGAATTTTTCTCGAAAAAGGGGGGATGTTTTCGGAAGTGGTTGAACGTTTAAAAGTCATTCCTGAAATAGTTGAATGTCATTATACAACCGGGCAATACGCAATTTTTATTAAAGTTTACGCCAAAGACAATGAGCATCTGAAAACAGTATTGAGCGACCAGATACAAAAGATTCCGGGAGTTTCGAGTACCGAAACATTTATTTCGCTGGAAGAATCATTTAAACGCACAATTCAGATTAATGATTGATTTCGTTGCCTGACTGCTTCGTAAACCATTAAAGCCGATGAAACAGAAACATTCAGCGACTCGATATTTCCAAATAAAGGGATTTTTAATTGCTGATCTGCAATGTTCAGAATGGGTTGGGAAATACCGCTTTCTTCTGACCCCATTACAATTGCGACCGGAGTTTTAAAATTACCATCAGTGTAAATCCTCGACGCTTTTTCGGTAGCGGCAACAATTTGGATTCCGGAATCCTGCAAAAATTTAACTGTTTTCAAGAGATTGGTCACTCTGCAGATGGGAATGTGATGAATTGCCCCGGCCGAAGTTTTTATGGCATCTGCGCCAATTCTGGCCATCCCTTTTTCGGGAATAATTATGGCATTTACTCCGGCACATTCAGCAGTTCGTGCAATTGCCCCAAAATTTCTTACATCAGTTATCTGATCGAGAATTAAAAGCAAAGGATCATTTCCTGATTCGAAAATGACAGGCAATAACATTTCAATATCGGTAAATTCGACCGGAGAAATGAATGCCAGAACTCCCTGGTGATTTTTCCGGGTGATCCGGTTTATTTTTTCAACAGGTACAAACTGGAAAGCGATTCCATTTTCTTTGATCAGTGAAATCAGTTGCTGATATAATTCGTTGTTTAACCCGGTTTTGATAAAAACCTTTTCAATGTTTTTTCCTGTATTAATTGCTTCAATTACAGCTCTTGTTCCATAAATAAATTCATCTTTTTCCATTACCAGCTTTTTTTCTGTCTCCAGTAATCCAGTTCTTCATGTTGTTTTTCCCAATTTTCCATGGCTGTGCCAAGTTTAGTTTTCAATAACTCGTACCTGTCGAAGATGGAATGATCCTCAAGTTTTTCAGATGACGAAAGTAGTTTTTCCAGTTCAGCGCTTTCGGTTTCGATGCTTTGTATCTCCGATTCAGTTTTTTCAACCTGCTTTTCAAGTCTCGAAATATTTCTGCTTATTTCTTTTTGTTCCTGAAAACTAATTTCCTGTCCTGATGTCTGTTTGGCGTCATTAGTTTTCTCAGTTTTTTTGGAAACTGTCTTTTTCTCAAGTTCTTTTAAAGATTCAATTTTTCTTTTCTCAAGAAAATCATAAATCCCGCCAAGATGTTGTTTTACTTTTTTGTTTCTGAATTCATAAACACAATTCACCAGTCCATCCAGAAATTCCCTGTCGTGCGAAACAACCAGTATTGTTCCGTTAAAATTGATCAGTGCATTTTTCAATATCTCTTTCGATCTGATATCGAGATGGTTGGTAGGTTCGTCCAGAACAAGAAAATT
>JBBIPU010000051.1:0-23746 GCA_037442685.1 Draconibacterium sp. | reverse complement strand
TCTCTTTCGATCTGATATCGAGATGGTTGGTAGGTTCGTCCAGAACAAGAAAATTCACAGGTTCGAGCATTAAACGGATCATTGCCAACCTTGTTTTTTCACCTCCGCTTAAAACTTTCACCTTTTTGTCAACATCTTCGCCCGAGAATAAAAAGGCGCCAAGAATATCCCTGATTTTAGTTCTTACGTCGCCTACTGCAATTTCATCAATTGTCTCAAAAACAGTAAGTTCCTCGTTCAGAAGTTGCGCCTGGTTTTGAGCAAAATACCCTATTTTAGCATTGTGTCCCAGTGTCAGTTCTCCCTCATATTCAAGCTCATGCATAATAATCCGGGCAAGAGTTGTTTTTCCTTCACCGTTCCGGCCTACAAAAGCAATTTTCTCACCTTGTTCAATCTTTAAATTGATATCGTTTAAAACCAACAGAGATTCATAACTTTTGCTGATATTTTTTGCATCGATTACTACTCTTCCCGAACGTGGAGCAGGAGGAAAATTTATTCGAAGCGCCGAGTTGTCAACCTCTTCAATTTCAAGTCGCTCCATCTTTTCAAGCTGTTTTATTCTCGATTGAACCTGAACAGCTTTTGTTGCCTTGTATCTGAAACGCTCTATAAAAGTTTCAATATCTTCAATCTGCTTTTGCTGATTTCGGTAAGCTGCAATCTGGATTTCACGTTGTTCTTTTTTCCATTCAATAAATTTCGAATAATTCATTTTCTGATCGGTAATTTTTCCGAGCGAGATTTCAATGGTGCGGTTACACACAGCATCGAGAAAAGCCTTGTCGTGAGAAACAAGAACAATTGCACCGTTGTAATTCTTCAGAAAATCTTCGAGCCACTGGATCGATTCAATATCGAGATGATTGGTGGGCTCATCCAATAAAAAAACATCAGGTTTTTTCAACAGAAGTTTGGCAAGTTCAACGCGCATCCTCCATCCACCGCTGAATTCGGATGTGTGTCGCGAAAAATCGGAACGTTCGAATCCAAGTCCAAGCAGAGTTTGTTCAAGTTCAGCCTCGTAATTATCTCCGCCAAGTATATTAAATCGTTCATTTAATTCGTGAATGTGATCAAGTTTTTTCAAATAAACCTCTGAGTGGTAATCTTCATCTTCTGATATTTCGAGATTCAATTCTTCAATTTTCTTTTGAAGGTGAAGCAACTCTTCAAATGCAAGTTCAGTTTCTTCCTTTAAACTGCGCGAATTGTTCAGCTTCATCTCTTGCGGCAAATATCCGACAGTTGTATTCTTCGACATTCCAATATTCCCTGAAGTAGGTAAATCGATCCCTTTTATCAGTTTTAACAAGGTGGTTTTACCAGCCCCGTTTTTACCAATCAGTCCGATCTTATCTTTTTGATTGATTAAAAAACTTATTTCTTTAAAAAGGTCAAAACCGCCAAAACTCAGATTTATATTGTCTAAAGAAATCATACATTAATTACGAAAATGCGCAAAGATAGCGATTTAGGATGAAATGAACAGCAGTAAATTTTGGGTAAAAAAAATACCCTTTCGGGTAAAAAAAGAAGGAAGGGGAAAGAACTATGGACGCTTTTTGAAGATGATTGATGATTTACAAACCCCTAAACACAAAACCAATCATAAATACAGAAGTTACTTTCCCCTTTAAAAGTTTTATTATAGAAATAAAACCAACCATTAAATCGAAACAAATATAACTAAAAAAGGTTGCTGTGGTAATCCACTTTTTGGCAAAGTTCAGAAAATCGGGCAAAATGAATAGTGTTTTCTCTAAATGGGAAAATTAGTTTTTATTTGGGAAAATCAAGCCATTTTTTGAACAATCAGTTTTTAATATTAAGCTATCTTTGCCAAAAAATTTAAGTGGGGAGGAAAAAAAATAAGCCTTTATTCGAAGCAATAGAAATTACCGATATCGGAGCCGAAGGAAAGGCAATAGCCCGCGCAGGTGAAATGATTGTATTTACTTCTCATGCAATTCCGGGCGATGTTGTTGATTTGCAGGTTATAAAAAAGAAGAAAAGATATGCTGAAGGTATAATTACCAGGTTTCGTGATTATTCAGCAGAAAGAACCGAAGCTTTTTGCGAACATTATGGTATTTGTGGAGGTTGCAAATGGCAGATATTACCTTACGCAAGACAACTCTTTTATAAAGAAAAGCAGGTAAAAGACCAATTGAACAGAATTGGAAAGGTTGAACTGCCTGAGATTTTGCCGATTTTAGGATCTGAGAAAAATACTTTTTACAGGAATAAACTTGAATTTACTTTTTCGAACAGAAAATGGCTCACTGTTGAAGAATTAAATAGTGAAACAAAAAAGTCGGAGGCACTTGGTTTTCATGTTCCCGGACTTTTTGATAAAGTGATAAATATTAATAAATGCTGGTTACAACCGGACCCATCGAATAAGATCAGAAACTTTATTTTTAAATATGCTGTTGAAAAAGGATTGGACTTTTTTGATATTAAAGCAAAAACAGGATTTTTACGAACTTTGATAATCAGGACAAGCTCAATCGGTGAGACAATGATAGTCCTTTCGTTTTATACAGAAAATGAACATGTTAGGAAAGATTTACTTGCGGCAGTTCAGAAAGAATTTCCTGAAATTACTTCGTTGTTATATGTAATAAATTCAAAAGGAAATGACACAATTACCGACCAGGATATCCGGTTGTTTCACGGACGTGATTACATTGTTGAGCAAATGGAAGAACTGAAGTTTAAAATCGGGCCAAAAAGTTTTTATCAAACCAATTCAGGGCAGGCATACAATTTATATAAGGTAGTTCGTGAATTTGCCTGGTTAAAAGGTGATGAAACTGTATATGATTTATATACCGGTACCGGTACAATTGCCAATTTTATTGCGAAACAATCGAAGAAAGTTATTGGGATTGAATATGTTCCGGAAGCAATTGAGGATGCGAAGGAAAATTCGATGATAAATAATATAACTAACACCGTGTTTTATGCCGGAGATATAAAATCGGTTCTTAATGAAGAGTTTATGATAAATCATGGTCAGCCCGATGTTATCATAACCGATCCTCCCCGGGCAGGCATGCACGCTGATGTTATTGAAGCTGTAATTAATTCAGGCGCTCAAAAGATAATTTACGTCAGTTGCAATCCTGCAACACAGGCGCGTGATTTGTCGATGATGGATACTTTTTACCAGGTAAAAAAAATACAACCGGTTGATATGTTTCCTCACACACATCATGTTGAAAATGTTGTTTTATTGGGAAAAAGATAAAATCAGTGTTTAAATCACATTAAAATCACAGATCAGTTCAAAGGGGAAATGCCCGTGTAAATGTCTAAACAATATTTGTTTGGCATTTTTTTTGCATCTTTAACAAAAGATTTACATTTATCCTAAATATAAACAATTATGAAAAAAATATTTTTATTTCTATTGGTTACTTTTCCCTTGTTTCTGTTTGGTCAGAGCAAGTGTGATTTTTTTAAGTTTCGGAAGGTTGAAATTGAGAAAACTAATATAAATACAACTCAGAGTGATTTCGGACCTGAATTTGTAAATAACGAATTATGGTTTTCTGCTTACACCCCTGAAGAAATTCAGAAAATATCGGAAGGAAAGACAAAAAAAATCTATTACAACCTGTTCAGCGTTACCCTTGATAAAAGAGGCGATATAACTGGTTCAAAAAAATCACAGTTGGATGACATCAGTTCTGGTTATCATGCCGGACCTGTATCGTATTGCGCTAATACCGGGGAACTGTTTGTTACTTTAAACAACTTCGACAATCCTGAAATCAGGAATAAAGTTTACAGGAAAGCTGATATTAATTTGAGAATAGTGGTTGTCAAGAAAGAAGACGGAACCTGGAAACTAAAGGAAGAATTACCTTTTAACGATTCAACCTATTCTGTAGGGCACCCAGCAATTTCCCAAACCGGCGATACTTTGTTTTTTGCTTCCAATAATCCAAAGACAAGTCTTGGCGGCAGCGATATTTACATGTCAGTCAGGAAAGAAGGAATCTGGGGAAATCCGGTAAATCTCGGCAGTAACGTAAATTCTTCATTCGACGAAATGTTCCCGTTTTTTTACAACGGATCGGTTTTATTTTATTCTTCAAATAAAGGACCAAACCAAAAAGCCGATCTCAATTTACAATATGTTTGTAAAAACGGCGACAGTTTTGGTGAACCGGTAATGTGTGACCAGTTGAATTCTAAGGAAGATGATTTTGGGTTAGTAATTAATCCGGAGGGGAAAATTGGTTATTTTGCGTCAAGGAGAGAAGGCGGATCAGGTGACGATGATATTTACAAAGTCGTATTCAGGGGAGAATACAATCTTGAGTTAGTTGTCATGGACAGAAATACAAAACAACCGGTTTCAAATCCAAAAGTTAAATTCAGCGACAATGTTCCTTTCGCATTTGCAGGTATGCTAATGAAAAGAGCTTTATCGGAAAATTCTACAATTACGGCAATAACGGAAATGGAAGGTTATATGAATAATTCTGTTGAAATTTCAACTGTTGGAAAGCCTTTTGGAATAATAAAGGATACGATCTGGATTGAAAAAGTGGTTGTTCAACAGAAGTTTGTAATGCAGAATATTTATTATGACTTTGATAAATGGAACATTCTTCCCGAGTCGGAAGTTGAATTAAATAAGTTGGTTAAAATCATGAAAGACAATCCGGGTTGGAAAGTTGAACTTGGATCGCATACCGATTCGAGAGGAAGTGATGCATATAATGAAATTCTTAGTCAGAAAAGATCCGATTCTGCGGTTGCGTACATTGTCAGTAATGGGATCAGTAAAGACCGGATTATTGCTAAAGGATATGGTGAATCTCAGCTTGTTAACCGCTGTAAAAATGATGTGAAATGCACCGAGGAAGAACATCGTCAGAACAGAAGGACTGAGTTTAAGATACTTGAAATGAATTGAAAATAAATGTTTCTTTCAATTGAAAAATGCTGCAACAGACTTGCAGCATTTTTTTTACTTGTCAGGGTCAATTCAGTTTCATTATTGATTGAAAATGCTAACGTTTGAACAGGCAGTGTAAATTTTTTCAGAAATTTGGGCTGCATATTAAATCTTACTTCAAATCCTTGTCGGATTTTTCAAATCATTTTCGTAACTTTTAAACTATAAAACAAAATAAATCTTAATGAAAATATTACTTGAGAATATTAAGGAACTTGTGCAGGTTATCGACGAGCCAATCCAGTTCAGGGCCGGGGCTGAAATGAAATATGTTAAAACAATACGTAATGCATTTTTAATTATCCGCGACGAGGTTATCGAGGAATATGGAAGAATGGATCAATTAAAAGATAAGTACATTGACGATGATCTTCTTGTAGAAATTGATTGTTCGAACCGGCTTGTATATCCGAGTTTTGTCGATTCGCACACGCATCTTGTATATTCTCATTCGCGTGAAAAGGAGTTTGTGAGCAGGATTAAAGGTCTTTCGTATGAAGAAATTGCAAAACAGGGAGGAGGAATACTGAATTCGGCAAAACGATTGCATGAAACACCGGAGGAAGAACTTTACCACGATGCGATGGAGAGGATATTCGAGATAATGAAAATAGGCACAGGCGCCGTTGAAATTAAAAGTGGTTATGGTTTGAATACCGAAGATGAACTCAAAATGTTACGTGTAATTCGCAGGATAAAGGAAACTGCCCCGATTTGTGTCAGGTCCACATTCCTAGGTGCTCATGCAGTACCAGAAATATATAGAAACAATGTTTCAAAATATGTCGATATTGTTATTAACGAGATGATTCCCCAGGTAGTCGCCGATGATCTGGCTGATTTTATCGATGTTTTCTGCGACAAGGGCTTTTTTTCTCAGCAAGATACCGACCGTATTCTGTTGGCAGGAATGAAATACGGGCTCAGGTCAAAAATTCATGCTAACGAACTTGGTTTCACTGGTGGTGTTCAGGTTGGTGTAAAATATAACGCGTTGTCGGTCGATCATCTTGAATATATTGGTGATGAGGAAATTGCAATATTAAAAGATTCTGAAACCATGCCGACTATTTTGCCCGGCGCTGCTTTTTTCCTTAATTTACCATTATCTCCGGTCAGAAAAATGATCGATGCGGGATTGCCTGTTTCACTCGCTTCCGATTTCAATCCGGGATCTTCACCCAGCGGAAACATGAGTTTAATTTCTTCGCTTGGCTGTATAAAATACAATATGTTACCCGAAGAAGTAATTAATGCAACCACAATCAATGCAGCTTATGCCATGGGTATTTCCGATTGTCTGGGAAGCATTACAAAAGGTAAAACCGCCAACTTGTTTATTACTTCCGAGGCATCCGGAATTGAGAGCCTTCCTTATCATTTTGGTTCAAATCTGATCGAAACTGTGATTATTAACGGCGAAGTGCAAACCTTCCGGTTTCTGCAATAAATCATATCAAAATAAAATAAAGGATGTTATTTTCGAATTTTATTTAAGATTGAATCAGAATAAAATGAAGAAAATCATTGAATGTGTTCCCAATTTTTCTGAAGGGCGCAATCCGGCAGTGATCAGGGAAATCACCGACGTAATTGAAAGTGTTGAAGGGATTAAACTGCTGGATGTCGATCCGGGAAAAGCCACAAATCGTACAGTTGTAACTTTTGCCGGTTCTCCGGAGCAGGTGGTTGAAGCAGCTTTTCTTGCCATTAAAAAAGCTTCGGCTGTTATCGACATGCGTCATCACACAGGTGAACACCCCCGGTTTGGTGCCACCGATGTTTGTCCGCTGGTGCCAGTTTCAGGTGTAACCATGGAAGAAGCTGCTGAATATGCCCGGCAACTAGCCAAAAGAGTGGGGGAAGAACTGGAAATTCCGGTTTATTGTTATGAGTTTTCGTCTTTCAGTGAAGAAAGGAGAAGCCTGGCCAATTGCCGTTCGGGAGAATACGAAGGTTTAAAAGAAAGAATGGAAAGCGAACACTGGAAACCCGATTTCGGGCCTTCGGTCTGGTCTGAAAAAGTTGCCAGATCAGGCGCTTCGGCAATCGGAGCAAGAAATTTTCTGGTAGCTTACAATGTAAATCTGAATACAACTTCAACACGACGTGCAAATTCAATTGCTTTCGATGTACGCGAAGCAGGCCGTATTTTGCGTGAAGGCGATCCTGTTACAGGGAAAATTGTAACCGGTGAAAAGGGTGAACCTGTCAGGATTCCCGGAACTTTGAAAAAAACACGTGCAATCGGCTGGTATATTGAAGAATACGGAATTGCACAAATTTCGATGAACCTGACAGATATTACTGTAACGCCAGTTCATATTGCATTCGATGAAGTTTGTGAGAAAGCCCGCCAGCGCGGAATCCGTGTTACCGGTTCGGAACTGATCGGTTTAATTCCATTGCAGGCGATGCTCGATGCCGGAAAATACTTTCTGAGGAAACAGGAACGTTCAACAGGAATTTCGGATGATGAAATTATTAAAATTGCCGTCAAATCGCTGGGATTAAACGAACTGGCTCCGTTCGATCCGAAAAAGAAAATTATTGAATATGTTCTGGATGAAAACCCGGGGAAAAAACTGATCAGTAAAAACCTGAAAGAATTTGCGGAGGAAACAGCTTCAGAATCTCCGGCTCCGGGGGGTGGTTCCATTTCAGCGTATGTTGGCGCATTAGGCGCAGCATTGGGAACCATGGTTGCCAATCTTTCGGCGCACAAACGCGGCTGGGATGACCGGTGGGAAACATTTTCCGGCTGGGCTGAAAAAGGGAAATATTATCACACGCAGTTATTGAAATGTGTTGATGAAGATACCGACGCTTTTAACAGAATAATGGAAGCTTTTGGTTTGCCGAAAAATACAGATTCGGAAAAGGCAATCAGAAAGGAAGCCATTCAAAACGCTACAAAAAATGCCATCGAAGTTCCGTTAAAAGTGATGCAACTTGCTTTAGATTCGATGGAAGTGATTGCAGCAATGGCTGAAACGGGAAATCCGAATTCAATTTCCGATGCGGGGGTGGGAGCTTTATGTTCGCGTACAGCTGCCGAAGGGGCATTTTTAAATGTAAAGATCAATGCAGCAGGATATTCTGACAAAAAATATGTGGATGAAGCAATGCAAAAAGCAGGCGAAATAATTTCTAAAATCCGGAATCAGGAAGCCCGGATTCTGGCAGTTGTTAACAGTAAAATCGGTATTTAAATAAAATTTGTTAATTCGATTTCGGTGAAAATTTTATAATCTGTTTGTTTACAGGCGGTAAAGTCTTTAAATAGGCAAATATTACTTTCAGATCTTTTTCGTCAAGATGGGAATACCCAAGCCAGGGCATAATGGTGTTAAATCCTTCGGTAATTGTTGGTGCAGCAAATGAAGAATCGGCATAAATCTTAAACCTCTGAACAAACATTTCTTCAGTCCAGTTTCCGATGCCTGTGTTTTTGTCGGGAGTGATGTTTGCAGAACGGACTACTCCTGTCGGAAGAATGAACCCGCGATTTCCACCAAATGCCTCCTCCATTTTCATCTGGCCTTTTTCCAGTTCTGTATGACAATCGATACAGGCAGCCATTGTTACCAGATATTTCCCGTATTCCACTTTATTTGCAGGGTCGGGTGCAGTTCCCGGAACCACTTTTTTTGGAATAAAATTCATAATTAGGCTGAATGGAAATTCAGGATCGGGTGCCGGAACCGTTTTCTCAAATGCAGGCAAGGTCCTCAAATATGCGATTACCGCGTAAATATCTTCTGTTGAAACTTGTCCGTACAAATGTGAAGGCATTGCCGGGAAAATTACCCTTCCGTCTTTTGAAACTCCTGCGGTGATTGCCCTGTATATTTCGCCATCAGTCCAGTCTTTCAAGTGGTAAGGAGTAAGATTGGGTGCATAAAAATTTCCCGGAGCGCCCAGCTCAACAGTAAATTCTTCGCCACCTCCAGCAAACGGAGAACCACTAACCGGACCGGCAAAATGAGTGAAATCGCGTTCACTGTGACATTCAACACAACTCATTAAAACGTTGGCGAGGTATTTCCCTCGGGCTACTTTTTCAGGTGTTATTTCTACCTTAATATCAGGTGCTGGATCAACATCAGGCAAACCAATTTTTACATAAAGAAGGAATGAAATCACAATCACAATCACAATCAAAGGAATAATCCAGATTAACTTTTTCATAACCAATTCAATTAATGACCCCTCTAATCTAAGAAAAAAAGACTAATATATCTTAATATAAGGTCAAAAAGATTTGAATTTTTTAAAGTGAAAGGTTAACAACAGTGATTCCCGCTCCACCAAAATCAACATGCTCGTCTTTAAACGAGCGCACCATCGGCTCTGCCTTCAGGTAATTGCGGATAATTTCTTTTAATATTCCGTTGCCTTTTCCATGCAAAATCCGGAGCTGGCTTACTTCGAACATAATCGCCTCATCGATCAGTCCCTGAATGATCGGAATGGCTTCTTCTGCCCGTTTTCCGCGAATATCGATGTCAGGTTTAAAAGCTGACCGTTTTTCAGAAATGCCGGGAATTAACCTCGATTTGCCACTGGTTTTAGTCAGTTTTTTTGCCTCGTTGTTACTTAACCTTTCGATTTGTTCAACTGGCACCGTTGTAATCAGCTGACCAAAAGCAATCACCGCATTTTTTTTATTGATTTCGATGAGGTCGCCCACCGGATTCTGACCGGCAATCCGTACTTTGTCCCCCGGTCTTGGTTCATTGTTTTCCTCTGGTTCTTTTTCAACTGTCACCGGTTTTGGCTGTTCCGGACGTCTCAGATTTCTGTCTTTTTCCCGTTCCTGAAGTTTTTTTATTTTCCTTTCGATTGAATTGTCTTCGTCCGATGTTTTTTCTACGATTTCGCTTTTCAGTTTTGCCAGGTTTTCCCTGGCTTGTTTTGTTTTTTCTTTTTCCGCCTGCTCTTTTCTGATTTCCTGAATGGTATTCTCAATCTTTTTATTAACGCCCGAAAGCAATTGTTCTGCCTCTTCCCGCGCTTTTTTAAGTATTTCCTTTCGTTGTTTCTGTGTTTCTTTCAGTTCAGCTTCATAATCGGTTGCCATTTCATCCAGAATTTTCTCAACTTTTCTGATTTTCTCCCTTTTGCTTTCCCAATAACGTTTGTCGCGGTTGATCTGTCGAAGGTTCCGGTCGAAATTGATGTGGTCTTTCCCGATTTTCTCAGTGGCGCTTGCAAGAATATCTTCCGGTAATCCGATCTTTCGTGCAATTTCGAAAGCAAACGAGCTGCCGGGTTTGCCAATTTCAAGAATAAACAACGGATTCATATTTTGAGAATCGTACAACATTGCACCGTTTTCAATTCCCTCAGCCGACGATGCAAAATGTTTCAGATTGGTATAATGCGTTGTAATTACCCCAAAAGTGCGCATCTGGTTCAGTTTATCGAGTATCGATTCAGCAATTGCGCCACCTAACATCGGTTCAGTTCCGGTTCCGAATTCATCGATCAGGATGAGGGTATTTTCATCGCCGTTTTTAATAAAATATTTCATGTTTATCAGGTGCGAGCTGTAAGTACTCAGGTCGTTTTCCAACGATTGTTCGTCGCCAATGTCGATAAAAATACTGCTGAAAATGCCAGTACGGCTTCCTTCAGAAACCGGGACAAGAAGACCGCACTGAAGCATGTATTGCAGCAATCCGACCGTCTTCAGACAAACCGATTTTCCCCCTGCATTCGGACCTGAGATCAGTAAAATATGTTTTTCTTTTGTCAGCCTGATATTTAATGGTACAATTTTCCGGTTTTCCCTTTTTAATGTTTTCAACAACAGCGGATGAACGGCCTTAATCCAGTCGATTACAGGATTATTCTCAAAATCAGGTTGTATTGCATTAAACTCAACGGCCAGCAAAGCTTTTGAACGGATAAAATCGATTTCGCCTAGAAAATCGTACGAGTAAAACAGGTCGTTAAGATAGGGCCGGATATCGTTTGAAAAATCTGTCAGAATCTTAATTATCTCGCGTCGTTCGGCATATTCAAGTTCACGGATTTCGTTGTTCATCTCCACAATTTCGTTGGGTTCAACATACGACGTTTTCCCGGTTGACGATTCGTCGTAAATTATCCCATTCAGTTTACGTTTGTTACCTGCCGAAATTGGAATTACAGCTCTCCCGTCGCGGATTGAAACAGTTGCATCTTCTTCAACCAGCCCATCTTTCTGGGCCTGTTTCAAAATAGCATGCAACCGTTTTGTCATATTCGACTGACGGGTTAGAATTTCGCGCCTGATGTTTGCCAGTTCAGGGGTTGCATTGTCGCGTATTTTTCCAAACTTGTTTAAAATATTGTCGATCCGGTCGTAAATATACGGGAATACCTGAACGTGCGAGGTTTTCTTTTTCAGCAGAGGAAAAACATTTTCTTCCTGTTTGTTAAAAAAGATGACTATTGCACGAAACGATTCAAGAGAGCGTTTTAGGTCGAACAACTCAGTGGTTTCGAGGAAACGCCCTTCAATCCTGATTTTTTGGAGTGCTTCGCGAAGATCATAAAAATGGCTTGAAGGGAAATTGTCGAATTCGCGGACTATTCTGCAGAATTCATCTGTCTCTCCCAATTGTTTTGAAATGTTTTCGAAATCGTTTTGAAACTGCATTTCGTCAACCCGTTCGATTCCCATGTTACTCAGGCATTTCTCGTGCAACATTTCGCGAATCCGGTCGAATCCGATTTTCAGTTCAAAATTTTCAGGATAGAATTTCTGCATTAATTTGTTTCAATTTCTGCGCAAAAATAGCAAAAAGGGGATGAAAGTTCCGGGTTTCGGGATCAAAGTTCCGGATTCAAAAATTCGGATTCCGGTTTCGGTACTATGGAAACCTGAAACTCTGAAAAATAAACTATTTCGGCGTTTTTTCATCCGGATAACGGGCAGCCCATTCAATCCAGAACAGTTTCACTTCCTTTTTCATCTCTTTCGAAAGTGAGAGTATTCCGAAAAGATTGGGAATGGTCATCAAGGCAATTGTAACTCCTGAAAGAGTCCAAATGATGGTGGTGTCGGTAAAAGAAGCCACAAAGAAGCCGATTACATAAACAATATGATAATAAATTACTTTGTCAGAACCCCAGAGATATGTAACCGCACGGTCGCCATAATACGACCAGCTGATGGCAGTGGAGAAGGCAAAAAGCAGCAGTCCGAATGCCACAACATATTTTCCATACGGGCCAAACCAGCTTTTTGTAAACGCCACAGTGGTTAATGGTGCGCTATGTAACAGCGATTTTCCTGTCAGGCTCAGTCGCGACTGGCTGATCAGTTTCCCGTTTTCAAAGCCAATTTTTCCTGAATAGGGCTGGTTGTTCATTAACACTTTCACATCTTCTGCCACTGAGCGCGAATGTATAATAGTTGGCTGATTTTCAATTATCCCGTTTACTACATTCAGTTCACCTGAGAACAATGGCAACTCAGATTTTTTTGCAAGGAAATGATAAAGCTTGTCCACATCCTGTTCATTTTTATCAGACAAAGTTTCATTCAGCACTACAAGGTCAGCTTCCTGAAATTTGTTTTCATATTTTTCTTTCCAGACGCCCGATGAAAGAACTACTAATCCGGTTAGCGAGCAAATAATAATTGTATCGATAAAAGGTTCGAGGAGCGCCACAAGTCCTTCTGATACAGGTTCGTGAGCACGTGCAGCAGCGTGGGCAATTGGTGCTGAACCTTGTCCTGCTTCGTTCGAGAACAATCCCCGGTTGACTCCCCTGTTAAAGGCGAATGCAACGCTGCCACCCAGAAACCCTCCGGCAGCTGCTGTTCCGGTAAATAAATCAGTCCCTATCTGTATAATTGAAGGAATGATGTTGTTGTAATTATACAAAATAACACCCATGGCTCCCAGAAAATAAACGATGGCCATAAATGGAGTTAGCTTCTCGGTAACTTTTGCAATCCTTTTTATTCCGCCTAAAATAATCAATGCAAGCAATATAGTAAGAATGCCGCCAGTGAGCATGTGGTTGATCCCCGCAGTTTCATAAAGCGAGTTGGCAATACTGTTTATCTGGGGCAGATTACCTGTTCCAAACGATGAAAGAACTGTAGCAACGGCAAAAATCGCAGCCAGCCATTTCATATTCAGCCTGTTTTTCATGTAATACATCGGTCCTCCCGCGATGGATCCATCGGCAGCAATCTCGCGATATTTGTGTGAAAGTGTTACTTCAACGAATTTAGTGGTCATACCCACGGCAGCAGTTACCAGCATCCAGAAAAGCGCGGCAGGTCCGCCAAGATGGATTGCGAGGGCAACACCTGCAATATTTCCGGTTCCAACCGTTCCTGAAAGTGCTGTGGCTAATGCCTGAAAGTGAGAAGTGTCGCCAACATCCCCGGCCTTGTCGAATTTTCCCCTGACAATTCTGAGGGCAGGTTTCATGTATCTGAACTGTGGAAATTTCAAATAAATAGTAAAGAAAATACCGGTTCCGAGAAGCAGAAATACAAACCATTGAGAACCACCAATATAACTGTCGATTATAGAGAGAACTTCGTTGAATTTATGCATTACAAGCTGGTTTTTTTGATTTAATTTTTGCTAAAATAGTATTCTATTTTAATTTGTCAGGTCAAAATCTCGTTCAATTTAATAAATGAATATTTTTAAATTCATCAGTTAAAAGACATTGCACTGAAAATGTGAACAATATAAATTTTTAATTAATTTTTTTTAAAGCAGAAAACCGGCAAACAAATAATTGTAAATTCGTAACAATTATTCATTTAAATAAATCAAGCCATGTTACCAAAATTTTTACTTGCCGACAATTCACAGGAAACTCCTGATACCATTTTTGTAGTGCATACCGAAACGCCACGTTTTATTATTGAATCGGATATCGACGATTTCTGGAACAACCAGCATATTCACTGGATTGACGGTGAACCGGGCGATGAAGAATTGATTACTGAATTGGTGGAAGCTGCGGAAGAATTTCTTGAAAAAGAGTTCGAAAACGAGGAAATGCTCGACGAAGACGACGAAGAATAGTCTGTAACCATTCCATATTAACTTTTCCAAAGTTTTAAACTTTGGAAAAGTTAAATTCCTTTCAGCGAAAGCTGTATCCGCTTGCGGGCAATATCCACTTCTTTTACCCGAACCATCAGGTGTTGCTGCAGTTTTACCACTGTATTCGGGTCGGAAATAAACTGGTCGGCCATTTCTGAAATATGAATCAGCCCCGATTCTTTGATCCCCAAATCGACAAACGCACCAAAATTGGTGATGTTGTTGACAATTCCGGGTAAAACCATTCCTTCTTTCAGGTCGTTTATTGAATAAATTCCTTCGGCGAATTCAAAAACTTTGATGGCTTTTCGCGGGTCGCGGCCGGGTTTCAGCAATTCAGTTTTTATGTCGTTCAATGTCGGAAGTCCTGTTTTTTCGGTAACATATTTTTGCCAGTCAACCTGGTTAACAAGTGTTTCATTGCGCACCAGGTCACTGATTCCGCATTTCAGATCTTTGGCGATTTTCTCCACAATTTTGTACGATTCAGGGTGAACCGCTGAATTGTCCAGCGGATTTTTTGCATCAGGGATGCGTAAAAATCCTGCCGACTGTTCAAAAGCCACAGGCCCCATTCTTGGTACTTTTTTTAACTCATTACGTGAGACAAACGGGCCGTTTTCTTTCCGGTAAACCGTAATATTTTCAGCCAGTTGCGGCCCCAAACCTGAAATGTAGGTGAGCAAATGTTTACTGGCAGTATTCAGGTTCACACCCACCGAGTTTACACTAAGTTCCACCACCGAATCGAGACTGTTTTTCAGTTTTTTCTGATCAACATCGTGTTGATATTGACCCACGCCAATGCTTTTCGGGTCTATTTTCACAAGTTCCGCCAGCGGGTCCATCAAACGGCGGCCAATTGAAACTGCACCGCGCACGGTAACGTCGTACTGTGGAAACTCCTGCCGGGCAATGGATGAGGCCGAATACACCGAAGCACCGTCTTCGTTTACCATGTAAACGCGCAGTTCGCGGTCGAAACGCAGTTTTTTGATAAACGATTCGGTTTCGCGGCTGGCAGTTCCGTCGCCAATCGCCACTGCTTCAATTTTATACATTTCCACCATCGAAGTCAGCTTTTTGGCCGACATTTTGAAATCTTCCTGTGGTTTGTGCGGGTAAATGGTTTCGTTATGAAGCAGGTTTCCCTGTTCATCCAGACAAACCACCTTGCAGCCGGTTCGGTAGCCAGGGTCAATTGCAAGTACTCGTTTCTGACCAAGTGGTGGCGCCAACAGCAATTGGCGAATATTTTCGGCAAAAACACGAATCGCTTCCTCGTCCGCTTTTTCTTTTGAAAGGGCAGCAAATTCGGTTTCAATCGAGGGTTGAATCAATCGCTTAAGACTGTCTTTCACCGCCATTTCCACATGGTCGGCACAGGTATTCAACCCGGTTACAAAAAAGCGGTTAAGATGGGTAAGAATTTTATCTGCATCGGGTTCAATTGAAACGCGAAGAAAACCTTCGTTTTCGCCACGGCGCATGGCCAGCAGCCGGTGAGAGGCGCATTTTTTCAGCGGTTCTTTCCAATCAAAATAATCGCGGTATTTAGCAGCTTCCTCTTCTTTTCCTTTGATGATTTTTGAATAAATAAAAGCATCTTGTTCAAAACCACGACGAACAATATTTCTGGCTTTTTCGTTTTCGCTGATCCATTCGGCAACAATATCGCGGGCGCCGGCCAGCGCGTCTTCCACGCTGGCGACCTGTTCGTTCAGAAACGAAGCCGCCCGGGTTTCAAGACTGCGTTCCAATTGTTTCATCATGATTTTTGCCAGCGGTTCCAACCCTTTTTCGCGGGCAATGGTGGCGCGTGTCCTTTTTTTGGGTTTGTAAGGGAGGTAAATGTCTTCGAGTTCCACGGCATCGAAACAGTTTTCAATCCTGTTTTTTAGTTCTGGTGTCAGTTGTTCCTGTTCGCCGATTGTTTTCAGGATGGTTTCCTTGCGCTTTTCGAGTTCAGTGTATTTTTCGTGTTGTTCTTTAATATTCAAAACCTGCACTTCATCCAGACTGCCGGTTCGTTCTTTCCGGTAGCGCGAGATAAAAGGAACGGTGGCTCCTTCATCTAAAAGGGCGATTGTATTTGAAACCTGGTTTTCTTTAATCCCAAGGTTTCGGGAAATTATCAGGATTATATTGCTGTTCATCATTATTTTTTTTCGGAAAGCAAAGGTAGAAAAGAAATTTTGGATATGGATTAGTCGATTTTTAATGATACTTCAATTTCAAGAGGGAATCAATGTATTAAATATTCTTTTTGAAATCACAAAAGTAAACTGATATGCTGTGATCTCTGGAACTTTTCTTATTTTTCAGGCAGATTTGGCAGTAAACTGGCAAATTTGTCTAAAACTATATTAAAATGTTGATTAAAAGAACTTTAGAAGAACAGATTAGTAAGGTAAAATCGTTTTACAGGGTAATAACGATTACGGGGCCGCGGCAATCGGGTAAAACCACATTGTGCCGCAATTTCTTTTCTGAATTGCCTTATGTAAATTTCGAGGATATCCCGGCCCGGATTGAAGCAATGGAAGATCCCAAAAAATTTATCCAAAAGTATCCCCAGGGCGTCATTATTGACGAAGCGCATAATTTTCCTGAAATTTTTTCTTACCTCCAGGTAACGGTGGATGAGGATAATTTTCAGGGTAAAAAAGACAGACTTTTTGTTGTTACCGGCAGCAGTAATTTTTTATTGCTGGAAAAGATAACACAGTCAATGGCGGGAAGAACAGCCATATTAACACTTTTGCCTCTATCGTTAAAAGAAATTAACGCGAATACCAGCGATTTTTCTACAGATACGCTAATCCTGAATGGTGGCTATCCCGCAATTTGGGCAAACAAGATTCCGCGCAATATTATGTTTGGTGATTATTATTCGACTTATGTTGAACGCGATGCACGTCAGGTTGTTAACCTAAAGGAAATCATATCATTCCATCAGTTTATCCGGCTTTGTGCAGGGAGGATTGGTACAGAATTTAACGCTTCTGCACTTTCAAACGAAACAGGTGTAAACACAAAAACCATATCAAACTGGATTAATATTTTAGGGGCTTCATATATTGTTTATTTATTACCACCTTACTATGAAAATATTGGTAAACGGCTGACCAAAACTCCAAAAATTTATTTTTATGACACAGGACTGGCTGCGTATTTGCTCGGAATAACCAACGAAGAACTGTTGAACCAACACCATATGCGTGGCTATTTGTTCGAGAATATGATAATAAATGAAATGCTGAAAGAACTGTACAACAGTGGCAAAAACAATAAACTTTTTTTCTATCGCGACAAAGCACAACACGAAATTGATGTCATTCAGTGGAATGGTAACTTTTTAAGCGCATTTGAAATTAAATCCGCAATGTCTTTTAATTATGATTTTTTCAAAAATATAAAGTATTTAAAAAAACTACTGAATGATAGGTTAAACAGAACCGCGGTTATTTATGATGGTAGTGTTGAAATAGATTCACCGGAAGATGGAATTTATAATTTCAGGAATTTTAAGCCTTGAACTTTCAACTTTTAAATCTATTTTTGCAACTCATTTTAAAAGGTTTTAAAACGCATGTTTGAGAATTTAAGCGACAGGCTTGACAGGTCATTTAAGATACTGAAAGGTGAAGGCAAAATCACCGAAATAAATATCGCGGAAACGCTGAAGGAAATCAGGCGTGCTTTACTCGACGCTGATGTTAACTTTAAGATTGCCAAGAAGTTTACCGACGATGTTAAGGAAAAAGCGTTGGGTCAGCAGGTACTGACTTCTGTTAAACCCAGCCAGTTGATGGTGAAAATCGTAAAGGACGAACTGACGGATTTAATGGGAGGTAAGTTTACCGATATCAATCTTAAAGGAAAACCATCTGTTATACTGATGTCAGGATTGCAGGGTTCGGGTAAAACCACTTTCTCGGGTAAACTTGCACTGATGCTGAAAAGCAAAAAAGGGCGCCACCCGATGCTGGTCGCAGGCGACGTATATCGTCCTGCAGCAATTGAACAGTTAAAAGTGCTGGGCACACAAATCAATGTGCCAGTTTATACGGAAGAGGGAAACATGGACCCGGTGAAAATTGCAAAGAATGCAATTCAGGAAGCAAAAAATAAAGGCAACGATATTGTAATTATCGATACTGCAGGTCGTCTGGCAATAGATGAACAGATGATGAAAGAAATAGCGGCCATCAAAAATGCTGTGAATCCCGATGAAATTTTGTTTGTGGTTGATTCGATGACCGGGCAGGATGCGGTGAACACTGCCAAAGAATTTAACGACAGGCTCGATTTCGACGGGGTTGTACTTACAAAACTCGATGGTGATACCCGCGGTGGTGCGGCGCTTTCAATCCGTGCCGTGGTTGAAAAGCCCATCAAATTTGTGGGAACCGGCGAAAAACTCGATGCCATCGATATTTTCCACCCCGACCGCATGGCCGACCGTATTTTGGGAATGGGCGACATTGTTTCGCTGGTTGAAAAAGCACAGGAGCAATTTGATGCAGAAGAAGCAAGAAAACTTCAAAAGAAATTAGCTCAGAATACCTTTAATTTTAACGATTTCCTGAAACAGATTGGCCAGATTAAAAAAATGGGGAACCTGAAAGATGTTGTAGGAATGATCCCGGGAATGGGCAAGGCAATGAAAAACCTCGATATTGACGACGACGCTTTTAAACATATCGAAGCCATTATTTATTCCATGACACCGAAGGAACGTGAGGAACCTGCTCTTATTAATGGTACCCGGAGAAAAAGAATTGCAGAAGGCTCAGGTACTAACATACAGGAAGTGAACCGTTTGCTGAAACAGTTTGATGAAACCCGGAGAATGATGAAGATGGTTTCGCAAGGAAAAAATGTTCAGCGGATGATGAGCGGAATGCAAAACCAGGGAAGAAAGTTTTAGAAAGTCGGAAGTCCGAAGTCCGGAGTCCGAAGTGGAATTAAGCATTTTTATTCGAAATAAAAGACAGAACAATGATATTAATAGACGGAAATAAGGTAGCTGCTGAAATGAAACAGGAGATTGCCAGTGAAGTGGTAAAATTACGACAAAAAGGCAGACGGGCTCCTCATCTTGCAGCAATTCTGGTTGGTCACGATGGTGGCAGTGAAACTTATGTAGCCTATAAAATAAAGGATTGCGAGGCAGTTGGTTTCAAATCGACATTGATCCGTTTTGAAGATGATGTGATTGAAGCTGAATTGCTTGCAAAAATTGATGAATTAAATAACGATGAAAATCTGGATGGATTCATCGTTCAGTTACCGCTGCCAAAACACATTTCAGAACAAAAAGTTATTGAGGCAATCAATCCGAAAAAGGATGTGGATGGTTTTCATCCGGTAAATGTCGGGAGAATGGTGATCGGGCTGCCTGCTTATATTTCGGCAACTCCGTTCGGAATAGTGGAATTGCTGAAAAGATATAAAATTGAAACAAGCGGGAAAAACTGTGTTATTGTTGGCAGAAGCAATATTGTCGGCCGGCCGTTAAGTGTTTTGATGTCGCAAAAAGCGATAAACTGTACGGTAACCGTGGCGCACAGCCGCACTGAAAACCTTGAGGAAGTATGTCGGAATGCCGATATTCTAATTGCTGCAATGGGCGTTCCCGGTTTTATTAAAGGTAACATGGTAAAAGAAGGAGCCGTTGTTATCGATGTTGGAACAACACGGGTAAAATCAGATCAGACCAAATCGGGATTTAAATTGAAAGGAGATGTTTTGTTTGAGGAAGTGGCAGATAAATGTTCATTTATTACACCAGTACCCGGAGGTGTTGGCCCGATGACCAGGGTTTCGTTGTTACATAATACATTGCTTTCGGCAAAAGGAGAGATTTACAAATAGAAATTTTAGAATGAATTTAAACTGAGTCAAATATTTCGTTTTTGTCAACCAGTTCAATTCTATGAAAATTATTTTTTTATTTTTGGTGTCGGAACTTAATAAAAACCAAATTTATATAGGATGGAAAGTGTTGATAACAAGGAGGAAATGAGAAATCCTGATAGCAGATTCAATCAGGAAATTCATTCGAAGGTAGTGAGAGCCGGGAAGAGAACCTATTTTTTTGATGTTAAAAGCACCCGAAACGAAGAGTTTTACCTCACCATTACCGAAAGTAAAAAACGATTCGAAGACAACGGAAATTTTCATTACGAAAAGCACAAAATCTTTTTATACAGGGAAGATTTTGAAAAATTCACTGAATGTTTGCAGGGAATCATTGATTATATTAATGAAAATCAGTCGGAATTGACTGAAGGAGATAGTCAAAAACCTGAAATTCAAAAGGAAACAGTAAAAGATTACTCAAACGTCGATTTCGACGACATTTAATTTTTTGCGGGCAATATTTTCAAGTGAGTTCGCTCAGTTCGAGCCAGCGTAACTCTTTTTCGTCGATCATTGTTTTAAGCTGAACCAGTTTTTCCGACTGCCGGTACAATTCCTCGTGCGTTAATTCTCCTGAGTTCAACGCTGTTTCAATTTTTTCTTTTTCCGATTCTAACAGAGCTATCTCATTTTCAAGTGATTCGAATTCGCGTTTTTCGCCGAAAGTCAGTTTTCGTTTCCGTGTTGAATCCTTGTCATCCTTTTCAGGCAGCTTTTCCGGTTCTTTTTTCTTTGTCAGTAATGTTGTTCTTGCTTTTTCCTTTTCTTCGTCAATTAATTGTTTGTTACGGTAAACAGTGTAGCTGCCCGGAAAATCGGTAATCTTTCCATTTCCTTCAAAAACAAAAAGATGATCGACAATTTTATCCATAAAAAATCTGTCGTGAGAAACAACAACCACACACCCGGCAAACGATTTCAAATATTCTTCCAATACATTTAAAGTCATAATATCCAGATCGTTTGTGGGCTCATCGAGGATTATGAAATTCGGATTCTGCATCAGAACGGTGCATAAATAAAGCCTTCTTTGCTCGCCACCGCTCAGTTTTTCGATGTAATTGTACTGCATGTCAGGTTGAAACAAAAAATGACTGAGCATTTGCGATGCGCTCATTTTGCTTCCGTCTTCAAAAGTTATGAATTCAGCAATTTGATTCACTGCATCAATCACTCTTTCTCCCGAATGAAAAGAAATGCCATCCTGTCGGTAATAGCCGAATTTAATGGTCTGACCGATTTCAATTTTACCCGAATCGGGCTGTAACGATTGAGTGATCAGGTTTAGCAGGGTTGTTTTGCCCGTTCCGTTTTTGCCAATAATTCCAACCTTTTCGAAACGTGAAAATTTATAACTGAAATTTTCGATGAGTTTCGCCCCGGGAAATGATTTTGAAACATTTTCCATTTCAACCATTTTTTTTCCAAGGCGCGATGATTTTACACTCAGGTTGATACTGTCGTTTTGTATTTTTTGTGAAGCTTTTTCCCTGAGATCGTAAAATGCATCGATCCTGTATTTTGCTTTGTGGCTGCGGGCTTGTGGCATTCGCCGCATCCATTCGATTTCGGTGCGTAAAAGGTTTTTTGCCTTGGCAACCGAGGCCTGCTGCATTTCGATCCTTTCATCGCGTTTTTCAAGAAAATACTGGTAATTTCCGAGGTAGCGGTAAATCTGGTTGTCTTCCATTTCTATTATTTCGTTACAAACCCTGTCGAGAAAGTAACGATCGTGAGTGACCATTAAAAGCGTCGATTTGGTTTTTTCAAGGTAAGCTTCCAGCCACTCAATCATTTCCATATCCAGGTGATTGGTTGGTTCATCGAGGATCAGCAGGTCGGGTTTGTTTATCAGAACTTTAGCCAGGGCCACCCTTTTCTTTTGTCCTCCCGAAAGTTCTGCTATTTTCAATTCGTGCAGATCAATTTTAAGTTCGGTCAGTATTTGTCTGATTTCCACTTCAAAATCCCAGGCACCCAGCTCGTCCATTTTTGATGAAATTTCAGCAATTTTAGCCTGGTCATTTTCCGACACTGCAAACTCAAACTCCTTGATCGTTTTCAGTTTTTCGTTGTCAGAATAAAATATTTCTTCTAAAACCGAGTGTCCGGGATTTAATTTGGGCAGCTGTTCGAAATACCCTATTTTAATATCGTTCGTAAGTGTGACTTTCCCTGAATCAGGCTGATCTTTTCCGGCAAGGATATCAAGCAATGTTGACTTACCAGTTCCGTTTTTTGCGATCAGCGCTACTTTCTGACCTTCGAAAATAGTAAAGGAAATATTTTCGAAAAGCATTGTTTCACCCCATCGTTTCGACAGGTTTTCTCCCTGAAGGAAAGGTCTCATATTTTAAATTTTTGGCAAAAATAGAAAATCAATGTTACAAACTCAGGTTGTAATTCAATTCGAAGAATTATGGATTGCTTTCATGCGAACCGGAAAGCGATTGATTTTCGGTTGTAAGTTTATTTTCGTGTTCAAAAAACAAATTCAGAAAAGCCGGAACGTTTTCAGAAAAGCCTTGGTTTGGAGAGTTTGTCAGTACGGCAATTCCAATTTCATTCTCCCGGCAAATGGCAATTTCGCTTTGGTACCCCTCTACATATCCACTATGATGAGCAATAGTACGGTCTTTGTAATTTATTATTCTCCAGCCAATTGCATAATATTTCGGTCCGATTGGCCCCCAGTTGTGATAATAAGATCTTTTTAAGGGCGATTCAACCTGAGGAGTAAATACAATATTCCTGGCATTATCAGGGAACAAATCCTGATTTTTACCCGAAATTGCAATCAGAAACCTTCCCATATCCGAAATGCTGGCATTTACACCGGCAGCCGGAGCCGTGGAATAATACCTGTTGTTTAATTTTTCAGCTGAAAATCCTTTTTCCCTTTTTTGGTGGGGGTAAGCTTTATTTTCATTGTTTCGGAAAGACTCAAAATCAACCGAAGCATTTTTCATACCGAAGTGATCAAAAACCTTTTCCTGAAGCACCGACTTAAAGCTTTTTTTCATTTTAGCCTCAATTACCGGATCAATTAAACTGAACATCACATTCTGGTATGCATAAACTAATCCCGGCGGTGATGTTATTTCAGCTTCATTCAGTCTTGTAATGATCTGATTGAGAGGCACCTGGTCTTCCACCATCATATCGAAGGCATGCGGAATAAGTCCTGATGTATGGCTTAACAGGTGTTTTATTCTGATGTTTTTTGTGCTTTCCTGATTATTCAGTCTGAATCCGGGGATGTAATCGGCAACCTTGTCGTCCAGGTTTATTTCATTTTCGCTGGCAAGTATTCCGGCTAAAACTCCTGTTATGGTTTTTGAAACCGAAGCAAGCCTGAATATTGTATTTTCATCAACCTTGTCATTTTCGCCGGCTTTTTTTACGCCAAAACATTTAATCATTACGATCTGTCCTTTGTAAGTAATTACCACAGCTCCCCCAACTGCTCCCGACTGTTTAACATTCGAACTGTACAAACTGTCGAATTTTACCAATACTTCTTTTATTTCTTCTGAATAGTCGGGTTGTAAAACCTCTTTGACGATTTTCTTTCCTGCCTGTAACCTGTAATTAACAGACGGGAAAAAAAGACCTGAGGCAATTATTGCAGCAGCCAAAATAACTAGGAAATATTTGTATTTCTTCATAACAGGAAAATCCGGTATTGAAAAATGTTGCGAAGATAACAATTCTTCAATTATGTATTATTGAACGCGTTATTATTAAAAGAACCAAAAAATGG
>JBBIPU010000050.1:24382-25864 GCA_037442685.1 Draconibacterium sp. | reverse complement strand
CTGGAAAAAAGAACTTGAAAAAGCAATTTAAAATAATCATTAATCATTCACAATTAATAAATAACAAAATGGAAGTATTAAAAGGTAACAAAGAGTATTTTAAAGGGATTGGTCAGATTAAATTCGAAGGTACCGAATCGAGAAATCCGCTGGCATTTAAATGGTACGATGAAAACCGCAGTGTTGGCGGAAAAACGATGAAAGAACACCTGCGTTTTGCAGTGGCTTACTGGCATACATTCTGCGGAACCGGTGGCGATCCGTTTGGTCCGGGCACACAGATTTTTCCGTGGGATGAACCAACCGATGTAATGGACGCTGCTAAAGAAAGAATGGATGCAGCATTTGAATTCATTACAAAAATGAATATTCCATACTATTGTTTCCACGACACCGATGTTGTTGGCGATGGGACAGTTTTCGAAATTGAAAAACGCCTTGGCAAAATGGTGGAATATGCCAAACAAAAACAAGATGCTTCAGGAGTTAAACTACTTTGGGGTACAGCCAATGTTTTTTCTAATCCACGTTACATGAACGGCGCCTCAACTAATCCTGATTTTGCAGTGCTTGCAAATGCAGCGGTTCAGGTAAAAAATGCCATTGATGCAACTATCGCACTTGGCGGAACAGGTTATGTTTTTTGGGGAGGACGCGAAGGTTACATGAGCCTACACAATACAAACACAAAACGCGAACTTGCACACCTCGGGCAATTTCTTCGCACTGCCCGTGATTACGGACGGAAATTCGGTTTTAAGGGAACTTTCTTTATCGAACCAAAACCGATGGAACCAACAAAACATCAGTACGATTATGATGCTCAGACTGTTATCGGTTTCCTCCGCGCAAACGGACTTGAAAACGACTTCAAACTGAACGTTGAAGTTAACCATGCAACCCTTGCCGGCCATACCTTTGCACACGATCTGAGAATGGCTGCCGATGCAGGTTTGCTTGGTTCAATCGACGCTAATAAGGGTGATTACCAGAACGGCTGGGATACAGATGAATTCCCGACAAATATTTATGAAATCACTGAAGCGATGCTTGAAATCATGCAAGCTGGCGGATTTAAACACGGAGGTATCAATTTCGATGCAAAAACACGCAGAAACTCAACCGATTTGGAAGATATTTTTATTGCACATATTGGCGGAATGGACGTTTTTGCACGCTCGTTGGTTATTGCCGATAAAATCCTGAATAATTCAGATTATCTGAAAATGCGTAAAAACCGCTATGCTTCTTACGATTCAGGCAAAGGTGCTGAATACGAAGCAGGTAAATTATCGCTCGAAGAACTATATGCAGTTGCCAGGGAAGTTGGCGAACCGGCACAAATAAGCGGTAAACAGGAACTGATTGAACAATTAATCAACTGGTATATTTAATGTATCATTCAAAGCCTGCCGGTTTTAATCCCGGCAGGCTTTTTTATTTACTGTAAACCAATTAAATCTGATTTATGGCAAACATTGA
>JBBIPU010000050.1:17072-24282 GCA_037442685.1 Draconibacterium sp. | reverse complement strand
AGTGCAATATCCGGAGTTTTTGCTTCTGTTTTCGGGAGGAAAAAATCACTTTTTGCTGCAGCCCTTCTTTTTCTGATTGCGTCGCTTGGAGCAGCATTCCCCGAATTTCTGTTTTTCAGAAAAGGCGACGGTTCTCTTCAGATACTGATTGCATTCAATATTTACCGCATACTGGGTGGTATCGGCGTTGGCCTTGCTTCAGCTATTTGCCCGATGTATATTGCAGAAATTGCCCCGGCTAATATTCGTGGCAAACTCGTTTCGTGGAACCAGTTCGCTATTATTTTCGGGATGCTGATAGTTTATTTTGTAAACTTTTTTATTGCCAACGGGAAATCTGTGGAATGGGTCGATACTACCGGCTGGCGTTTAATGTTTGCATCAAATGCCGTCCCTGCTGCTATGTTTGGCTTGCTGTTATTTTTTGTGCCTGAAACTCCCCGGTATCTGGCTCTAACCGGGAAAGGAGATAAAGCATTGCACATCCTTTCGAAAATTAACGGATTAAATAAAGCGAAGGAAATACTGGCAGAAATTAAAGAAACAGCCCATGAAAAAACAGAACAGGTACTGGCTTATGGTTGGAAAGTATTAATCATTGGCATACTGCTATCCGTTTTCCAGCAGGTTGTTGGTATCAATGTAGTGCTTTATTATGCCCCCACAATTTTCAAAGGGCTTGGTTTTGGCAACGATGCTGCCATGTGGCAAACGGTTATTATGGGTTTTGTAAATATTATTTTCACGCTGGTGGCCATTTTTACAGTCGATAAATTTGGCCGCAAACCTTTATTGATAATCGGTTCGGCAGGTATGGCAATCGGTATGTTTGCGATTGGGCTATTAGCCTATTTGAATTTCATAGGAATCAGTACCCTTGTTTTTATCGTTATCTACACCGCTTCATTTATGATGTCGTGGGGCCCGATTTGCTGGGTAATGATTTCCGAAATCTTTCCGAATACTATTCGTGGTAAAGCTGTTGCAATAGCGGTTGCAGCCCAGTGGATTACAAACTTCATTGTCTCGTCAACCTTTCCGGCATTACTGGCTTTCAATGTTCCGTTTACATACTGTCTCTACGGTGTGATGTCGGTTTTGTCGGCGTTGTTTGTCTGGAAAATGGTTCCCGAAACCAAGGGCAAAACATTGGAAGCAATGAGCAGACTCTGGAAAAAATAGAAATAAAACGGGGAAAATGATTGTACTTTCCCCGTTTGATTTTAACACCGGTCAGGTTAAAGCCTGCTCAACGCAAAACTGCTGAACTCCGAACCGAAAGCTGTAAATTTACTTCGGCTGCCAGTAGCAAACTTTCGGAGATTCAATTTTACCTTCGGTCTTCAGAACCTTCATCGCTTTGTCAACTTCTTTCTTATCCAAACCGGCTGCCTCGGCAATTTCCCCTGCTTTTAAAGGTTTACCCGCAGCTTTCAATGTCGCTAATACTTTTTCTGCACTCATCTTTTAAATTATTTTATTGTGAAAATCTTTCCGAAATTACTTTCCAATCTACAATTTTCCAAAAATCTTCGATGTAAGCCGGCCTTAAATTTTTCTTATCGATATAATAAGCATGTTCCCACACATCGCATGTAAGCAAAGGCTTTTTACCATCGCGCAAAGGATTCCCGGCATTGCTTGTCTGAACTATTTCAAGTCCTCCATCTGCATTTTTAACAAGCCATGCCCAACCCGAACCAAAAAGTGTGGCAGCCGCTTTCGTAAAATCTTCCTGAAATTTTTCAAACGAACCAAATTTAGCTTCAATTGCTGCTTTCAGCTCATCCTTAGGCTCTTTGCATCCATCGGCTGCAAACTGGAAAAAGTAAAAAGTGTGGTTCCAGACCTGTGCCCCATTGTTAAAGATGCCTCCTTCAGCTAACATAATAATTTCCTCAAGCGATGCATTTTCGAATGCAGTATTCTTAATCAGGTTATTTACGTTGTTTACATAAGCCTGATGATGTTTGCCATAGTGAAATTCAATTGTTTTTTCACTAATGAATGGTTCCAGTGCATTATTTGCATACGGAAGTTTTGGTAACTCAAATGCCATAATTTTTCAATTTAAAGGTGTATAAACTGTTTTTGATTTTTATTTAAAATTAAAACATTTAAAATTGAAAATCGATTAATAATGTCAATAATTTGAATCTGTTTTAAATAAATATCAGGATAAATTTATTGATTGGTAAACAATTTAACCCGCACCTGTCATTTTTTAATCACGTCAGCCTTCTGTTTCGTTTGTTTATCGGTAAAAAGCTGTCGTTCATAGTATTTTTTTGAAGCATTACATTGAATGCACATAATTTTGTTCCAAACAAAAATCAAAATGAAACGAAAAATCAATATTCGAAAGGAACACCCTTCTGATTTTAGTTTTGTTTCCGAATTAATCAGAAAAGCCTTTGCCTCGCTGGAGATCAGCAACCACAACGAAGACAAGCTGGTTGAAAATCTCCGGAAATCGGCCGGTTTTACTGACGAACTTTCGCTGATTGCTGAAGTTGATGGCAGAATTGCCGGTCATATTTTGTTTTCACCGGTCAGGATTGAAAATGGATTGCAAAGTTTCAAATCTCTTGTACTTGCGCCGGTTTCGGTGCTTCCTGAATTTCAGAAACAGGGAATCGGCGGAGCACTTATTACCGAAGGACATAAAAAGGCTGCTGAATGTGGATTTTCATCAGTTATTTTACTGGGGCACCCTCAGTATTATCCCCGTTTTGGATACAAACCTGCTTCAACCTGGGGAATAAAAACACATTACAATCTGCCATCCGACGATGTTTTTATGGCTGTCGAACTTACTGAGCATGCTCTAAAAAATGTATCGGGAATGGTCATATTCCCACCTGAATTTGATGAATGAAATGTAACTAAAAGGCATTATAAACGTCAAAAACAAAACCGGAAAACAACTATGAACAACAAACAGAAAGCAGTGATTATCGGAGCCGGAGTTGGAGGATTAGCGACAGCTAATTTTCTGGCTCAAAATGGTTACGAAGTTGAAGTTTTTGAGAAAAACTGCAATCCTGGCGGTCGCTGCGGACAGGTTATCCAGGATGGGCACAGGTTCGATCTGGGCGCAACCATTCTGTTAATGCCATCATTATACAAGAAAGTTTTTTCAGAATTAGGAATTGATCTCGAGAAAGATCTTGAAACTACTTCTCTGTTGCCTGTTTACAAACTCTTTTTCAGCGATGGTTCGGATTTTTCATTTACCAGAGATGAAGAACAAATGAGAATCCAGCTTGAGGCTTTTGAGCCGGGAAGTTTTAAAAATTACAGAAAATATGTAAAGGAGGGATATGAATATTTCAACCTGGCAATGAAGGATTTGTTAGGGAAGAATTTTGATCATTTTTTCGAGTTTGTCAACCTGAAAAGTCTGATTTTACTTTTAAAAATGAAAACATACCGCAATCATTCAGGTTATATCGAAAAGTTTTTTAAGGATCCGAGATTGCAGAAAGCTTTTACTTTTCAGAATATTTATGTCGGACAGAATCCGTACGAAGCACCTGCTTTCTTCTCGATGCTACCGGGAGCTGAAATTGCCGAGGGCGCTTTATTCCCGAAAGGCGGTATGCACCGGGTTATTGAAACCTTGTGTGCTTTAGCAGAAAAAAACCGTGTAGTAATTCATTGCAAAAATCCGGTGAAGGAAATAATCCTGAATGGGGAAAAAGCCAAGGGTATTTTACTTGAAGATGGCACTAAAGTCGATGCTGATATTGTAATTGCAAGCGCCGATCTTCCATACGTTTACGACCAGTTGCTCCACGACAGTCAAAAAACAAGGTCACTGAAAAAGAAAGAATATTCATGTTCGGCAATTGTTTTTCACTGGGGTGTCGATAAAGTTTATCCTCAGCTCGACCATCACAGCGTTTTTCTTAACGATCCTTTCAGGGAAGGGCTGAATGCCATTTTTAAAGATAAATCTCTGTCCGGTAATCCAAGCTTTTACGTTCACTCGCCTTGCAGGAGCGACAAAACCGCTGCTCCGGAGAACGAAGATTCTCTTTCCGTGATAGTTCCGGCTGCTCATCTCGATGAGCACGCTGATCAGGATTGGCAGGCATTAAAGCAAAAAGCAAGGATTGCTGTTATCAGAAGTCTAAAAAAGGCCGGACTGGAAGATATTGAAGATCATATAAAGTTTGAGATTTGTTATTTGCCAAAAACGTGGGAAACCCGTTGTAATGTGACCAATGGTTCTGTTTTCGGAAGTCTTTCGCATTCAATTTTTCAAATGGGATACTTCAGGCCTCACAACCAGCACAGCAAATATAAAAACCTCTATTTTACCGGAGGCAGCACACATCCCGGGAATGGAGTTCCTCTTGTTTTACTCGGGGCAAAACTGACCACCGAACGAATATTGAACGATGCCAGAAAACTGAATTTAAATTAACATGGAAACACCAATTCTGATCCGAAATGAATTATACTACAAAATTTTTGAAAGCATTGATTTCGAAAAGATTGTGGATCACCCAAATATTCTGATTGCAGCAAATTTCTGGGAAACAGAACGATTTCATGCGGCACGGAATTGTTACAAATTCATGCGTGCCATCGACGATCTGATTGATAATTACAAAACAGAACATGTCACAATTTCTCCTGAAAACCAGGCCTTGTTCGAAGCTCATATTTATAACTGGATAAGCACGGTAATCGAAACAACTCAGCAAATTCCTACACATCACGAACTATTTGAAACATTACAACGGTTCTGTATTCCATTCTGGCCGTTGGAAGCATTTGCTAAATCGATGATTTACGATATCTATCATGACGGATTCCCTACTTTGCAGGATTTTATCGACTATGCAGGTGGTGCATCAGTGGCACCGGCTTCAATTTTCGTGCATCTGGCCGGACTTACTAAAAAAGATGGAAAATATATAGCTCCAAAATTTGATGTAAAAGAAGTGGCGACTCCCTGTGCAATATTTAGTTATCTGGTACATATTATCCGTGATTTCCAGAAAGACCATCTGAATAACCTGAATTATTTTCCCGAGGACCTTATAAAAAAATACGGATTGAACAGGTTAAAACTGCTTGAAATGGCTAAAGGCGAACCCGTTAGTGTCGGATTTCGGAATATGATCAGGGAATTATACGAAGTTGCTGACTATTACAGGGAACGGACTCTTGAAATGATTAAAACAATCAAAACCAAAGTTGAACCCAGAAGCCAGCTGAGCCTTGAAATTATTTTTGACCTTTACCTGATGGTTTTTGAACGAATAGACATTGAATACGGAACTTTTTCTTCTGAGGAACTTAATCCGGACTGGAAGGAAATTAAGCAACGTGTTGGTCTGGTAGTGGAGAGATTTGAGGAAGTAACCTGTCAGTAGAAATATTAATTCTGAATTTAAAAATAAAACCCCGGGGCCTCTGCCCCGGGGAAAAAACCAAAAATCAACTAACCTTTAAACCGCCTGGCGACTTCATCCCAGTTGATGAGATTCCAAAACGCATTTACATAATCCGGACGTCTGTTTTGGTAATTCAGGTAATACGCATGTTCCCACACATCAATCCCTAAAATCGGCGTACCCTTAACCTCCGCAACATCCATCAGCGGATTATCCTGGTTGGGCGTTGATGAAACCGCCAGTTTATCCTTTTGAAGAACCAACCAAGCCCAACCTGATCCAAACCGCGTAACCGCAGCTTTGATAAAAGCCTCCTGAAAATTTTGTAATGAACCAAATGAATCGTTGATCGCACTAAGTAAAACTCCCTCCGGATTTTTTGCACCTCCCGGAGCAATTACATCCCAGTACAGATTGTGATTATAATAACCACCTCCATTGTTTCTGACAGCAGCTGAATACTGTGAAACTCCTTTAAGAATTTCTTCAATTTTCATGTTATCAAGAGGAGTTCCGGTTATTGCAGCATTTAAGTTGTTAGTGTAAGCTGCATGATGCTTCTCGTGGTGGATTTCCATTGTACGAGCATCAATATAAGGTTCTAAAGCTGTATAATCGTATGCTAATTTTGCTAATTGAAATGCCATAATAATGTTTTAAAGATATTTATATATTTTTTTCTTCAAAAATAAGCTCTGTTTTGAATAAAACCAAATATTTTTCAATAAAAACAAATTGAAAACATTTATTAATGATAGGGAAAGTTGATATTACAGATTATTCCCTGTGCCATAATTTTTTTGACTTATTTCATAAATATCCAACTGGATAACATAATAAAATTTTATTTCGGCATAATTGGAAACCTGTCAAAAACACGGATTATTTCAGCATGTTTAACCAACTATACAACACACAGTTACTTCAACTGTACGAATAAACTTCAAAAATTATTTGCATAAACAGGGATAGAAAGCTACATTTGATACTATTAAAAAGAGTTCTTTGAAGAGAAAAAAATATTTCCGCATTAATTCGACATTTGGTAAACTCAACATAAAAAATTGAAACGAGAACGCTCCTTGTAAGTCGCTAAGACAGGCCTTGTAGTCCCGATGTAAATCGGGGTGAGTCGTAAGACCAATGGAAGTCCGATCGGCTGGGCACTCAAATCCTGTTAAATCGGGGTTTTCACAAAAGGAATTGATGCGGATTTTTTTTATCTAACCCAGATAGATAGATAGGTAATACTGCCGGTTCAGATTATTCAATCAGCCAATTACGATATTTATAATTCTCTTCGGAACAATAATGACCTTTTTTACAACTTTCCCTTCTAACCATCTGAGAGTCCGGTCGTCAGCCATCACTTCCCTTTCAATTCCCTCATTGGTCATATCTACAGGTAATTCTTTTAAAAACCTTGTTTTACCATTAAAAGAAACCGGATATTCAAATTTATCTTCAATAAGAAGTTTTTCATTCACTTCAGGCCAGTACTTGTAAGCAAGTGTTTCTTTGTTTCCGTAAAGTGACCATAATTCTTCCGCAATGTGAGGCGCATAAGGTGATAATATCCTGACAAATGTTTCTGCAGTTTTTTTTGTTACCCTACCCTTTTTAATGGCAAGATTATTAAAAATCATCAAGGCCGAAATTCCTGTGTTAAATTTCAGATGCTCAATATCGAATTCAACTTTCTGAATAGTCTGATGAAGCAATTTTTCAACTTCTTTGTCTTCCTCTCCATCGAAAATATTCGACAGATCGGAAAAAAAGCGATATGCACGGTTCAGAAA
>JBBIPU010000050.1:15713-16972 GCA_037442685.1 Draconibacterium sp. | reverse complement strand
GCAAACGCCAGAATCATTCCCTGGTTAAACAATTTCTGAAATGGTTCGTCGGTGGAAACAATTCTCAGATCGAACAAAACTTTATGCCAGAAACGTGAATACAAAAGATGTAAAACAGCATGTTCAGCGCCACCGATATACAAATCGACAGGCATCCAGTACTGCTCTTTTTTAACATCAAAAATCGAATCTTCAATCAACGGATCGATGTAACGTAAATAATACCAGCACGAACCGGCCCATTGAGGCATTGTATTTGTTTCGCGCCTGCCTTTTCTGCCATTTTTATCTGTTACAAATAACCAGTCACCGGCATTTGCGAGAGGAGATTCGCCACTTTCGCCCGGAGTATATTTTTCGAGAGAAGGTAATTCGAGCGGAAGATTTTCATCTTCCACCAGGGTAACTTCTCCATCTTCCCAGTGAATAACCGGAAATGGTTCACCCCAGTATCTTTGCCGGCTGAAAAGCCAGTCGCGGAGTTTATAATTCGTAGTTGCTTTTCCAATTTTATTCGATTCAAGCCAGTCAACTGTTTTCTTTATCCCTTCAGACTTGTTCAATCCATTAATGTTCAATCCTGTTTCTTCATTTGCCGAATTGATGTACACGCCATCTTCTGTCCAGCATTTGTTTCCAGCCAGAATTTCAGCACGACCTTCCTCATCTTTTGGATCAAGAATACATACGATTGGAATATTAAATTCTTTGGCAAATTCAAAGTCACGGGTATCGTGCGCCGGAACAGCCATTATTGCACCTGTTCCATAACCCATTAAAACATAATCAGCCACCCAAATCGGAATCAGCTTTTTATTTACCGGATTTACAGCGTACCTTCCGGTAAATACCCCGGTTTTTTCCTTGGCCAGATCGGTACGGTCCAGATCTGATTTTAAAGCTGCAGCACTGATATAATCTGCAACTATTTTTTTCATGTCAGATGTGGTTATTTCATCAACCAAGGAATGTTCTGGTGCAATTACCATGTAAGTTGCACCAAACAGGGTATCGGGACGAGTTGTGTAAACCCGCAGATTTTTGTTCAGTCCTTCAATTTCGAAATCGACTTCGGCGCCGGTGGATTTCCCAATCCAGTTGCGCTGCATGTCTTTCACACCAGCCGGCCAATCAAGGGTTTCAAGTCCCTGCAACAATCTTTCGGAATAATGTTGAATTCTGAGCAACCACTGTTTCAGATTTTTTCTAACCACCTGATTTCCACATTTTTCATGCGCACCATCGGTTAGCACTTCCTC
>JBBIPU010000050.1:0-15613 GCA_037442685.1 Draconibacterium sp. | reverse complement strand
TCGCAGTTTAGCTGAGTTGTAACTGCCGGGTGAGTGCCAGTTTGAATTGCATATTGTTCAGCAGGCAATCCAAAAGCATCGTAACCCATCGGATGTAAAACATTGAATCCCTTCATTCGCTTGTAACGGCTGACAATATCGGTGGCCGTGTAACCTTCAGGGTGCCCTACATGTAATCCTGCTCCCGAAGGGTAAGGAAACATATCGAGGATATAATATTTTGGTTTCGAAAAGTCGTCGGGTGTTTTAAATGTTTTGTTTTCTTCCCAGTATTTCTGCCATTTGGGCTCTATTTCAGCAAAATTGTATTCCATTTTTTCCGAATTGAATAAGATTCTGATTTTAAACGCGCAAAGATAGAAAAATGATTAAAGGTACAGGCTTAAAAAAATATCAAAAAAATTCAGGCAAAACAATTAACTTTTCTGAAATTTGACTTTCAGATTCTGCTTAATTTTGCTCTTTATACTTGAATAATATTAATTCGGCAATTTTTAAAATCATAAATAATTTAAACAGGAGATTATGAATAAGGATAACTTTTTACAAACAATAAAAAATTCATATACATTCGGTGGCGACACAATATTGGCAGGGTCGGCAGTATTGGGAGATAATTTCGAAACCGGAGTGCAGGTAAGATTTCCTTTAAAAACGTTTAACCGTCACGGACTCATTGCCGGAGCTACCGGCACTGGGAAAACCAAAACACTCCAGGTAATTGTGGAAGAATTATCAAATGCCGGAGTACCTGTGCTGGTAATGGACATCAAAGGCGATCTTAGTGGATTAGGTGCTGCGGGAACTACAAATCCAGTGATTGAAAAACGGGCAGCCCAGATCGGGTTTAAATGGGAGGGCAATAATTTTCCAATCGAATTTTTAAGTATTTCTGATGAACCCGGGGCTAAACTCAAAGCAACCATCTCTGAATTCGGCCCCGTTTTACTATCAAAAATTCTGAATCTGAATGAGAATCAGAGCGGTGTACTATCCATGATTTTCAAATATTGCGATGATAAAAATCTTCCATTACTGGACATCAAGGATTTAAAAAGCGTGATCAAATATGTTCAGGAAGAAGGGAAAGAAGATTTTCAGAAAGATTACGGATACATGCAATCATCGTCTGCCGGATCGATAATGCGAAATATTATTGCACTCGAACAGCAAAATGCCGATAATATTTTTGGGGAACCGTCGTTCGAAATTTTCGACCTTATGCAGAAAAACAGTTCGGGACAAGGAATCGTGAACATTTTACGACTAACCGATATGCAGGCAAAACCGGCTCTTTTCAGCACATTTATGTTATGTCTGCTCGCGGAGATTTTTGAAAAAATGCCCGAACTTGGGGACCCAAAAAAACCTGAACTCGTGATGTTTATCGATGAAGCTCACCTCGTTTTCAACAATGCTCCCAAAACCCTGCTCGACCAGTTTGAAATGACCATTAAATTGATTCGGTCGAAAGGTGTCGGAATTTTCTTTATTACCCAGTCGCCCACCGATATTCCGGCAGCAATTCTGGGACAGTTGGGCACAAAAGTACAACATGCATTACGCGCTTTCACAGCAAAAGACAGAAAAGATATCAAAACCGCCTCCGAAAATTATCCATACTCAGAATACTACCAGGTTGACGAACTGATCACTCAGCTCGGCATGGGAGAAGCGCTGATTTCGGCACTCGATGAGAAAGGAAGGCCGACAGAACTGGTTCATACCCTGATTCGCCCTCCTTTTTCAAGAATGGATGTTTTAACCGATTTTGAGATTGGACAAATACTAAAGTCGTCGAAACTCATTAAAAAATATAATGTTGATATCGACCGCGAAAGTGCTTACGAAATACTGCAGGAAAAAATTGCCGGGATTAATAAAAAGGAGGAAGGACAGGAATTGGAAAAAGGAAGATGGGAAGCTGATTTTGAAAGGCCGGTCTCACGGCGACAGGAAGAAGAATCGAACTTTGAAAAGATCATGAAAAGCCCGGTAACGAAAACCATTGCAACCGAAATTACCAGAGGGATTCTGGGAGTTCTGGGGTTGCGAAGTACACGAAGGTCAAGCTCTACACGTACCAGAAGATGGTATTGACATATTTCATTTCGATAAATAAACTTGTAAAAACGGATTAATTGAAATTACATTCCTTGTTAATTTTTGAACTTTCAGATTAAAATGATAATGTGAATTATTTTACATTTTCCGAAATTTTGAATGTTTAAAGGTAACTATGGTTAAAATCACATTTTGAAGGTTTAATTTTTGATAATATCGAACCAGTTTTTAAACAAAAATTCCAACCTTGAGAATCCTATTAATTGCAGTTTCAATTATACTGTTCGTTAACCATCTCAATGCCCAGACTATTCAGGTTTTGAATTCCGGAACAGGTCAGCCTGTTGAAGGCGTTGTTCTTGTTTCGGATCATTTTTCAACACAGACCGATTTAAACGGAAAAGCGTCAACAGACAGATTTTCGGACTCAGAAAGCATTCTTTTTAAACATTCATCTTTTGTTGAAGTACGGCTGACAAAGCAAAAAATTTTAAAAGAGGGTAAAATTGTGTGGCTGAATGAAAATCCGATAAAGCTTGACGAAATCATTGTTTCAGCAAACCGGTGGAAACAGTCGAAAACTGAAATTCCAAATAAAATAAACACAATAAGTAAAGCAGAAGTGGAACATTACAATCCACAGACTGCTGCCGACCTGGTTGGGACAAGCGATGGAGTTTATATTCAGAAAAGCCAGATGGGTGGCGGAAGCCCGATGATCAGGGGATTCTCTGCCAACCGCATTCTGTTGGTTGTTGACGGAATCAGGATGAATAATGCAATTTACCGGAGCGGAAATCTGCAAAACATCATTTCGCTCGATGCAAATTCAATTGAAAATACTGAAATCATTTTCGGACCCGGCTCTGTGATTTACGGCAGCGATGCACTGGGTGGCGTAATGAGTTTCAATACACTCACACCCAAACTTTCAACTGTTCAGGGAACCGACCTGTCGGGGAAAATAATGTCGCGTTTTTCGAGTGCAAATTTTGAAAAGACAGTACACGGAACATTTAATTTCGGGGGTAAAAAATGGGCTGCGCTTGTAAGTTCAACCTTTACCGGATTCGATGATCTGAGAATGGGCGCACATGGCAGAGATGAATATCTTCGCCCTGAATATATTCTGGAAGACGGTTTTGATGGCACTGACAAAATCATTCAAAATAAGAATCCGTTGATTCAGAAATACACATATTACAATCAGTTTAATATTCTTGGTAAAATCAGGTTCAGACCCGGTGATAAACTGGAAATGAACATCATTGGAAATCATTCGCAAACTTCAGACATTCCGCGTTACGACAGGTTGATTGTTTATAAAAATAACAAGCTCCGATATGGTGAGTGGTATTACGGACCGCAGGTATTGACAATATTTTCGGGTGAGCTCAAATATGAAACTAACTTCAAACTTTTTGATAAAATTATTTTGCTGACAGGGGTACAGAATTACGTCGAAAGCCGTTATGACAGGAATCTGAACAATCCGGTCAGGAACGGGAGGAAAGAAAATCTGTCAATATTTTCAGCAAACCTCGATTTCGGAAAGATCATTGATGAAAAAAATGAACTGTTTTACGGAGCAGAAACTTATTTCAACAAAATTAACTCAGAAGGAACGACTTTAAATTTGCTTACCGGCGAAACCGAAATTATTCCTTCGAGATACCCCGACGATTCGAAGTATGGAAGCGCAGCGGCATATATTTCGTACAAATTCAAACCCGGTGAAAAAATAATTTTACAAGCCGGCGCCCGTTACACATTCACCTGGTTAAACGGAAAATTTAACCGCGAAGATTACAATTTTCCGTTTGACGGCTTTGATATAAAAAATTCCGCAACGATCGGAAATATAGGTGCTGTGTGGCATCCGTTCCCAAACTGGCAGATCAGTGCTATTTACTCTACCGGATTTCGCTCACCAAATATCGATGATGCTGCCAAAGTTTTCGATTCTGAACCTGGAAATGTGGTGGTTCCGAATCCCGATTTAAAACCCGAATATGCTCATAATATTGAATTTGACATCATCAAAAACTTTAATCAAAAGGCAAGTGTCAGCATTGCAGCATTTTATACCAGACTAAAAGATGCAATGGTACGCCGCAATTTCACACTGAACGGTCAGGATTCGATTTTTTATGATGGAATACTGAGCAAGGTTGAAGCCCTGGTAAACGCTGATGCTGCCGACATTTACGGAACTACAGTTTCGTTTAAATATCTGTTCACCGGGAAGTTAAGAACCCAAAACGACCTGACAATTACGAAAGGAGAAGATTCAGACGGGTATCCCGTGAAGCATGCTCCTCCCCTTTTTGGAAGCTCGCATCTTATTTTTGAAAGTCAGAAACTTTTCGCAGATATGTATGCAATATACAACGGAAAACTCGATTACGATGAACTTGCACCTTCGGAACAGGAAAAACCTTACATGTATGCAACCGATGAAAATGGAAATCCTTTTTCTCCTGCCTGGTGGACTTTAAACATAAAATTCAATTACAAGCTGAACCGTGCAGTAATGTTTGGCGGTGGAGTTGAAAATATTCTGGATAACAGGTACAGGGCATATTCATCAGGAATTGTCTCGCCCGGACTGAACTTTATTTTTTCGTTGACTGCAAAGTTTTAGATATCGCGGAAAAGCCGGAATGTGCAAGGAATTGTAAAACCAGATTTTCCGGGTTGAATAAATTAGTCGGACAGAATATTTAAATTCAAAATACTAAAATTATATTTTAATCGTTTTTCTGAAGAAGGCATGAAAATCAGTTTTCTTTAATTTATTTAGTTCGGTATTGCCTTCTGAAGGGGGATGTTTAGCACATCCCTCTTCTTTTTTAACGATGCATCAGGATTCTGGCTACAGTCTGAATATCATTTTAAATGGTTAAAAATCGATCGGGTAATTTCTAATTTTGCTGAATGCACAAAATACAAAACCGGGAACATTTCACAGAGCTATGTAACTGGTGCATAGAGAAAGAACCAAAATTAAAACCTGTGATCGCACAGTTTGGATACCCTCCTTTATGGCATCGCAAACCTGATTTTGCCACTTTAATACTCACAATTCTTGAACAACAGGTTTCACTGGCCTCAGCAAAATCGGCTTTTAACAAGCTCACTGATAAAATTGGGAATGTCACCCCTGAAAATCTTTTCAGATTAACCGATATTGATTTGCGGGAATGTTATTTCAGCCGGCAAAAAGCACTTTATTCTAAAAACCTGGCTGAAGAAATACTTTCTGGCAGGCTGAATCTTGATATTTTAAACAATCAGACAGATGCGGAAATACGTAAAAAACTGATAAAAATAAAAGGAATCGGACACTGGACAATTGACATGTACCTTCTGATGAGCCTGCATTTCGCTGATATATTTCCACCGGACGATCTGGCAACAATAAAATCAGTTTATGAACTTGAACTTGTTCCCGCTCATTTTTTGAAAGAAGATATCGTTAACTTTATGAAAATTTTTTCGCCAAATCAATCGGTAGCCACATATATTTTATGGCATAGTTACATCGGGCGAAGAAACCTGAAACTTGAATAAGAGCTAAAATGATAATAGACAATAAAATTGAAAAAACATTCAGCGGTCCTCTTGTTGTTTTGGGAATTACTTTTTTGATTATTGCAGTTGCACTTGTAATAACCCATCATTACATTTTTGGTGTATTGAGCTTCATTGTCGCGGGTTTCATATTGTTCACATATTCAGGAACCGAAATTGAAGTCGAAAAACGAATGATAAAACCCTACTACATGGTTTTTGGTTTTTTAAAAAGGGGAAGGTGGGAAACTCTCGAAAATTATCGCGGTCTGACGCTTGTTCCCATGCAAAAAGTATTTTCAACTTACAGCCGGTCGAACAGAATAAATTCAAATGTTAAAAACGATTTCAGGGTTTATCTTGTTAACCAGGCAAAAAAACCGGCTTTCCCGATAAAAAGTTGTAAAACCAGGGATGAAGCGCAAAACAGCATGGATGAATTTGCGATCTGGCTTCGGTTGCCGGTTTATTCCATACGAAAACATTAATTCATTTCGTTATAAACCGGTAAAAATCGTTTTGAAGTTGCCATCGATAGAAATTTCAGCTATAATTTTTATTATTGGCACTTATTAAAAAACCGACAAAGTCATGAAACTGATATTCTCTTTACTTTTAATTGTTATTGTAATCTTTACCGCCGGAGGTCAACCTAAGAAAAAGGGGAAAGTAAAACGAAAATACCGCGATGTCGAACAAATTGCACAAACACAAATTCCTGTTTTTTTGAGAGGATCGGTTTACGATCAGGATGAAATTCCTTTGGCAGGTGCAACTGTTACAATTGATGGTACTGTAAAAGGAGTAAATACAAACGAATTTGGCGAATTTGTAATTGATAACCTGATTACAGGAAAAGCCAGGATACGGGTTTCCTTTGTCGGATTTGAAACAAAAACAACAGATCTGGAGTTACGAAATGGCGAGAATTACAAGGATATTATGCTCACCAGACAAAATATCCATCTTGAACCAATAACTGTTAATGCACAAAAACGCGACCAGCAAATAATGGATGTGCCAGCTGCAATTTCGGCAGTTAGTGCAAAGACAATTGAAAATGCAAATATTACTGAACTCGGTCATTTAAGTGATTTCGTACCCGGTTTGTACATCCGCGAACAGGGAGCCGACCGTCCGAGCTTTGTAATCAGGGGTTTAAGCAGTGAGGAAGTGAGTGCCAGCGCCCAGCCCCGTGTTTCGGTTTATTACAACAATGTGCCGGTAAACCGGGCAAGTCTGGCTTCGGTTGAATTATTCGACATGGACAGGGTTGAAACATTGAAAGGACCTCAAAATACACTTTTCGGAAGAGGTGCTCAAACCGGTGCTATTCATTTTGTAAGTAAAATGCCGGATAATCAATTGGGTGGATATATTACCGCCGGAGGAGGAAATTACAGTCAAAAGGAGTTCAGAACCGCAATAAATGTTCCTGCCATCGAAAACAAACTTTTTTTTCGTATTGCCGGAATTTACTCTGCACTAGACGGTTACGTGGAAAATACTTTTGGCGGAACATTAAACGGGAAAAATACCTTAGCCGGAAGATTTTCGGGGCGATTTTTACCTCAATGGAACCACAAAATTGATCTGGTGCTTAATTACCAGAAAGATGAAACCCCGGGAATTGCATTTATGACCAAAACATTTCCAAATACAAACGGAGTTACAGGTGTTTTCAGCGATACCGCTTCATTGGAACAGGGTGAAAATCTGAAAACAGGCAAAGATTTTTTTGATGCCACCTTGAGTTACAAATATTATATCGACGAAAATACAAGCTGGACTTCAATTACATCGTACAGGAACGGGAATTCTTCGTCGCGTTGGGATGGCGACGGAACTGCTTCTGCAGCAATCGATATGGCAGAAACAGCCGGCGCCAGACAGTTTTATCAGGAAATCAGGGGCAATTTTTCACAAAACAGCCGGTTAATTGGTTCATTGGGAGCAAGTTACTGGTGGGAAAAAGCAAATCAGAATTACTGGTTCTCGCCAAACGAACAGCAGTTTGCAAGTTTAATGTTCTTCCAGCCTCCGATGCCGGTTTATCCCGACGGGCAACCTGTAATAATTCAGGCGCTTCCGCCGATGCCCGAATTTGGTTTTAACGACTCCATTCCACTCCCGGCAAATCACCAGGAAGAAAACCTGAGTTTTGCCACTAATCAGTCGATTGAAGCTTTTATTGATGTTACGTACCAGATTGTCCGGAAAATATTTTTAATCGGGGGAATCCGTGGTACTTTCGATATGTATAAACTCAGTAACGAGGCACAATTTGCAGGAGGAGATCCTTCTGCTTTGGGTATGTTTACCGGAAATACCCCAAATCTGTTTTTCAGGGAAAGTCCGCTTCAGAATATAAGCAAAAATACCCTGGCGGTTACAGGTAAAGCTGGCATTCAATACAAATTCAACGAGTATGGAAACGTTTTTGCAAATTATGCCCGAGGACGGCGACCTAATGTTTTACAGTTCACTTCCACAGGTGAAGAAGAAATTCTGGATGCAGAAATATTGGATAATTACGATGCTGGTTTTAAAGCTTCTTTTTTTGAAAGAGTGTACATCGATGCTGTAGGATTCTATCAGAAATATAAAAATTTTAAGAGCAGTGCATGGATCTCCAATCCTGAAACCGGCGAGTTTAATTATAAAATTATTGATGGTGGGAAAGCAACAAGTTACGGTGCAGAAGCAACAATAAATGTTGCATTGATCAAGCAATTGAGTTTATTTGGCAATTATGCCTGGTTGCACTCTGCCTTCGATTCGACCAATGTTGATGGACTTCAACAGGAATATGCAGGAAACAGTTTCAGCCTTGCACCTGACCACACTTTCACTGCCGGATTTAACGCGCAGCTAAAAATTACACCAAATATCCTGTTTTTTATCACCCCGTCATATTCATACAAATCGCACTTGTTTTTTTCCGATGCAAATACTCCGGGTTTAGAACAGGATGCATACGGATTACTGAATGTAAATGGAGGACTGAAACTGGAAGAACCTATGCTTACACTTTCAGTTTACTGCACAAACATGCTTAATACAGAATATGTTACAAGCGGAGGCAATACCGGCAGTATGTTTGGCGTGCCTACTTTCGTACCCGGTGTACCAGCAATTTACGGAGCCAAACTCACCTGGCAGTTTTGAATCTGATTTTAGAAAGGCCAAGAATTCAGTTCAATTTTTTTCCTGACAATTTTCGGTCAGTTAGTTTATCTCTTTTTGATAAAATAATCGGCATATTTTCAGGTGCAGTTGCGATGCCAGCTGCACAGAATATAAAGATCAAATTCTTTGCGGTTGGGAATAATATCTTCAGCAAAATTATATTGATGAAGGAGTTACAATTCCATCAACGACACATGAAAAAATTAACTTTCCTGTCAGATAGCCAGTCTGGGTGATTTTTGACTCTAAATGACACGCTGAATCAATTGATATTCTTTTGTAAATATCTGACCAACAAACCTTTAAAAATAACAAACTTTATAAGGATTTTCAAGTCGGATTTAAAATGGAGCAAAAGAAAAAAAGGGTAGAATTTTTTTGGACGCTCTTAGAAGATGATTTATGAATTACAAACCCTAAACATAAAACCTTACATAAAATTGGATAAATTCTGCCCTTTTTATAAATGCTGTTACGAATCGCTAAACTTAATGTTTCACTATTTAGCAAATTATCGGACCAAATAATATAAAATCCTGATTTTTCAAATACATTCATTGCAATACACTGTAAATCAAATATATTAACCTCCTCAGCCAGTTTCTGCTTTTTTAAGCGGCAATTTAAGTTTTCTGAAAAATCAGGATTTAATCTGTTTTATTTCCTTCCCCTCTTTTTAATGTGATTTATGCTAATCCGAATGAACCGGTATGCTAAAAAAGAAAAAAGGAGTAGAATTCTTTGGACGCTCTTAGATGAAATTGATAATTTACAAACCCCTTTATAAAACCAATCATTGAAAGAAGAATTCTACACCTTGGATATTTATGGTATGCCAAATATGGGGCCAAAATTTAAATCAACTGAATATCAATATTTTGCGAAAAATATCAAAAATTTATAATTCTCATTTTGGGATAATAATTTCAATTTCTTCCCAAATTAGTCCACATACCTTGATCAACTTTTTATGTTTCACGAACAAAACATGCTGGTTTTTGTTAATAAAATACATTTTGGTATTTATTTTATCGGATAGTTTGAAAAAATATAAAAATTAAAATTCAGAAAATATGAAAAACATTAAAACCATTGCCGTCGTTGGAGCAACAGGGGCACAGGGAAGAGGACTTATCAACGCTGTTTTAAACGATCGGAATGGTGAATTTAAAGTACGTGCAATTACGAGAAATGCGAGTTCTGACAAGGCAAGAGAACTGGTTAGCCGGGGCGTTGAAGTAGTTGAGGCAAATGTAGATGATAAAACCAGCCTTGTTAAGGCATTCAAAGGCGCTTATGGTGCATATTGTGTCACTTTTTTCTGGGAGCATTTTTCGCCGGAAAAAGAAAATCTTCATGCCAAAAATATGGCTGAAGCAGCAAGCGAAGCAGGTGTAAAACATGTGATCTGGTCAACTCTTGAGGATACACGAAAATGGATTCCTTTAAATGATAACAGGATGCCAACCCTGCACGGAAAATACAAAGTACCTCATTTCGATGCAAAAGGTGAATCGAATATTTATTTTGAAAAAAGCGGCGTCCCATATACTTTGTTAAACACCTCGTTCTATTGGGAGAACTTTATTTACTTCGGATTGGGGCCACAAAAAGGACCCGATGGCAAATATGCTATTACTTTTCCGATGGGAGATAAAAAATTACCTGGCATTTCTTCTGATGATATTGGCAAATGTGCATTTTCAATTATCAAAGCCGGAAAAGAATACCAGGGAAAAACCGTTAGTATCGCTGGCGAACATTTGACCGGATACCAAATCGCGGATGGATTTACAAAACACCTCGGAATTGAGGTGAAGTACAACGCCGTTCCTCCTTCGGTTTACAGAAGTTTTGGTTTCCCCGGTGCTGACGATATGGGTAACATGTTTCAGTTTAAAGCAGACTTTGATGCAGATTACTGTGGTGCAAGAGATATTAACGGAACAAAAAAACTAAATCCTGAATTATTGAACTTCGACTCATGGCTTGAGTTGAATAAGACTTTAATAAAACTTTAATTTGTTGCAACTATTCTTAAAAGGTGGGTTATATTATCCACCTTTTTTTTGCAGATTTCAATTCAAAATTCAATTTCTGAAATGTTTAAATTCTGCCAGTTTTTATTAAATGAAATTTTCTGCATATTAATTTAATTCACATCATTTATTGTAAATTGCATCTTCTTTAATAACTAAAAAATAAACATTATGAAAAAGACATTCTTATTATTCTCTTTGTTTTTTTTGACGCTGGCTCTTTCAGCCCAGGTTGATTTGTCAGGCAGTTGGAAACTAAATACTTCGAAAAGCAAACTCGGCGATCAATTCAGTTGGGCCCCGAAGGAAATTATCATTGTTCAGAAAGAAAATGATATGACAATTGAAAAACATTTGGAAATGCAGGGACAGGAAATTACAACAAATGACAAATTTACCCTCGACGGAAAAGAGTGTGTAAATCCTGGTATGATGGACACACAGAAAAAATCAACTGCTGTTTGGGCCGGTGATAAAAAATCATTAAAAATTACCTCCAAAATACCGTTGCAGGATGGTGGGGAAATTTCAATTAACGAAGTTTATAAAATTGATAGCGGAAATATGGTAATTGATATGAGTTCCACTTCATCATGGGGCGACATGACAGAAACTCAGGTTTACGACAAAAAATAATCTATTGTAATGTAAATATTTATTCGAAGCGCCACCCGGTTTCGGGTGGCGCTTTTGTTTCTTCTACTTTGATATATCGTATGGATTCTTACCATTCCATTTACCACCTCCTGAAAGAATAGTGTAAAGTGCGTCGTAATGCATGGTTTCGAAAATGGTAAATTCATTGAAATTGATAATCGCCCTGTCGTCAACATATTGCCTTTCTTTAGGCAGATCTTTCATTGCCGGAACTGTTTTTGCATTGCTACGCCAACCAATCACTCCCGGTCCAAATACAGTGATTCCCGGTTTTGAACCCCAACCGAGACTTTCAGTATAAGCACTTTCACGATCATGGATATTATGAACCTGGTGAAATCCAAGTCCTGTGACATAACTGATTCCAACCGGATTCAATCCTGTTTTATAATCCATCAATTCCGATGCAGCATCAAAATATTTTTGCTCTTTCGACAGCATCCATTGAAGTAACGGTGCACAGGCGTATTGTGGCTGACGAACGTTGTGTCCCCAACCTCCCTGCGCCGGATTATTGCCCACTGCGAAAGCATGATTTGCAAGCTCTGCAAGATTTTTATCGGCTGCATGTTTGATTGCTTTTTTAAAATAATCAACAATTACTGGATCGGTCGGTACATCTTTGGCAAGAATATACGACATGATGTATGCAGGATTATCAAAACGTTTGTCGTTCAGAGAATACCCCGGTGTAATCGTGAAATTATTTTGCAGCGAATCAGCAATTAAATAAAGTTCTTTGATTTTCTGGTGGTCCGACTCATTTTTTGTGATTAAAAAATGTTGAATATAGTAGTACAAGCGCTCAGGATCAGCCATTTTTTCCGAACAGTTTTTCATGGCATTCTCTCCTCTTTTAATCAATTCTTCCGCCTTTTCAGGTTTGTAAGGTTTGATAATTCTGGCTAAATGCAAAAATAATCCCGCTCCGGTACAGGTCGCACGGTCATCAACTTTCACCGTCCCGTATTTCTTTTTATCCAGATCAAGCGGGGCTGCAAAAGGATCAGGATACCCGCGGGTTTCAGTGCCGAACTGAATGCTGCCATCTTCATTCTGCAGGTATTCCCATGCCAGTGCCCCCCATTCAGCCTCATCCAGAATATCCGGAATTTTATTTGTGTAATTCAGAATATTGTAATTTTCATCAAAATCTCCAGGAATATTATATTGACCATCAGTAAAATACTTCGGAAAAGCTTCATAAATCATCAGGTTGATAATCGGATTCGACATGTGGTAAGCCCGACGATCGGCGTCTCCCGCATCATGGTAACCACCATACATCGTAAAAGTTGGTTCATTTCCAACAACATCTATGTTTGCCTCCCCAATTGGCCCGTTAACTTTATAAACCAAAGTGTGACATGCATGTTTTCTGATGTCAGGATCATTGACCGGGCAACCACACCTTTGCAAATACTGCGCCCGAAAAATGGTATGCGCCAGCATCCTGGAAAATTCGCCTCCAACACCAAAAGGATATGAACATCCGATTCCTTTTATAATGATTTTATACGGTCCTCCTTCCGGCACCTGCGACAAATCAATCCTGTAAACAAATCCTCCGGAGGAGACATCATCACCTATTTCCATCATTTTCCCGCTTACCACGGTCTTACCGGTTTGTATTTCAAAAACCTCGTAACCAGGTAAATTCCCTTCAATTTTACGGCTTCCCCCGGTTCCCAGCCAAATTGCAAAATTTGCATATCTCACTTTCGAAGATGCACTATAACCTATCTGGTTGGTTTTTACCGATTCGCAAAATATCTGCCTGTCATCGAATGTAAAATCCATTTTCCCGTGTCCGGATTCAATTGTGTACTTTTTCCCAGAAACAAGTTTTTCAGTTTCGAGATATATATGATGATCGCACTTGTCTGCCTGCATCACATATTTATAAATACTTTTCGGTGGTTGTCCGTTTATTTTCCATTGCGACAAATCGGAAATATCTATTTCATCGATATTTACAGTATCGCTCGTAAAATAAGCTACAATCACATTGTCAGATGCCGTATGTATCTCTTTAAATGAGACTTTTGCGTCGCTCCGGATCGAGGTGATTAATAAAACCAGAATAAACAGAATGAATGCATTTTTTTTCATAGTCAGGTATTTTCAGATTTCAGATTTAGTTAATTCATTTACAAATCTAAGTCAAATTATTATTCAGTTTCAGCAGATGAATAATTTAAAACCGAAATCTCATTTTTAATTACTTTTTGACTTGACTTAAAAATGCAGGTTTAATTTTTGTTTAGGAAAATAACTTTTCGAATGACAGATTTTGAAAGTATTGTGAGTAAATTGTGCAAAATTTGCTGTTATTACAGACTGTTCATTAAAATAATACATAAATCGTTTAAAATGAGAAGAATAACATTGATTCTGATATTAATACTGTTTGTATATAATTCTGTAGTTTATGCCCAGACGGATTTGAAAGATTACCCGGTTCGCCCGGTACCTTTCACTTCAGTAAAACTGACAGATAACTTTTGGGCTCCAAGGGTGAAACTGAACCACGAGGTAACCATTCCGATAGCATTAAAACACTGTTACTCTACCGGCAGGGTCGATAATTTTTTGTTTGCTGCCAAAATTAAACAAGGTGAGTTTTGTACCGATTATCCGTTTGATGATACCGACATTTACAAAATTATTGAAGGGGCAAGTTATTCACTTCAAACCATTCCCGACGCTAAACTCGATGCGCAACTCGATTCATTGATTGAATACATTGGAAAAGCCCAGGAACCAGACGGTTATCTTTATACAAACCGCACTATCGATCCGCAACACACGCACGAGTGGGCCGGAAAAGAACGTTGGGAAATGGAATCGGACCTGAGCCACGAGTTATATAACAGCGGTCACCTTTTTGAAGCTGCAACAGCTCATTACCTTGCAACCGGTAAACGCTCATTTCTGGATATTGCCATTAAGAATGCCGATTTACTCGTAAAAACCTTTGGCCCGGGAAAATTGATGCGTTCACCGGGACACGAAGTGGTTGAAATGGGCCTTGTTAAAATGTACCGCTTGACAGGAAAAAAAGAATATCTCGATCTGGCAAAATTCTTTATCGACAGTCGCGGAAAAAACTCACCACATTCAAGAGGGGAATACTCACAGGATCATATTCCGGTAATTGAACAGACCAAAGCTGTTGGTCACGCGGTCAGAGCAACGTACCTTTATTCAGGAATGGCGGATGTTGCCGCAATTACAGGCGATAAGGCCTATTTGAATGCATTAAACAAAATCTGGGATGATATTGTAACATCAAAACTTTACATTACCGGTGGAATTGGCGCAGCGGCAGGTCACGAAGGATTCGGACCTGATTACGATTTGCCCAACATGTCGGCCTACAACGAAACCTGTGCCTCGATCGGTGATATTTACTGGAATTACAGGATGTTCCTTCTGAACGGCGATTCGAAATATTTCGATGTGCTTGAACAGACTTTGTACAATGGAATGATTGACGGCGTTTCGCTGACCGGCGACCGGTTTTTTTATCCTAACCCGCTTGAATCGATGGGTCAGCATTCCCGCAGTGAGTGGTTCGGATGTGCCTGCTGCCCAAGTAATGTTTGCCGTTTTATTCCTTCAGTTCCCGGGTACATTTACGGACAGACCGATAATCGCCTGTTTGTGAATTTATACATTCAGAATAAAGTTTCAACTGAAATGAAAGGCAAAAAAACTGAGATTGAACAAATCACAGATTACCCATGGAAAGGAGATATTCAAATCAAAATAAATTCGGCGCCTGATGAACCATTTGAAATGGCATTGAGGATTCCCTGCTGGGCAAACAATGAAGTGCTGCCCGGTAATCTTTACAAGTTTTCCGATGATTTCAAACCTTCATACAGTATTAAGGTTAACGGAAAAATTTATGCCAGCCAGGTTGAAAAAGGATATGCCATTATTTCAAAAAAATGGCAACAGGGTGATGAAATTCAACTTACATTGCCTCTCGAGGCAAGAAGGGTTGCAGCTGATTCAAGAGTAAAGGATGATGTCGGGAAAGTAGCGCTTATGCGTGGCCCGGTTGTTTATTGTGTCGAGTGGCC
>JBBIPU010000049.1:0-25903 GCA_037442685.1 Draconibacterium sp. | reverse complement strand
TTTTTCAGTCCAAAATCCTTATCCACTTTTATCAAAATTGCCATAATGATTCCCGGAATAGCGCACAGCAGCACCCACGCAAAAAAATGTTTGTACCCGAGCGCTTCCTGAAGCCAGCCCGAAATCATACCGGGGAGCATCATTCCCAAAGCCATAATTCCGGTACTGAATGCGTAATGGGCGGTTTTGTATTTACCGGCTGAAATATACAACATGTACAAAGTGTATGCGGTAAACCCAAATCCGTACCCCAGTTGTTCGATGGCAACACATCCAACAATTAACCAGTATTCAGTTGGCTGCGCAAAGGAAAGGTAAATATACGCCAGGTGTGGCAGGTTGATTGAGATAATGAAAATCCACAGCATTTTTTTAAATCCATATTTCGAGGCCAGCCAGCCACCCGAAATTCCTCCAACCATTAAAGCAATTATTCCGATTGTGCCATAAGCCAGTCCAACCTGTTTTGTTGTCAGCCCCAACCCTCCAACTTCCAAGGCATCAAGCAGAAACGGCGATATCATTTTTATCAGGAATGATTCTCCCAGCCTGTAAAATAAAAGGAAACCCAGAATTATTAAAATTTCCTTTTTTACAAAATAGGCTTTAAAGGTTTCGCCAAATCCACGAAAAACATTTTTAATGCTTTCCGATGCTTTTTCGGTATCTTCAGCCGGATGCGGAAGAAACAGCCTGTGATAGACAGCAAAAATAAAAAATGCAATTGCCACCACTGCGAAGGTAAAAGCCCAGGCTAGCGGAATGTTGTTCCCGTTTTCGGGATTTCCCAGAAGCGTTGAATTTTCAAGAAATCCGGCAAGGATGACAAGAATTCCCTGGCCTGTGATCATTGCAAGCCGGTAAAAAGTATTTCTGATTCCAACAAAAAATGCCTGCTGGTTTTCGTTCAACCCCATCATGTAAAATCCATCAACGGCAATATCGTGCGTTGCCGAACTGAATGCAACAAGCCATAAAAATGCCAGCGATCCGCGAAAGAAAAACGATGCCGGCAAAGTTAAAGCAACCCCGGACAGACTTGCACCAATAAATAACTGCATTGTGACAATCCACCACCTTTTGGTTTTAAACATTTCAACCAGCGGGCTCCAGAAGGGTTTAATCACCCACGGAAGATAGAGCCAGCTTGTATAAAATGCTATTTCGGTATTCGAAATATTCAGCCGTTTGTACATGATTACCGATAATGTCATTACAACAATATATGGCATTCCTTCAGCAAAATAAACCGTTGGCAGCCAGACCCATGGATTTCGGTTTTTGGTTTGAATATTACTCATGCCATTTGAAATTTTACGGTATTAATTACAGACAATTTTAGTCATTGGTTTTTCAGGCATATTTTATTCCGGTGAACGTGTAAAAATTATTAAAATAATTCACATTTCCCTGATTCCGGACTTTTATATTTTTGTTGATTTCAGTACTGAATTTTATTTGTTATTTTGCTCTCAGTCCAAAAAACTTAAACAATGAAATTTAAAATTACCCTTTTTATTTTAGCGCTAATCAGCAATTTCGAATGTTATCCGAAGGAATTCGATCCTGCCCGTCAGTGGTTTATGTACAGGGGAAATTATGCCAGTGGAATTCTGGATAATGCAAATCTACCTCAGTCCTGGAATGTTGAAACCGGTGAAAATATTGCCTGGAAAATTGAAATTCCGGGGTTGGGCCATTCGAGCCCGGTTGTCTGGGGCGAAAAGGTTTTTGTTACCACAGCGGTAAGTCCGGAAACCAGGGAAAATGTCCAGACCGGAATTTACGGATCAATCGACCCGGTTCCTGATTCATCGGTTCATTCATGGAAAGTTATTTGTATCGACAAAAAAACAGGGAAAACAGTTTGGGAAAAAACGGCGGCAACCGGCATTCCAAAACAGAAGCGGCACCCGATGTCATCGCATGCCAACTGCACTCCTGCCACAAACGGAGAGTTCGTGGTTGCATTTTTTGGCTCCGAAGGACTGTATTGTTACAATATGAATGGGGAACTGCAATGGAAAAAGGATTTCGGGGTGCTAAAATCGGTGTTTTTTATGGTAGAAACAGCGGAATGGGAATTTGCCAGTTCGCCACTGATTCACGATAATGTTGTGGTAATTCAGTGCGATGTGCAGGAGAATTCGTTTCTGGCGGCTTATGATATCAGAACCGGCAAAGAACTTTGGAAGAAGCAACGCGATGAATATCCAGGCTGGTGCACTCCTAATATTTATTTTGATGGTGATAAAGCCCGGATTGCTGTAAACGGTTACAAACACCGTGGCGGTTACGATTTTAAAACCGGCGAAGAAATCTGGCGGATGTCTGGTGGGGGAGATATTCAGATTCCGACGCCGGTAGTTGGTAACAACCTGGTCTATTTTAATTCAGCACATGGAAGAATTTCGCCGGTGATGGCAATCCGCAACGATGCAAAAGGAGATATTACTTTAGCCGAAAACGAAACAACAAATTCAGGTGTAAAATGGTCGCATTTACGCGGAGCTTCGTACATGGGAACCATGCTGCTGTACAATGGTTATTTATACAATGGTGCCTGGAACGGAAAACTTACCTGTTACAATGCGCTGACAGGCGAACAGATTTACTCCGAAAAAGTTGGATCGGGAAACAGTTACACCTCATCCCCGGTCGCTTCCGATGGCATTATTTATATTGCCGAAAACGACGGTAAGGTTTATTCGGTAAAAGCAGGTCCCGAATTTAAGTTGATTCGCGAAAATAATCTTGGTGAAACATATATTTCAACGCCTGCAATTGCTGATAATTACCTGTTTTTCAAAACGGTAAATCATTTAATTGCCGTTTCCGGAAAATGAGATAAACTGTTAAAATCTGAATCTGCCAGGTTTGGATTAATTCATTTTCACACCATTAAATCCCGTTAATTGTTTATTTTCGTGACCAATTAAAACAAGATTAATTTGTATTTTGTGTATTCTGTAAACGAACTTCAAAATATAATAATCACCGGATTACAAAAAAGATCGGTGGAACTGAAAAAAATGAATCCCGCGGGTTTATACAATCCAGTTGATTATTCGCTCGAAATGGGTGGGAAAAGGTTACGTCCGGTGTTATTGTTACTTGCTTATAATATGTTTTCCAATTCAGTTCATGATGCAGTTCCTGCTGCAATTGCAATCGAAGTGTTTCACAATTTTACGTTGTTGCACGACGATATTATGGATAAAGCTGAAGTCAGGAGGAACAAACCAACCGTGCATAAAAAATTCGGCGAAAACAATGCGATTCTCTCCGGCGATGCAATGGCTTTTTTATCATACAAGTATCTTCTCGAATGTAAATCGGAGAATATAAAAGATGTAATCAGCCTGTTTACAAAAACTGCCATTGAAGTTTGCGAAGGTCAGCAATACGACATGGAATTTGAAAACCGCTTTGATGTTTCAGAAGCGGAATACATTGAAATGATCAGGCTGAAAACCGCAGTTCTTCTGGGATGTGCATTAAAGGCAGGTGCACTGCTGGCAAACGCCGGAAGTAATGTTTCGGGAAAACTGTACGAACTTGGAATAAATCTCGGGCTTGCATTTCAGTTGCAGGACGATTTGCTCGACAGCTTTGGCACGCAGGAAACTTTTGGGAAAAAGATTGGTGGCGATATTCTTGCCAACAAAAAAACTTTCCTTTCGATCAATGCAATTGAAAGATCATCGGGCAATTTAAAAGCCCGTTTAACAGATTTGATGATCAGGCCTGATATTGAACCCGGCGAAAAAATATCTGAAACTCTCGATATTTACAATAGATTAAAAATCAAAGAAATAACTGAACTAAAGATTGAAAGTTATTTTAAAAAATTCAACGATCTTTTTAACCGGATTCCTGTGGAAGAAAGCCGGAAACAACCTTTGATTGAATTAAGCAACAGCATGCTTAACCGCGTGAATTAGTATTATCATTATCCCAAAAATCGTGATTTCAGGTTGGACAAACTAAAAACAATGCTAAATTTGTTCAGTTAAAACATTTTAAATAACCGATTAAAAATTCAAGGTATTTTATGTCGAAAAATGTTGGTGAAATAATACAGGTAATCGGACCTGTGGTTGATGTCAGCTTTGCAGACGACAGCGGATATATTCCATCGATTAATGACTCGTTGGAAGTAATCAGGGAGGGGAAAGAAAATCTGGTAATTGAGTGCCAGCAACACCTTGGAGAAAACACGGTACGTTGTATTGCAATGGATGCAACCGATGGATTGAAACGTGGATTAAAAGTCGCTGCAACAGGAAGTCCGATCATCATGCCAAAAGGTGTGGCTGCCCTCGGGCGGTTGCTGAATGTAATCGGCGATGCAATCGACGGAATGGGACAATTGCCAAAAGACGGATTAAATATCCACAACGAACCTCCGCTGTTTAAGGAATTGACTACCGAAACAGAAGTTTTATATACCGGGATCAAAGTAATCGACTTGATTGAACCTTATGCAAAAGGTGGAAAAATCGGGTTGTTTGGAGGTGCAGGTGTTGGAAAAACAGTTTTGATCCAGGAACTGATTAATAACATTGCCCTTGCACACAGCGGACTTTCAGTTTTTGCCGGCGTTGGTGAACGCACCCGCGAAGGGAACGACCTTCTGCGCGAAATGATTGAAGCCGATATTGTTGACTACGGCGAAGAATTCAAAAAGTCGATGGAAAAAGGAACCTGGGACCTTTCGAAAGTTGACAGGGAAAGACTTAAAAAATCGAAACTGGCAATGGTCTTCGGACAGATGAACGAACCTCCGGGAGCACGTGCACGTGTGGCCCTTTCGGGATTGACAATTGCTGAAAGTTTACGCGATGGCGATGGTTCGACAGAAGGAGGCCGCGACATTCTTTTCTTTGTCGATAATGTATTCAGGTTTACCCAGGCAGGTTCCGAAGTGTCTGCCCTGCTCGGCAGGATGCCATCGGCTGTTGGTTACCAACCCACACTTGCCACCGAAATGGGTATTATGCAGGAACGTATCACATCGACAAAAAAGGGATCAATAACATCGGTTCAGGCGGTTTATGTGCCGGCTGACGACCTTACCGACCCGGCGCCCGCAACTACATTTTCACACCTTGATGCTACAACAGTATTAAGCCGTAAAATTTCAGAATTAGGTATTTACCCGGCAGTGGATCCGCTTGATTCAACTTCAAGGATTTTAACTCCTGAAATTGTAGGCGAAGAACATTACAAATGTGCACAGGATGTGATCATGCTGCTACAGCGTTACATTGAATTGCAGGATATTATTGCAATTTTAGGGATGGATGAACTTTCGGAGGAAGACAAAATGGTTGTTCACCGCGCCCGCCGTGTTCAGCGGTTCCTTTCCCAGCCTTTCTTTGTGGCTTCGCAGTTTACTGGTCTCGAAGGAAAACTGGTTTCGATAGAAGATACAATCAAAGGATTCAGAATGATCATGAATGGTGATGTGGATAAATATCCTGAAGCTGCGTTTAACCTGGTCGGCACAATTGAGGAAGCGATTGAAAAAGGAGAAAAATTAATGGCACAAAGTTAAAATAAGTCGATCAGTCAATGTATCTTGAAATTATCACACCTGACAAAAAGGTTTTTGAAGGCGAGGTTGAAATGGTTCAGTTGCCTGGCAGCAAAGGTTTATTCACACTTTTGAAAAATCATGCTCCCATCATCTCAACACTCGAAAAAGGAACAATTATTGTCCGCGATGCTATCGGGAAAGAAAGCCATTTTAAAGCAGGCGGGGGTGTTGTCGAAAATTTGTCAAACAAAATTGTAGTTCTGGTTGAATCGGTTTAAAAATATTCACCTCGAAAATAATCCCCGGAGAAAATATCTTCGGGGTTTTTAATTTATAAATGAAGGTTAAAATTCTGATAATAAGGCTGAGTTCGATCGGAGACATTGTTTTAACATCGCTGGTTGTCCGTTGTCTGAAAAATCAGCTGAAAAATGCTGAAATACATTTTGCAACCAAACAGCAGTTTGAATTTATTCTGAAATCAAATCCATACATCGATAAAGTGCATGTTCTCGACGATAATCTGGGAGAACTGATCAGTTCATTGGAAAAGGAAAATTTCGGTTATATCATCGATCTTCACCATAATTTCAGAAGTGCATGGGTAAAGCGCAGTTTAAAGGTCAAGTCGTTTTCAGTAAACAAGCTCGACCTGCTGAAGATGTTACTTATTCGATTTAAAATCAATCGATTGCCACAAAAACACATCGTTGACAGGTACCTGGAAACAACTTCTTTTTTCAAAATTGAAAACGACGGAAAAGGTCTTGATTATTTTATTCCTGAAAAAGAGGAATTCAAAATCAGCGATTTGCCGCGGCCTTTTCAGAACGGATATGTTGCTTTTGTAATTGCAGGAACCTACAATACAAAAAAATTACCGGCTGAAAAGATCTCGGAAATCTGCCGGAAGATTAGTTACCCTGTCATTCTTTTAGGTGGCAAAAGTGAGTTTGCGGAGGGGGAAAAAGTGTTGTCACAATCGAAAGGGAATGTTTTGAATTATGCGGGTAAAATCCGTTTAAACCAGTCAGCTTCGCTGGTTCGCGATGCAAATGTGGTTTTGGCGAACGACACCGGATTGATGCACATTGCTGCTGCATTTCATAAAAAAATACTTTCGTTCTGGGGAAACACAGTGGCCGATTTCGGAATGGTGCCTTACCAGCCGCACCCTGTTTCGAAACGCCTCGAAGTGGAGAATCTGAAATGCAGACCCTGTTCGAAACTGGGATTTCAGAAATGCCCGAAAAAGCATTTCAGGTGTATGAACGATATTAATGTGGATGAGGCTGTTCGCTGGATAGAGGAAAATTATTAAGAATTTTACAACTTGTTAAAAGCCTTCTCTATCCGTTCCAATCCTTCCTGCAGCACACTCCGGGGGCACCCGATATTTATTCTTAACCAGCCGTCGCCGCCGGTGCCGAATTTTCCCCCGTTATTCAATCCCACTTTTGCTTTTTCAATTACAAATTTCATCAGTTCTTCGTCTTTCATCCCGTATTCCCTGAAATCAAGCCAGATCAGGTAGGTTGCTTCAGGTTTCATTATTTTTACTTTCGGCAGGTGTTTCTGAAAAAAACTTTCGAGAAGCAAATAGTTTTGCCAGATGTAATCAAGAAGTTGTTCCAGCCATTCGTCGCCAAAAGTGTATGCAGCTTCCGTTGCAACAGTTCCGAAAATATTTCCCATGTGCAGATGAGGAACACCGATATTTCGTTCGTAACGTACGAATTTTGCTTTATCGGGAATGATTACCAGCGATGAAGAGAAACCGGCAACATTGAATGTTTTACTGGGAGCCATCAGAATTGCACAGTTTTTCGCAATTTCATCCGAAAGGCTTGCCAGCGGAATGTGGCGATTCCCACTGAAAACCAGGTCGGAATGGATTTCGTCGGAAAAAATCATGATCTTGTTTTCGAGACAAATGGATGCAAGTTGTGTCAGTTCATCTTCTGTCCATGCCATTCCTCCCGGATTCTGCGGATTACACAGCAATAAAAGTTTTGTGTTTTCGTCAATCTTCGATTTCAGGTCTTCAAAATCGAATGTGTAACGGCCGTTTACTGTTTTTAACGGATTTTCGATCATTTTTCGTTTTGTACCTTTAACACTGTCGAAAAAGGGAAAATAAACCGGTGGCTGCACAATCACTCCGTCGCCGGGTTTTGAAAATGTTTCGATAGCAAAGGTTAATCCGGCAACTACCCCGGGACTGAAAGTAATCCACTCACGCCTGATTTCCCAGTTGTGACGGCGTTTCATCCACCCGGTAATCGCGTCGTAGTAAGAATCTCCCCTGAATGTGTAACCATAAATTTCATGTTCAGCTCTTTTTTTAACAGCTTCAACAATAAAACCGGGTGTCCTGAAATCCATATCGGCAACCCAGAGAGGCAAAATATCTTTCGACCCGAAAAACTTTTCACGGCCATCATATTTAATACAGTTGGTTCCTTCGCGGGGAATTATTTCGTCAAAATTATATTTCATTTTTTAGTATTTAGTATTGAGTATTTAGTACAGAGTACAGAGAAATTACCTTACAAATCAATTCGTTTCAGAATTGCAGGAGCCGGATTTTTTTCAACTTTTAAAACAAAATCGAAACGGTTGAGGTCGAGGCAAAGCTCAAAATCTTTCACCGGCGACCAGCTTTGTTTTTCGGGATCGAAAAAACGCGCCCCGGTACCGTGTTTTATTGTTTCAACCATTCTGGCAAAATCATTTTCCTTCCCTTCCAGTTCATTTTTAATCCATTCGGCACAAAGCGTGTCTTCGTCTGTCGGGTATTCACAGGCATAACCCATGCAAACCAGCGATACTTTTTCAGGTTGTTTTTTTCTGATGTATTTTACAATGGCACCGGCATTTACAAAACTTCCGGTAATAATTTCACCTGCATTTTTGGCATTGGCGATTCCCTGTGTGCCGGAACTTGTGGTGTGGACAATCGTTTTCCCCTGCAGATTTCCGGACAGTAATTGCGATGGCGAATTACCATAATCGAATCCTGCGGGTTTTTGTTCGTTGCGCTCACCAATCAGAATAAAATCTTTGTTTTCTTCCTTTAATTTATATGCTTCACCGATTTCACCGATTGGAATAATTTTCTCCGCCCCGGCATTAAATGCATAACAAGCCGTCGAAAAAGCCCTGAAAACATCAATGATCACGGTCAGTCCCTGTGCATTGCGTGCACCGTCGAGTAATTGCAGAATCTTAATTTCCATGAAAAAATTTTGCCGAAAATAAGTATTTATTACTACACAACAAGTCTGTAAAAAATCTCAGAATGATAAAATGAGAATTACCTGTTAACTCATTTTTGTTTTCTGTTTCATTCACAGACAGATTTTATGCGTTCGTAATTGTAATACGGTCGTTGAATGATTAACTGTTGAATAATTGTAACGGTGTGCTTAATTTTGAGTCAATTACTTTGAACAATTAAAGAAAACAGCTATGAAAACTTTTAAAGTCATTTTTACAATGATGGTATTATTTGTTATTGTAACAGGTTATGCCACCGAAACTCCCAAAATGAAAATCGATCCGGTCAGTGATGGCAAAATTCAGGTTTCATTTGTATCAGCAATGCGTTGTCCGGTCGAACTGACCATTACCACAGAGGATGGTACAATAGTTTACTACTGGCAATCTGAATCACCGGCCGATGCCGTAAATCACCAGGTTGACCTGAAAAAACTTGGGAAAGGAACTTTTAATGTTTCCCTGAATTACGGATGCAGAAGCATCAACAGGGAACTTTGCATCAGCCGTAAAGAAGTAAAGGTAGGCCCGGCAGTTCAGATGATAGAACCCGTGTTCAGTTTCAGGGATGAAAAACTGAATGTCTCTTTTTTAAATGTCGCCAACAAAAAAGTTTATCTGAATGTGTATAAAAATGGCCAACATGTTGACGGATTTACCCTTGGTAAAGACTTTGACATTCAGAAATGTATCGATTTTTCAAATGTTGAAAAGGGAAATTACAGCGTTGTACTTACCGACTGTTTTAAGGATCATTATTTTACCGTAAACAAGTGATAAATAAAAACAAACCAATGAAAAAAGGCTTCAGGTTCTGAGGCCTTTTTTTATGTCGCCGTATTTTATGTGAACGGCTTTGTTAACAGTAAAAATCAATATAAAGGTCAGCTCGCGGCGTAATTATAAAAATCAGCAATTTCTGCATCCAGCCAGAAAAATTTGCATTATCAGAACAGTACTGAAATAGCAGGTTTCAGCATGAATTTTTTTTTTATCGATTAAATAAATTTTCCATTTAAACTATTTTAACGCTTAAAAGTCAAATTTGCTGTTTTAGTAATTACAATAAATAAACAGTGCTGATAAAAATCGAAAATCTGAACAAGATTTATAAGGGAGGAAGTTATGCTCTTAAAAATCTGAATCTTGAAATACCAAATGGCATGTTTGGTTTGCTTGGTCCGAACGGAGCCGGCAAATCGACATTGATGAGAATACTTGTAACATTAATGAAACCCACGAGTGGCCGGGTTTTGGTCAACGACCTTGATCTGGCAAAAAACCGCAGGGAAATACGTGCAATGCTGGGTTACCTTCCTCAGGATTTCAGCTTTTTTTCGAAACTGAAAACTTACGAATTCCTTGATTATGCCGCCCGTCTGGCCGGGATGAAAAATGGTGCAAAACGCAGAATGGCAGTAGAGCAGATGCTTGAAGAGGTCGGATTGTTTGAAGCCCGTGACCGGAATGCAAATAAACTTTCAGGTGGTATGAAACGCAGGTTGGGAATTGCACAGGCATTAATTAACGATCCGAAAATAATTATTGTTGATGAACCTACAACTGGGCTCGATCCGGAAGAAAGGATCCGTTTCAGGAACCTGCTTTCGACCATCAGCACACGCGATGTGATTATCATCCTTTCAACACACATTGTTGGCGATATTTCGAGTACTTGTGATAATATGGCGCTGCTGAACCAGGGGAAACTGGCTTTTTCAGGTTCGCCCGAACAACTGATAAAGGAAGCTGAAGGATATGTATGGGTGATAAAAGCCACAGAGAAAGAATACCTCGAGATCAACGAAAAATATCCCGTAATATCAACGATCCCGATCGACGGCGGTTGGGAAGTGCAGGTGGTTGCAGGAGATATTAACGGGTATTACGGTGAGCAGATTCATCCCAACCTTGAACATGCTTATGTTCATTTTATGGAAAACAAACTGAATCAATGGACCAAAGTTTAACAAAAATATTATTCAGAAAATGATTTCATTTCACAACATATTGTCGATTGCGAAATACGAACGGAAAACCTTGCTCAGAAGCTGGTTTTTCAGGATATTCAGTATTCTGTCGCTTTTCGTACTTTTCGGGATGAACATGGGAATGGTTATCCAGGGAGGCGGTCCCGAAGGTTGGGCAATCAGAAGCATTCCCAGCGCCATCCCTTATTTTAATCTCCTCATTTTAAATGTGGCACAGGCAATAATCGCGGTTTTTCTTGCTTCCGATTTCCTGAAACGCGATAAAAAGCTCGATACGACTGAAGTGATTTATATGCGCTCCATGACCAACGGTGAATATGTTATCGGGAAAACATGGGGCAACCTGCAGGTATTCCTTGTACTTAACATTATGGTTGTGATACTGGCACTGATTTTTAATCTGGTTGCCAAAGGCACAGTGGTCAGCTGGGAATCGTACGCATTTTATCTGCTTGCCATCAGTGTTCCGACCCTTGTTTTTATCATGGGGCTTTCGTTTTTACTGATGAGTGTAATCCGCAATCAGGCAATCACATTTGTACTTGTCCTTGGTTATATCGGCATCACACTTTTCCTTTTGCAGGCGAAGTTTTACTATATTTTCGATTACATGGCGTTCAATATACCCATGTTAAGTTCCGATATTGTTGGTCTGGGAAATTTTCACACAATTCTTATTCACCGGGGAATATATTTGTCGCTGGGGCTTGGATTTATTTTTGCCACTATTTTCCTTCTGAAAAGGTTGCCGCAATCGGAAGCCACTACCTGGATTTCGCTGATTTTAAGTATCGTTTTTGTTGCAGGGGGAGGTTATCTTGCTTACACCCACATCAGTAAATTCAGGCAAACCGAAAAATTCAGGGCCGATGTTGTTGAACTGAATAATAAATATGTAGGCACAAAACTTCCTTCCACTGTTTCGCAGAGTATTTCAATCACTCACAAACCCGAATCGATTGAGGCAACTTCGGTAATGACATTGCGAAATGACACACAGGAACCAATTAAACAACTGGTTTTCAGTTTGAATGACGGATTGAATATCAGCGGTTTTAAGCTCAATGGCAACGAAACATCTTTTTTGCGTGACAAACATCTTGTGATTGTATCGGATAAAGTGAATCTGAATCCCGGGGAAGAAATAAAGGCCGAATTTACTTACGCCGGAACCATCGATGAAGCGCTTTGCTATCTTGATATAGAAGATGAGGTTATTCAGAAAAAGTATGGCAAGTTTGTAATCAATGTCGATAAAAGATATGCTTTTATTACACCCGGTTATCTGCTTTTAACATCCGAAGCCAACTGGTACCCTAAAACCGGTGTAACATACAGTTCGTCAGGTGTAGGCTGGTACCAGCCCCAGTTTATCAATTTCAGCCTCGATGTAAAAACTTCGGAAGGTTTAAAAGCGATTTCACAGGGCGAGATAAATGAGGTTTCGGCTGGGCATTTTACCTTCGAAAATAAACATGCTTTAACTCAGCTTTCGCTGGCAATTGGCAATTACAAGCAGAAAAAGGTTGAAGGGAAAAATGTTGAATTTGGAATTTGGTATCTCGATGGTCACGACTATTTCTCCAAATCGTTCACTGAGATTAACGATACTCTCTCAAATATTATAAGCGAACGGTTCGAGGATTTCAAACGCACATACAAGTTAAATTATTACGGCGATAAACTCTCGCTAGTTGAAGTGCCTGCCCAGTTTAAAACATACGAGCGCGGTTTTACTTCGATTCAGGAATATGTTCAGCCAGAACAGGTTCTGATACCCGAGAAAGGTTTTATGATCAGGGCTGCCGATTTTGAGGCAACAAAGAAAAATATGCAGCGCTGGAGACATGACGATAACGTTATGACACCGCTTGACTTGGAAATCAATGTATTTGGAGATTTTCTGGGAACCTTCACCTCTGAACAGGAACGTAACTGGAGGGGAGGTCCTGGCGGTGGCGGACAACAGGAAGTAACACGCAGCCCTTATTTCATCTTCCCGATGCTCTATAATTTTCAGAATAATATCCAGTCGGCTAAATGGCCCATTACCAACCGCGTGTTTGAAGCATATCTGAAAAATCAAACCACCGATATGCACCAGGTATTCATGAGCAATATGCAGGGACAAAGCGCTGACGAACGCGCAAATATTGCGCTTCAGGACAGTACATTTGCTGAGATTCTGGCCGATCCGAAACAAAAAGGCATCATTGAAAATGTAATAAAACTAAAAGGTGATGTTCTTTTTTCGATGATTGAATGGAAAGCCGGAACGGAAGAATTTCAGAGTTTTCTGATGGATTTGCTGAAAGAATATACTTACCGGAATATTTCATTCGAAGATTTCTCTCAAAAAATATACGACAGGTTCAAAATCGAAATTATTCCGTTAATGGATGAATGGTTTAAAGCCAAAATCTTGCCGGGGTACCTGTTTTCGACAATAAAAGCGGTAAAGGTCAAATCGGAAGATAAAATGCAGACCATGGTAACGTTTAAAGTCACCAATTTTTCCGACACCGAAGGATTGATCAAAGTGACCTTCAGGCTCGGTGGCGGTCCGGGCGGTGGATTCGGAAGAGGCGGTGGCATGGGTGGCAACGACGTGATAAATAAACTGATCTATCTTGCAGCTCATCAGACCAAAGATATGAGTTACCTCCTGAACGTCGATCCGAGAATGATAATTCTGAATACAATGACATCTAAAAATATTCCGCAGACAATGATGTCATTTTTCAGGGACATTGAAGAAGATACAAAAGCCAAACCTGTTGAAAGCGAAACGATTTCCGATACTCCGGTTCAGATGCAACTGCCCAACGAAGTAATTGTTGATAATGAAGATCCTGAATTCAATGTAACCAAAAATGAAAGGGAAAGCCTGCTTGAAAAATGGATTTTAAAGGAGAATGTAAATAAAAGTAAGTATTCAGGAATAAATATGTGGCGACCTCCCACCAACTGGACTGAAGTTACCAGCTCCGATTTTTATGGAGCGTATGTGAGATCGGCATATTATATTAAAGGTGGTTCGGGCGATTTAAAGGCACAGTGGCATGTGCCGCTTAAGAAAGAGGGTTACTACGAGGTATTCTACTATTTTTATAAAGCGCGGATGAGAGGACGCGGAGGATCGGAAAACCGCGACGAGAACGGCGAATATCATTTCATCATTCATGACAATGATGGTGCGCAGGAAGTAATTCTTGATTCAAAAAATGCAGAACCGGGTTGGAACAGTCTGGGAACATTCAGTTTTAATTCCGATACAGCATTGGTTGAACTTACTAATAAGTCGCAAATCAGGATGATTTTTGCCGATGCTGTTAAATTTGTTGAACAATAATTCAAACTAAAATAAATCTTAAATATTAAACACATGCAAAAAGTAATAATTCTGGGAATATTAATATTTCTTGGTTTAACAGGGTTAATGGCACAGGAGGCGCTTACCCTCGATAAAGCCCTGAAAATTTCAGAAACAGGCAGTCCCGATTTGCAACAATCGTTATTAAATCTCGAACGTTCTCAAAAAAATCTGGAAGCTCAGCGTGCAGCATTGAAATCGCGGCTTTCGTTAAATGTTACACCTGTAAATTACAGTAACCAGCGCCGGTTCGATACAAGGGTTTCTGAATGGTACACTAATAAAAGCCTGACTTCGAATGCCAGGTTTGTGATTTCGCAACCCATATTACCAACCGATGGAACCATTTCATTGTCAAACGAATTCGGATGGCAATACAGTTCAACCGATGCCACAGGCGTTGTTAATCCTGAAAGCAGAAGGTATTACAACAATCTTTTTCTCAACCTCACTCAGCCTGTGTTTACTTATAACAGACTTAAGTTACAACTTAAAGAACTGGAATTGAACCTCGAGAATTCAAATATCAGTTATGCAATTCAGCGATTGAACCTCGAGAAAAATGTGACTCAGTTTTTTTACAATGTATTTATGACACAGAAGAATCTGGCAATTGCCAAGGATGAACTAATAAATACGCAAAAAAGTTACGACATCATAAAAAATAAGGTTGATGCAGGTTTGGCTGCAAAAGAAGAATTGTATCAGGCTGAACTGAATCTTTCAACCTCAAAATCATCATTACAGAACAGCGAAGTAACATACGAAAATGCCAAGGACCAGTTAAAGCTTTATTTAGGAATGGATTTATATGAAGATATCCTGGTGCTTGCCGATGTTAATTCAAATCCGGTAAAAGTCGATTTGGATAAGGCTATTGAAAATGGTCTGAAATCGAGGATGGAAATCCGTCAAAGGGAAATTGACGTGGAAACCAGCCAGTTCGACATGATTGTAACCAAATCGTTGAACGAATTTCGTGGCGATATTAACTTGCGATTGGGTGTTACAGGCGATAATGAAAACCTGGGACAGATTTTTAGTCAACCTACCCGCAGTCCGTCGGTAAACGTATCTTTTAATATTCCTATTTTCGATTGGGGAGAAAAGAAGGCAAGGATTGCTGCACAGGAAGCAACCATTAAATCTCAGGAATTAAATTTATCGGAACAGAAAAAGCAGATAATCATTAGTGTCAGGCAAGCTTACCGCAATTTACAGAACCAGTTGAATCAGATTGAAATAGCTAAACAGAACGAAACAAATGCCCAGTTAACTTACGAAATCAACCTCGAAAGATATCAGAACGGAGACCTCACCGGGATGGACCTGAATCTGTATCAGACACAGCTTTCGCAGAAAAAAATCGCACTTGCACAGGCACAGATAGATTATAAAATCGAACTTTTAAATTTAAAGATACAGGCACTTTACGATTTTGAAAAGGGTGAGCCTGTTTTGCCGGCGGAATTATATTTAAATAAAGATAATGAAACAGAAAAATAACCAAAAAATGAAAAATATCAGACTATTTTTATTAATGGCGGCAGTTGGAGCAGCTGCTGTGTCGTGTAACAATCAGCCACAATCCGAATCAACCGAACTGGCGGTTCCGGTTTCGGTCGAAAATGTAAAAAAGCAAAGTATCAGTCAGTATATTAATACAACCGGCACTGCCAAAGCAATGTACGAGGTTTCAATGAATTCTGAAGTCACCGGGAAGTATTATCTGCAGACAAATCCGGCTACCGGCAGTCCTTTTAAACTTGGCGACCGGGTTAAGGAAGGTCAGGTCATTATTCGTTTTGAAGATGATGAATACGTAAACGGACTGGCGCTCGATGCTAAAAAACTGAATCTCGATATTTCACAGAGCGAGTATGAAAAACAAAAATCGCTTTACGAAAAGGGAGGAGTCACTCTTCGCGAACTGCGTAACTCTGAAGTATCGAAAACCAACGCCCAGTACGATTACGAAAATGCCCAGATCAGGCTGGCTAAAATGAGTATTGTGGCCCCGTTTTCGGGTGTAATTGTCGAACTTCCATATTATACAAAAGGCGTACGTGTCGCATCCGGACAGCCAATGGTAAGTTTGATGGGCTACGATAAAATGTACATGGATATTAACCTTCCCGAAAAAAATATCACCGAAATAAAACTTGGACAACAGGTGCTGATTACTAATTACACCATCGAGGAAGATACTTTAATTGGCACTGTAAGCGAGTTATCGCCGATGGTTAGTTCAGAAACCAGAACTTTCGGAGGCAAACTGCTGATAAACAATCCCGATTTAAAACTTCGTCCCGGAATGTTTGTGAAAGCCGATATCATCACAGCCAGGAAGGACAGTGTGATCGTTATTCCTAAGAATGTCATACTCAGCGGAAACCGCGGAAAATATGTATTTGTTGTGGAAAGAAACAATGCCGCTGCCGACAGGATGATCACAACCGGTATCGAAAACAAAGACTTTGTTGAAGTAATTGAAGGTCTGAAAGAGAACGACAAACTGATTATCAAAGGTTTTGAGACTCTGCGCGACAATTCAAAAGTGAAAATAATTCTCTGAGAATTACCCTTCTCATTAGAAAATCAGTAAAATGAAGAAATTAACACAATTCTCTGTCAAATACCCGGTTACAATACTGATGATAGTTCTGGGAGTGGTACTGCTCGGATTTATATCATTCCAGCAACTGGGAGTTGACCTTTTCCCCGATTTAAATTCACCACGGATATTTGTGGAAATTAAATCGGGTGAGCGGCCACCTGAAGAAATGGAAAAGCAATTTGTTGAAGGCATCGAATCGCTTTCAATGAGGCAGTCGGGTGTTACCCAGGTAACTTCTGTTTCAAAAGTCGGCTCGGCCCAGATAACAGTTGAATATGCGTGGAACAAGGATATGGATGAAGCTTTTCTCGACCTGCAGAAAGCGCTGAATACACTTACTCAGAATTCAAATATCGACGATCTGAAAATCACGCAGCACGATCCGAATACTTCGCCGGTAATGATCGTTGGTTTAACCCACAACGAAATTAAGGATATGAACGAAATCAGAAAAGTTGCTGAAAGTTATATCCGGAATGAACTTGTCAGGCTCGAGGGTGTGGCCGAAGTTGAACTGGCCGGGCAGGAAGAAAGCGAAATAATTATTCAGACCGACATGTACAGGCTTGAATCACAGAATCTCTCACTTGATGAAGTAAGTACAAGGATTCAGAATTTCAACCGCAATGTTTCCGGTGGACGGATCAGCGAACTCGGGATGCAATACATTGTGAAAGGTGTAAGTTTATTGCGCGACAAAGAAGATTTTGAAAACCTGATAGTTGGCTACAAAGCCACCCGCGTTCAGGCTGCCGGACAGACCACTGTCGAAAGAGCACCGGTTTTTTTGAGAGATGTGGCCACAGTTTCGTACGGAAATAAAAAACCTACCAACATTGTACACATCAACGGTGAAAGATGCGTGGGCCTCCTGATTTACAAGGAGACGAAATATAACACGGTGAATGCTGTAAATCAAATCAAAGAGGCAATGGTACAGATTGAAAAGGCATTGCCCGGGTACAAACTTACCCAGGTTACAAACCAGGGAAAATTTATCAGCAGCGCTATCGGAGAAGTTCAGGATTCAGCTTTAATGGGGATTTTGCTGGCAATTGCGGTCTTGTTCCTGTTTTTACGCAGAATTGGTACCACTTTGATTGTCAGTGTGGCAATACCGATTTCGGTAATCGCCACCTTCAATCTGATGTATTTCAATCATCTCACCATTAATATCATGACTCTTGGCGGCCTTGCGCTTGGCGCGGGTATGCTTGTCGATAATGCCATCGTGGTAATGGAAAACATTTTCAGAAACCACGAAAACGGGATGAGTGTCAGGGATTCGGCAATAAACGGTACAGCTGAAGTTGGCGGGGCAATTACTTCATCGACGTTAACCACAATTGTTGTTTTCCTGCCCATTGTTTATCTGCATGGAGCATCGGGTGAACTTTTTAAAGACCAGGCCTGGACAGTGGCATTTTCGTTGATTTCATCGTTGTTTGTGGCTATTTTCCTTATTCCGATGATGTACGACCGTATTTATGGCAATAAAAAATCGAAGCTTAAAATAAAATCGGTGAAGGTGAGAAGTTACGGACGGTTTCTCGAGAAAGTGCTTAAAGTGAAATGGCTGGTTATTTTTCTTGCAGTCGCATTAATGGGTGTATCAGCTTTACTGATTCCTTTCATTGGTACCGAATTTATGCCTAAAACCGAATCGCGGGAGTTTACAATGGAACTGAAGTTACAGGAGGGAACTGAGCTCGAACGGACGGAAGGAATGGTAAGAAACATAGAATCGATTTTAAAGGATTATCTGGGTGATAACCTTGAAACGATATATTCGCAGGCAGGTCCGTCAACCGGAATTTCCGGTGATGAAAACACAGTTTTTGAAGGAGAAAATACCGCTGAGATTTTGGTTATTCTGAAACAGGGATCGAAAATTTCAACCGAATCGGTTATTGCTTCAATCGATCAGCTTACTGCAAATATTCCCGGTGTCGAAGTGACATTCAAACAGGAACAGAGTTCGCTCAATTCGATATTGGGAACCAGCGAAGCACCGGTAGTAGTGGAAGTCAGGGGCGAAGAACTCGGCGAAATTGAATCGGTGGTTAACCAGGTAAAAGAAAAAATCTCAGGGATGAATAGCCTGTTCAACGTTCAGACTTCGATAGAAAACGGTGCTCCTGAAGTTGAAATTAAGGTTGACCGCATGCGGGCCGGGATTTACAACATCGATATCAACACTGTGGTAACTCAGATTCAGGATCAGTTACAGGGTAAAAATGCCGGACAACTCGAAAGAGACGGAGAAATGCGCGACATCACAATTAAAGTGCCAGATAAAGACCTGAATGAAATAAACGAAATCATGATCACTTCAGGCAGCCAGGTCTTCAGGTTAAACGAAATTGCCGATATTAAACTGGCTGTTGCACCAAAAGAGATTTTCAGGCGCAACCAGAACCGTATTGGAAAAGTCACAGCAAATTTGCAGCCTGGTGTGGCACTCGATAAAGTTGCCGAAGAAATTCGTAAAAACACAGCAACAATCGATTTGCAACCAAATTATCGGATAATGGTTACCGGGGAAGAGGAAAAACGTCAGGAATCAATGAAAAACCTGGGATTTGCACTGATACTTTCAATTGTTCTGGTGTACATGGTTTTAGCTTCTCAATTCGAATCGCTTATTCATCCTTTCACCATTCTGCTCACCATTCCGCTTGCTCTGGTCGGTACCGTGTTAACCTTCTTTTTGCTTGGAAAAACATTGAATATTATGGCCCTGATAGGCATTATTATGTTAGCAGGTATTGCGGTAAATAACTCTATCATTCTGGTCGATCGGATTAACCAGTTAATGATGGAAGGTTTAAGCCGGAAAGATGCGATAATACAGGCAGGTCAGCAACGAATCAGGCCGATTTTCATGACAAGTTTAACTACAATTCTGGCGTTGGTGCCTTTGACTATCGGGTTTGGTGAAAGCGCTTCGCTGCGGTCGCCGATGGCGCTTGCGGTAATCGGAGGTTTAACAACTTCCACTTTGTTAACACTTGTGGTTATCCCGTGTGTTTTTGATGTATTCGACAGGTTTAAAGGACTTTTCGCAAGAAAATGATAGAACGCTGATAACGCAGATTTAACTGATTGACGCAGAAAAAATGTATAACTCAGATTATAAATATTCAGAAATTACAGAACTGATCATTAAATGTTTTTATAATGTGTATAATGAACTTGGTTATGGATTTCTTGAAAAAGTATATCAAAATGCTCTTTTGGTTGAATTAAAAAATGCCGGATTATTTTGTGAAGCTCAGAAGCCGATAAAGGTATATTATCAGGGAATTAATGTTGGAGAGTACTTTGCCGATGTAGTTGTAAATAAATGTGTTATAATTGAATTGAAAGCAGCTGAAGGAATAGTGGAGGAGCATGAATTTCAATTAATTAATTATTTAAAAGCAACTGAAATTGAAATTGGCTTGTTACTTAATTTTGGGAAAAAGCCTGAAATAAGACGAAAAATTTTTACAAACGTTAGATAAGAACAGCGATTATCAGATAAATCTGTGTAATCTGTGTTCCATAAAAGTAAAATATGAAATTCATCATTTCAAGAAAAATATTCATCAGTATGGTATTCCTGGGGCTTACCGTACTTGGATATGTCTCATATAAAAGGCTGCCGGTGGAACTCATTCCCAATGCCGAGTTACCTATGCTTTTTGTTCAGATTCAGTCACGGATCGAAGTCGATCCCAAATACATGGAGAACCAGGCGGTCATCCCGATTGAGGGCGCAATCGGAACAATGGGTGGAATAGAAAGCATTGAGTCGAGTTTAAACAACCGGACTGCCTCAATCCAGGTAAATTTTGAACAGAATGTTGACACAAAATATATTTTTCTGAAGCTTCAGGAAAAAATAGACCAGGTAACATCAAATCTGGATCAGAACTTTATTGTTACGGTAAGTAAAGTTGATATTCAACAGCTTACAAACCAGTTCATGGAACTGCAGATCAGGGGTACCGGCGGAACCGACAGGCTCAGGAATATTGTTGACCAGGAAATACTTGCAAATATCGAAAATACTGAAGGAATTGCTTCGGTAACTGTTTTTGGCGGAAAGGAGAAATCGATTGAGATTACTTACGATCTGGCAGCTTGCGATGCGTACAAAATTACTCCATCGCAAATAAGGAATGCGATAAACTCGAATTCAAGAGACAGGGTGTTTACAGGTTATCTTCACGATTCGAAAAAGCAATATTTTGTGCATGTAACTGCCGAATATGATAAGGTTTCCGACATTGAAAACATTGTTGTTGCCCCTGGTCCGGTTTATTTAAAAGATGTGGCCGATGTTTTTTTCGGAGTTAAAGACAACGAAACAATCAGTCGTGTAAATGGTCTTGATGCAGTTTCAATGACACTTGTAAGCGATTCGCAGGCCAATAAAATTGAGCTTTCGCACCGTATTCAGGAAGAAATAGCAGAATTGAATAAAAAGCTGGCTCCCAAAGATGTTGAAATAGTGGTTCAGACAAATACAGCCGAAACCATGGAAAAGAACATCGATCAGATGATCGATCTGGCTCTTACCGGTGGTATTCTTGCCATTTTTGTATTATGGATGTTCCTGAAAAATTTCCGGATTGTTTCATTCATGGCGCTTGGAATGCCGGTTTCGGTGTTTACCGCTTTCAACCTGTTTTATGCTTTTAATATTTCAATTAACAGTCTTACCCTTGTCGGTCTGGTGCTTGCCATCGGTATGTTGCTCGATAACAGTGTTGTTGTGCTCGAAAATATATACCGGCTTTCGGGGAAAAGATACGATGCTAATCTGGCGGTTACACAGGGAACAAAAGAGGTACTGCGTTCAATAATCGCATCGACACTTACAACTATTATTGTTTTTCTTCCTTTCCTTTTTTCAACCGAGTTCATGGTAAGGTTGCTTGGCAACAATATCGGGGTGTCGGTTATTTCGACAATGATTATTTCTCTTTTTGTTGCCCTGCTGCTTGTTCCCATCGGCGCCCACGTTTTACTCCAGGGGAAAAGATCGAAAAATATTTTTTACGAAAAGGTAACAACCAATAACAGAATTATTCAGATATATGTTTTGCTCCTGAAAACCACGATGCGCAGTCCGGCAGCAACTATTATCGGTGCAATAGTTCTGTTTTTTGTAACCATTTTCATTATTCTTGCTGTTAGCGTAAACAGTCTTGAAGAGGTAGAACAGACCCAGTTCACCATTTATGTTACCATGCCAACCGGATCAACTCTCGAAAGCACCGATCTGGTGGTTGCCGATATTGAGTCGCGGCTTACTGATATTCCTGAAAAGAAGGATTTGTTTTCGAGGATTCAACAGGAAGAGGCAGTACTTACTTTCATTTTGAAAGAGGATTACAAGGAAATCAATAAGCGGACGATTGCTGAAATAAAATCGGATGTTGAAAGCCGTGTGAAAAATATTGCAAAAGCCGAAATCAGTTTAACAGCCCCGGCCTCAAGTAACAGTTTCCGTGGGGGAAGCCGCTCCGGAACTGAGAACTTCAGCAATTTCATGGGTATCGGCACAAACCAGGAGAGAATTGTAATTAAAGGCGAAAATTATGATGTAATGAAAGGTGTGGCCGAAGACCTCAGATATTATATCGAGGATTTGGAGTCGATCAGAAGTGCAAATATCAGTGCATCAAGCAACCGGCCCGAAATTCACCTGTATTTTAACCAATTGCTGATGACCCAGTACGGAATAACTCTTGGTAATATTACTTCCGAACTTTCTTCATTTACGCGCGAGTTTACATCGGGAGTTAATTTTAAACAGGGTACCGAAGAATATGAAATCATTATTAAGCAAAAATTAACCGAAAAAGAAGAAAAAGAAAAAACCGAAAAGGGGATTGAAGACCTGCAACGGTTGCAGATCAGTAATAGTCAGGGTGCTACCTATGATCTGAAAGACATCGCCGATCTTGTTTATGCCAGCGGAACATCGAATATCAGAAGAATAAACCAGGAAAAACAGATCGAATTAAATTATCGTTTTGTGGCCGAAGCAGAACAGTCAAAAGATTTGCTGGAGGCATACCGGATGGAAATCGATGATATCGTGAATTCATATAAACTGCCTGCAGGTGTGGCTGTTGAAGTGATTCACGAAGAAGATCAGTTTTCAGAATTCTATTATTTAATTGCTGCAGCCTTTATCCTGATTTTTATGATCCTGGCAGCTGTTTTCGAATCGATAATAACACCTTTCGTTTTGATGTTTTCTGTGCCTCTGGCTGCCATCGGTTCGTTTATTGGTTTAATCGTTACCGGAAACAGTTTGTTCAATGCCAACACCCTGATGGGATTTATTATTCTTTTGGGCGTTGTGGTTAACAACGGAATAATACTGATCGATTACACAAATATTCTCCGGAAACGCGGACATCGAAAATCAAGGGCGCTGATTACCTCGGGTCTTTCGCGGGTGCGTCCGATCCTCATCACTGCCGGAACCACCGTTGTTGCGCTTTTCCCGCTTGCAATGGGAAAATCGGAATACGTGGGAGCAATTGGCGCCCCGTTTGCCATCACCGTCATTGGCGGACTTTCGCTCAGTACATTATTGACCCTTGTTTTTATTCCAACCCTTTATGCCGGGCTCGAAAATTCAGTAAACTGGATCAAATCATTAAACTGGATGTTAAAGGCAGGGATGAGCATTGTTTTTGTGGCAGGTGCTTATTACACCATTTTCAAAGTGGAAACATTTATCTGGCAACTGCTCGATTTCATGTTGCTTATTGTATTGGTACCGGGAATTGTCGCTTTTGTAATGACAAGTCTGCGAAGCGCAAGTGTAAAAGTAATCGGCGAAAACGAACCGATTAAAATCGAAGTACGCAAACTGGTAAAAATTTACGATCGTGATTCACGGTTTGTCCGCGAATGGAAATCGGGAATCAAAATCAGGGAACGTGCCGGATTGCTGAAAGATTATAAAAAAGCACGCGATTATTACGATCTTACCTGGCAATTACCGGTTTTCGGATTTCTTGTGTACTTCACTTTTATTTATCTCGAAAGCAATTTCTGGATGTGGATTTTATCTCACTTTGTATTTTTCTTCACATTCTTATTGTACGAACCACTGAACCAGGTTCTTATTAACAAATATGAAACCACATCGAAAAAGGTCTTCAGAAAACTGAACAGTATAATTTGGAACTTTTTGTACTGGGGTGTGCCGTTGATTTTTCTTGGAATCTTCTATAAACGGTGGGATAATTTAGGGATGCTGATATTTGTAGGCGTGGTTTGGTACCTGCTGCTTGTAATCTACAGTTCAGGAGAATATATTCAGAAAAAGGATTTGAACATTGCACGAATTGAAGGGCGTTTCGGTAAATTGCGCCGTGGTTATTTCAATATGGTGCGGCAGATACCGGTAATCGGAAAACGTAAAAAACCATTCCGAGCTCTAAACGGGGTTTCTCTCGAAATAAATACAGGAATGTTTGGACTGCTTGGTCCGAATGGCGCAGGTAAATCGACAATGATGCGGATAATCTGCGGAATTCTTGAACAGAGTTACGGAAAGATCTGGATAAACGGGCTCGATACACAAAAATACCGCGAAGAGTTGCAGGGATTGATCGGATATTTGCCACAGGCATTTGGTACTTACGAAAACATGTCGGCATGGGAATTTCTCGATTACCAGGCAATTCTGAAAGGAATTAAAGACGCTAAATTGCGCGACGAACGTATTGAATATGTTCTGAAAAATGTACACATGTACGATCGGAGAAACGATAAGATCGGTTCTTTCTCGGGAGGTATGAAACAACGTATCGGGATTGCCCAGATTTTGCTGAACCTTCCGCGGATACTGGTGGTTGACGAACCTACTGCAGGTCTCGACCCGCGCGAAAGGATCAGGTTCAGGAACCTTCTGGTCGAGTTAAGCCGCGAAAGGATTGTTATTTTTTCAACCCATATTATTGAGGATATCTCGAGTTCGTGCAACCAGGTGGCAGTAATCAACAAGGGCGACCTGAAATATTTTGGTACGCCGACCGATATGGTAAATATGGGGATCGGATTGGTTTGGCAGTTTACAATTCCGGCAAAGGAATTTGATAGCATTGCCGATAAAAAGCTGATCGTTAATCACATGCGCGATGGTGAAAATATCAGGGTGCGTTGTCTTTCTGCCGAAAAACCTGCCGAAAATGCAGTCACCGTATCGCCACACCTCGAAGATGCCTATTTATGTCTGCTAAAAGATCTCAAAAAACAGTAAACAAATGAGTAAAGCACTAAATATAAAAAACCTGCTGATCATAGTCACCCGGATGATCCGGTACAACCTGAAAATCATATTTGCCAACCGTTTTATCTGGTTTCTGATATCGGCATTTGCATTCTTCGCTTTTTTTTCAGTTCAGAATGTATTGCAGGGAAACCTTATTGTTGACGGAACAATTTACAATCTTCTTATTTTTCCCGGAATATTGCTGATTTTTTATCCGTCGGCATTCGGAATTCAAAACGACGACGATTCGAGGATGCTCGAAATATTGTTTGGCATACCCAACTACCGTTATAAAGTCTGGCTCGTTCGTTTAATAATGATTTATATTCTCATTTTTATCATCATTGTACTTTTTGCCTTTATCGCTTCCGTTATACTGTACAAGGTGAATATTATCGAAATGTCGTATCAGTTAATGTATCCCATTGTTTTCATGGGATCGATGGCTTTTATGTTTTCAACCCTTATTAAAAATGGTAATGGCACGGCGGTGGTGATGGTTTTAATCGGTGTTGCATTGCTGATTCTTTCTGAAAACCTGTCACGTACCCAGTGGAATGTTTTTCTGAACCCGTTCGAGATACCAAGTAATATGAACCAGGTAATCTGGACCGGCATCATCTCAAAAAACCGGATTTTTCTGGGAGTAGGTATGCTCGTTTTTATTTTGTACGGGTTGTTTAATTTGCAGAAACGCGAAAAATTTGTTTAACAGGAGCCGGATTTTCAAAAGAGTCTGACTTTCCAGGTTCAACATTGTTTAAAGAACCGTTCCTTTCATTTTCTGAATAAAGGGAACGGTTCTCTTTTT
>JBBIPU010000048.1:0-25966 GCA_037442685.1 Draconibacterium sp. | reverse complement strand
ACCACCAACTGGGACGACCCTGCAGCGGCAGCCAAAGCCAACGAAGAAATCAGGAAACTGGCATCTCAGCTTACCGGCAGGGCAATCCCGCAAAATATTCAGTATCAACAAAGTAATACAAGTAAAAGTAATCCTGTAAATTATGCTTCAAAAATTGCTCATACCCGCGAAAATATTGTTGCCATAGCCGACCGCTTTTTTAAACGATCGTACAAAGCCCTTGATGCTGTTTCGCGCAGCCAGTTTGATCTGGACTACAAACAGGCAGAAAAATTAGACTTTTCAGCCCCGGCTGTCCGGAATTTAGGTGGAACAGGAGCCGCCCTCATCACTTTGGGAAACGACCACAATATTGCCTGTGCATATCTTGCCGCAGCAGTAAAAGTGATGCCGGTTGATACGTTGGCTGTCAATAACTTTGGCGGATACCTCCGTATTATTGATTCCGTTCAAACTTCGGTACCTGTACTCCTTTATGCAAACAGTCTTTTTTCTGAAAGTCCTGTGATTCTGACACAATTAGGCTGCAGTTATCTTGAATTGAATGATGAAGTTAAAGGCGAAAAATACCTTAAGGAAGCGTTGAAATATAATCCCGGATTTGGTCAGGCTCATTCTGCTTTATGTGATCTTTATCTCAAACAGGGGCGGATAGAGGACGCATTTATCGAATTGCTGTCAGGTGTTAAAGGGATGGGCTGCTCGTATCAGCAGGCATCAGAAAATCTCGCTTACATGAACGATCAGGCAGAAATCGGTAATGGGGATCTGAAGCAGAAAATGTGGGATGAAACCAAAAGGCAAATGGATCCCTCGGAGGCACTGGCTTCCCTTGTTCCAACCATCGACCGGCTGAAAATGCCTGATTTACAAACAAGTGATAAACTTGAAAACTGGATGGAAGGCGGTGGTTACAGCAGTGCGGTAATGTCATATAATGCATTTCACAGCCAATTACTGGCCTTTGTTAAAGAATCGGCTGAAATTCAGAAGCAGTTGCCGGAACTTTCGCCAAATGCTGTATTGCGCAATTATCCAAATGAAAGGTTAGCTCTCGATATTTTAACTGAATTGTTTTTTAAGGAATCGAAAAAAATAACAGATGATTACCAGAAATCGGTTGACGAGATAACACAGAGGGTCAACGACATTAAAGAAGATTACCTGAAAAAAAATGAGCAGTATTCCAAAGAATTGGTGTCGTGCATGGAAGGTTGTGGTAGTAACGATTATTGTTTAAAGGAATGCAACCGTAAATATTGTATGCAGGAGTGTCCCAATGCCAACAAATGCAACGAACAATTGCAGGAACAATACCTGAATTTCAGGATGGCATTCAGCCAGTTGCAGAGCGATCAGACCAAACTTCTGGATGATTATTACGGATTTACAGAACCCTGGTTTGCTAAAATTTACAGTCCATACTGGAGTAAAATTTATGCTTACGAAATTCAAAGGGTAGCGCTTTCAATAATAGGTAATTGCTTTGGATCTTATCCACAGGCATTCCAGTTTCCTGCCCACAACATTTGTGGAACCGATTGCTCTGTATTTGCAATTCCAACTCCTTTGCCACCTGCCGAGGTTGACAAGAAAAATCCAAAAGCCAATGACTGCCCTTCGAACAGCAATTTCAAAATCTCGGTTTCTATCTGTGATTTAGGCTTTGATTGCGAAAGTGTGGAGTTTGGATGTACCCTGATTGCTTCCGGTTCAATTAAAAGAAATTTCAAAAAAGACAATACCACTTTTTTTGTCGGCGTTGGCGCTAAAGCTGAACTGGGAGTTGTTGGAGCCTCAGCAAAAGCAGGAGCTACTGTAACTGTTTCTGACCAGGGCGAAGTAGAGGATGTGGGTGTGAAGATGGATGTTTCAGTATCGGCTGGTGTGGGAATGGCCCGTGCAGGGGCTACCACTGGTGGAAGTTATACGGTAATGAAAGGAGCATCTTCGAAATTAAACTTTTCATCCGGACTTGGAAAACCAAAATAAATCTGGTCGCCTTTCAATTAAAAACGGCTAAAAAGTAATATGGCAAAACAAAGATTTTATTGATTTTAATAAAATGATTTCCGGCAGTGAGAGTTTGAGACAAAAAACTGATTCCGGCACTTTATGACATTTTTGATTGATTAAATACCAGCGCAATGAGATTACTACTTTTACTTGTCTTTCAATTATTTCTGGGGAACATTTTTGCCCAGACTGAAAAATCAATCTATCTGGAGGACAAACCCGGCAAATTCATTGCAGAAAATCAACTGGTAAAATACACCGGCCTCGATTATCCGGCGTTGGTGAAATCCGCCACAGCAGCAGCCGAATGGTTTCATCAAAATAATCCTTTGATTCAAAACCCCAAAGGATTTAATGTTAATGTAAGCTTGTTCGGAAATTCGCTTCCGGCTGTCAACGAAAGTAACAATCCGGGGTATGGAGAAATGTTCAGTATCAATTTTTCATTCCGGTATTTTTATGTGGAAGGAGGTGTTGAAAAAACAGCCACCGGGTGGGCTGCTTATAATTTTGACATCCGTTTTAATCAACCGTTTCACGAACTGGCGCAGCCGCTGGGCGACCGTGGATTTGAAGTAGGTGATGATCCTGCACTGAAACAGGCTCTGAACCAGGCACACGATAAACTTCAGCATTTATATTCATTGAAACCGCTGGAAAAAACACTGGCGCCGGGAATCAATCTGTACGCAGGCGGACAATTACTGATTTCGAATCCTGAACAACCATCGCCCTGGATTCAGGTAACAGTTGGCGAGGTCACAAAGGCAATTCTCGATTATTACAAAATCCGAAAAGCAAATGACGAATACATACTGAAAAAGACCCTGGAAAAATTACCCGAAGACATGAAGAAAATGTACATCGACGGGGCAAAAGTTTCGTTGTACGACCTCTTTTTCAAGGAGTTTGAAATCCTGTCGGCTGACGACTTGAACAAGCCCGCTTTTATCGACATGCAGGAAGGTATGTACAATGTAAATACAACCGGAAAAGGAACCGCCGTGGTAAGTTATAATCCTGATTGCTGGAACAAGAGCTGGCAGAGAACTTCGGTACAGTTTGTTTCGATGAAATACGCCATTACTTCTGACAATGAATTCGAAGGTTTCAGGAAACGCAACAACCAGCTCAAGGATTATGTCGGTCTTTTTCTCAATGCACTTCCGGTTGAAAAGATGGGAGAACTGATTCGTCCTTAATTACGCGCAATTGAAATAACAATAAATCGTTCAATATGAAAAAAGTAGCTCTATTTCTGATTCTTATCTATTCTCTTATTACATCCCTTCATGCTCAGCCAGAAAAGATACCCTACCTCGGCGACAAACCCGGCACTTTCGAAATTCTCTCTCGCACCAATTATTCGACGTACCAAAAATTTACCCCCACCGAAATGACTGCCAACATGGAAAACCTGAAAAAGCTGGTGTCCATTGTGTGCGAAAACCCGGTGCTTTCCGATATCAAGGGATTTATGGGCAGAGCCCGGATTTACGACATATCGAATACGCTGAAATGCAATTACGGAGTGCCTGCCCGTGTTAGTTTTGAGTTCAGCGATTACCTGTACTCCAAAGGAAAAATAAACTACAACACCATCGAACCGCCGGAATGGTCGATATTGATCAATAAAATTTCAGGCTACTGGTATAGTTTCAACACCGAAAAGTGCATGTTTACCATTCCGTTTAAAAAGGAAACCATCGCACCGGGAGTTGATGTGTACGACAACTTTACTTTTGTAATTTACGACCCCTCGCGCCCACCTTACTGGGTGCCGGTAACCGTTGAAGAAGCATTTGCCGTGGCACGCGAGGAAGTCAAAAAGGAGAAAGACGAAATTACAGCTAAATACCTGAAAGAATTTGTTGAAAAAGAATGGGCTGCCATTTCACCTGCCAACCTGAAAAACCAGGCCTATTTCGGAGGTGGAATTACACGGGTGAGCGATTCTTCGGGCTTAGAAGGCCAGGACAACCTTTTCCCGCCCATCGTTAAAGTCAATCCCGAATACTGGAATAAAAACCTGCCCAAATCAGCCATTCAGATTATTACGTTCACCATGTCGAGGGATAAAAAATACATGCAGAGCGAATACGAAAGCTGTGTAAAACATAAGTACTACGGCGAAACCTGCAACCTTGAACGGTTTTACATTACTTACACCGAAGAAGATATAAAGAAACTGACACAGTTAATCGGGAAATAGAATTAACAACCCGTTCTGCCTTTTTTTTAAAAACAATACGGGTATAAATAAAATCCTTTGTCACTGCAAATCATTGCTTTGACAAAGGATTTTATCATTAAAAACAATTAGGTTTTATCTTTTAACTATTTTTCCTGCATTGATAACTTGTTGGCCGTTCATCAGTTTGTAAAAATAAACACCGTTTGCCAAATGCGAAATTGAAATTCCTTTCCCTGGCCAGGCATTTTGTTCAAGCACTTCTGCGCCTGTAATCTGGTACATCTTCAACATAAATGAGTTGCTGTTTCCCTTCCAGTTGAATGTAACAGATTCGGTTGCAGGATTTGGATAAATCTTAAAATCCTGATCTGCCAACTCAATGATACCAGTCGATGTTCCGCCTGAATAGTAGAACGTGGTTACATCAGTTTGTTTCCAGCTGCCTGAAATCATATCATAACTTTTAACACTATTTATCACTTTGCTGAATTTCAAATCAGTCTGGCCATCTTCTGATCCATAAACTGCAATAAAATATGGAAATGCAATATCCGATAAATTCTTGGTTCCATATTCATATTCATCTTTATAATTATCAACCCAGGCAGTTCCGTTCCAGTCTGAATAAGTCATTACCGTAACATCTCCGTTCGAATTGTACTGGTACGAATCCCTGTAACTTTTTTCAAGTAAAAATGTCATGTAGTTCAAAGAATACGTTTCAACCGAAGTCAACCTGTTTGACGTGTCATAGAAATACTCCGATTTTCCGCTGGGAATTTCACTATCTTCAAAAACATAACTGGTATTTGATGTTTTAATCATCCCGCTGGCATAGTAAGTAAAGTCAGTTATCGATATAAGAACCATAGCTTTTACATCTTCATCGTACATCCACGATTCGGTTTTTATCAACTGTTTCGATGTATTGTATTTATGAACCATTTTCATCATCAGATTCCAGGTTGCACCTGCATTTTCGGTAAAATAAGTATTAACTGAATCGGGCATACCACTTGAATTATAAAAATAATTCGACTTGCTGGCAGCTACCAAAAGGCTGGTTAAAGTATCCTTGTCGTATATCAGCATCGAAATAACCTGTCCATTACCGTCATATCCAAGTTCTATCTTGCTGTAAAGGTCCCACAACCCCGAATTGGAATTCCACTCTTTCGCAATCCAGCCAGTGTTTCTCATTTGCCCGTCATACACGAATTCATCCTTGTAATCTTTTTTCCATGTCTGACTTTCGTTATCGAAAAACTTATTTACGGTGCTGTCCAGTTTTTCAGTAACAACTGCACTTTTTAAATCCATCGTACGAAGAGAATGGTTGGTGACTTTGTTAATCATGTTAACCTGCTGAGAAATTCCTGAATATTTTTTCTGAATATTCTGAATTTTCAATTTGAGATCAATTTTTACCTGGGCACTTAATCCAATGGAAATCAACATTAAATAAACAATAAAAGTAGATTTTTTCATGTGTTAAAATTTTAATAAGAGATTAATACTAAAATGTCTTAATCAAATTTATGACTATTAAACCGAATAAGCAAAATAATATTAACAGATTTCAAGTTAAAATTTATCCTTTTTTTTCTGTCTGTTTTTTGTTTTGGATAAGTATTCAACCATGAATCTTTTTCAAACATTTGAAAAACAACAGGCCGGAAAAGCATTTCTCTTCCGGCCCTTTTGTTTAATTTTCAGTTTTTTCTGCAATCATCTGGAGTAAATCAGTACCCCCATTCCTCAAGAAGTGCTTTTACTTCAGCAATATGTTCATTTCTCAAATCAATCATCTGCTGACGGATAACCAGTTTATCGGCAAATGATGCGGCACTCCGCATTGCTGAACGTAATTCTGCCATTTCAGCCTGAAATTCGACATACAAATCATTCAGAATTGTTTTCTGCTCATCAGTTAACAAAGTTGAAACACAGCAGGTTGCAGGTTTTTCAAATGCGGGGGTTGATCTTCGCAAACAATTGCCTCCGCGTCCGACTTGTGCACTGGAGCTTAAACTTCCGATAATAATGAACAGGGCAATAACTACCATTCTTACACTAATTGCTTTCATAATCTTAAAATTTAAAAGTTTTTTTACCAATTTCATTTTATCTTCAGACACAGAATTTCAGAGAAACTTGCGCTATTTCTCCGGAAATTTTTCCTGATTTCAATTTCCTGTCAATTCCACAAATTATATAATTCTGGCAACAACGTCCGATCAAACAAGATTTTGAAAGAATAATTCCGGATTGAAAAGTTGAAGATTAAATCCTTTATCGAATCTTTAAATCCAACAGCACTTTTCCCGAATCCTTCAGTAAACCCACCGACCATTTGATTATCACAAATGAACTGATAACCGCGCCAACTGCATCAAGCCACTGAATGTTCCAAAGCATGGCTCCAACGAGGGCAACAATAGCGGTAACACTAGTCAGGGCGTCGGCAACAACATGAAGGTAAGCGGCTCTTATATTGTGGTCCGATTCTTCATGTTCATGATGCAGAATAAAAGCGCTGGCAATGTTGATGATCAGCCCGATCACAGCTACCAGAATGGCTTCTTTATACTGAATCACGGAAGGATTTAACAAGCGGTTCACTGCCTCGTAAAGAATGACAAAAGCAAAAATCAGTAACATCAAACCGCTGCTGTAACCGGAAAGCGAAAGAATTTTGTTTTTATCGCCTTTGAACTGACCGTTTGCCGTGACTTTTCGGACCAGAACGTAAGCGAGCCAGCTTAACCCGATGGCCAGCACATGCGATCCCATGTGAATCCCATCAGCCAGAAGCGCCATCGAATGGGTCGATAATCCAAAAACAATTTCAACCACCATTGTAACGGCAGTAATCCCAACCACCCAAAGAGTCTTTTTTTCGTGACTGTGCGAATGTTCCATTATCTGATGTTCAATTTGGACTGACTTTTATTGCAAGCCAGAGTAATTTACTGATATTTCGCCAATTCAGCGCGGGTGATGTTCAATGAATGTTCCATTTCAAGCAATTTATCAATGCTGTCGTAATACAACGAAAGCCCGGTTAAAAATTCACCTAGCGAAATTTCGCCTTTGTCCAATGCTTTCGAAAGCAACTCTTTGTTGCTGAATTGCGAAAGCCCTTCGCGGTAGCTGTTGGTGCTGTTTTGTAACGCCAGCACTTTGGTATGCAAAGTTTTCATTTCGTTATAAAACCGGACTTTTGAATCGGCCTGGAATCCCTCAACTTCCAGTGCTTTTGCCTCGGCATATTTTACTGTGTTTTTGTTCTCCCAAAGCGGAATGGTAACACCCAGTGTAAGACCCTGGTATTGTTGCCCGACCACTTTTTCGCTCATGTAACCAGCATAGAATTTGGGCAGGTTTTTGGCCACCTGCAACTGCTTTTGTTTTTGGATGATGGCCAATTCCTGGCTGAGCCATTGCAGCACCGGGTTGTTTTGTCCGACCTGCGCGTACCACTGTTCAAAATCAGGTGAAAGTGGTTGTGCAGCATAAGCACTGTCGTCTAATTTCAGCGCATTTCCACCGTTGAGGCGGGCCAATTCAGCCAGCAATGCATTGAGTTCAATTTCCGTGTTTTCCAGTTCTTTTGACAAACTCAGCCAATGAACCTGAGCTTTGTTAAAATCAAGGATGTTGGTTTCCCCGGCATCGAGCTTCTTTTTAAAAACATCTGCAATTTGCCGCGCATTGTCGAGCCGTCTGGCATATTCAGCTTTCAGCGCATTCCGGTACGTAATATCCACAGCCAATAACCTGGCCTGTTGCAGAATATCCCGGCGTTGTTTCTGGTATTCGAGTTCAGCCTGTCCGTTTTTCAGATCCAAAATCTGGCTCCGGTAACTGTACGCCGTTGGGAAATCAAACGATTGTTTAATGGTAATATCGGTACGGTTACCGATGGCCGACGGATTGCCCCACAGATAATTGAATTCGACCTCGGGATTGGTTGGCAAATTACCGGTTTTATTCCCGATTTTGTCGGCATCCGTTTTTTTACGCAATGCCTGTAAGGTGGTGTTATTTTGCTCGATAACTGCCAGCACCGAATCGGCTGATGTTTGGCCGGTTACAGAGAACGCACCCAACATGGCAAACAGATATATTGATATCCGTTTCATTTTTAATTTTGCATTTTTCATTTTTCATTTTTTTTCACCAAACTGTAAACAATCGGCACAATATAAATATTCAGCATGGTGGAAGTAAGTAAACCACCCAGAATTACTTTAGCCATCGGACTTTGAATTTCGTTGCCGGGAAGGTCGCCCCTGAGCGCCAGCGGAATCAGGGCCAAAGCAGCCGTGAGTGCCGTTATCAGGATGGCATTGAGGCGGTCGGTTGAACCGCGGGTAACCGTTTCGTACAACGTCAATCCTTTTTCCCTTAATCTCTGATAGTTTGAAATCAGCAGAATTCCGTTACGCGTGGCAATCCCGAAAAGGGTGATAAACCCGATGATAGCCGGAATGCTCATTATTCCCGAAGTCACCCAAATGGCAAACACCCCGCCAATCAATGCAAGCGGCAGGTTGAGCAGGATGATTCCTGACAGCTTAAAATCTTTGAATTCCTGGAAGAGTAAAAGGAAAATGATAAATACAGCCATAATCGACGTAATCATCAGCGTCCGGGAAGCGCTGGCCTCACTTTCGAACTGCCCGCCGTATTCGAGGCGGTAACCTTCAGGCAATGTGATTTTTTCACTGACGTTATCCTGAATTTCCTGAACCACGCTCCGCAGGTCACGCCCGGCAACATTTGCTGAAATCACTAACTTGCGCTGTACATTTTCGCGGCTGATGGAACTGGGTCCGGCCACCGAAACAATTTCAGCAACCTGTTCCAGCGGTACTTTTTTACCATCGTGCGTATCGATAAGCGCTGAGCGAATTCCATCCAACGATTGGGTGTAATCCTGATTAAGACGTAAAACCAGGTCGAAACTGCGCTGTCCTTCGTAAATATCGGCCATTTTTTCGCTGCCAAAGGCAATGTCCACAAATTCGTTGAACTCATTGAGCGTGATGCCATACTGAGCCATCATATCACGTTTTGCCCGAATCTGAATCTGCGGGATTTCCACCTGCTGGTCCACGTTTACATCCACCAACCCGGGAATGCCTGAAATGGCGGCTTTTATTTCGTTGCCTGCGGCAAATAAACGGTTCAGGTCGGTGCCAAAAAGTTTGATGGCAATGTTGGCGCGTGTCCCCGACAACATGTGGTCGATGCGGTGGCCCAGCGGCTGCCCTACTGTAAACGCAATCCCGGGAATTCCTGTAAGCATTTTCCTTACATCAGCCAGAAATTCAGGCTGACCGCGGTCTTTCAGTTTGAAATTTACGTCAATCTCGGCACTGTTGGTAGTCTGAGAGTGTTCGTCGAGTTCGCCGCGGCCGGTGCGCCTTGCAGTGCTGGTTACTTCCGGGATTGCCAGCAACTGATTTTCCACCAGGTTCCCGAGGCGGTTACTTTCTTCGAGCGAAATGCCGGGTTTTGAAACCACCGAAAGCGTTAAAGCCCCTTCGTTAAACTCGGGAAGGAAACTGCGCCCGAAAGTGCTGAAAACATAAACCGCCAACAGAAAAACACCGATGACAGAAAATAAAACCACCCGTTTATGGTTTAATGCCCAAATCAGCGATTTCCCGTATGAATATGAGAGTTTCCGGACCAGCCATTTTTCTTTCTCGTTTTTTGTGAGGTATTTTTCGCCTGTCAGCAACATTTTTGATAACAACGGAGTGAGCGTCATAGCTACTACCAGCGAAACAAACAACGAAACGATAAACGCGATTCCCAACGGTTTCAGCATCCTGCCTTCCATACCTGAAAGAAAAAAGAGCGGAAGAAATGCCACGATAATGATGAGCGTCGCATTAAAAATGGAAGCCCTGATTTCTTTCGATGCCTCAAAAACCACGTTAAAAGACGATTGCCTTTCATCTTCAGATTTCAGCCAGTTTTGCCGGAGCCGTTTGTAAACATTCTCCACATCGATGATGGCATCATCCACCAGGGCACCAATGGCAATTGCCATGCCGCCCAGGCTCATGGTGTTGATGGTCATTCCCAATCCTTTCAACACCAGGATAGCTCCTAACAACGACAATGGAATCGCCAGCAGCGAAATCAGTGTGGTGCGAAAACTTCCCAGAAAGATGAAAAGGATGATGATGACAAAAATACCGCCTTCCATCAATGCATCCTGAACATTGTGAATCGAAGTTTCGATAAAATCGGCCTGACGGAAAATTTTTGTATTGAGTTTAACATCCTTTGGCAGGGTGTTTTTCAAATCTTCGAGATTTTTTTCAATTCGCTGGGTCACGTCCAGCGTGTTGGCATTGGGCTGTTTTGAGATGGAAATAATCACAGCAGGTTTTGCATCGCCCGATGCATAGCCCATTTTTGGGGCACTGCCAATTTTCACCTCTGCAACATCATTGATGCGGACCGGTTTTTCATTTACCGATTTTATATACGTCAGACCTAATTCTTCCACATCGGAAGAACGGGCAATACCTCGAACCACATATTCATTGTCGAATTGGCGCAAAATACCGCCAGTCGAATTCCGGCTGATTCCCCGGCAGGCTCCGGCTAATTCATCCATCGAAACATTGTAATATTTCATTTTTACCGGATTGACCAGCACCTGGTATTGTTTGTAATCGCCGCCAATGATAGTAACCTGCGAAACACCTCCGGTTGCCAGAATCAGCGGTTTTACATTCCATTCGGCAATAGTGCGTAAATTCATCATACTGGTACTGTCAGCCTGCAAACCCACAAAGAAAATTTCGCCCATCACACTCGACTGCGGAGCAAGTGTTGGCTGCCCCACACCCAGCGGCATCTGCGAAGAAACGCTGATGAGTTTTTCGCTGACTATCTGGCGAGCCTTAAAAATGTCGGTTCCCCAGTCGAATTCGACCCACACAAACGAATAACCCTGCGCCGAGGAGGAACGGACACGGCGAACATCGGTCGCGCCATTTACTGCCGTTTCAATTGGGAAGGTAACAAGCCGCTCCACCTCTTCCGAAGCCATTCCATGTGCGTCGGTCATCACTACGACGGTAGGAGCCGTCAGGTCAGGAAATACATCCACGTCCATGTTGGTGGCGGTCCTTGTCCCGAAAACCACCAGCACCACCGAAGCAAGCAAAATAAGGTATTTGTTGTTCAGCGAAAATTTAATGATATGATTTAACATGGCTGCCTGATTTAATGAACGTGGCCTGAATGAGCATCCAGCGCGCCGGTGGCCTGTGCCAGTTTAATCAGCATGGCACCGCGGGTAATGATACGGTCGCCGGATGTGATTCCTCCGGTAATTTCAAAATTCAGCCCGTCGGTTCCGCCAACACGGACTTCACGTTTTTCAAACAGTTCGGGATTGATCTGAACCCACACAAAGTAGTTGCCCTGTTCTTCCAGCAGCGCAGTTTCCGGCACAGTCAACGCCTGCGAGTTGGTTACGGTTTTCAGATAAACTTCGACAAAACTGCCCGGAACAAAACTGCCTTTGTTGTCGATTTGCAGCGTGACCGGTATCAGGTAATTATCTGAATTGGCTGCCTTGCCATACGATAAAATCTTGCCGTTTAACTCTTCCAGCGTTGAAGTGGTGTTATCGGCCAGGTTGTGAATATTGGCCGACTGAATAGTTCCAAGAATGGGAGCAAATCGTTGCGGAACATCAGCAGTAAGAGTCAGCGTTTTGTTATGCGAAACAACCAGTACCGCCTGGCCAGCTTCGACAAACGAACCATTTTTTACAAAAACCTGTTTTACAAAACCGGCAAGCGGACTAGAAACTGTCTGCCCGTTTTCACCTGCATTTTTACTCAGGTTGTCGTAAACGGCTTTTGTGGTTTCGTACTGGTTTTTGGCTGCCGCCAAATCTTTTTCCGAAACAATTTTATCTTTTGCCAGTTCTTTGGCCCTTTCGTAATCGGCGCTGGCCTTTTCGAAATTGCTTTTTGCCTCGGCATATTTTACTGAAATATTGTTGTCAGTAAAACCATTCCCTGAAATGGAGAAAAGTAGCTGCCCGGCTTTTACCTCTTTTCCTTCCAATAAGTTGTTGGCTGAAAAAAGCACAACTCCGGCCGATTTGGCGGTCACGACCCTTTCGTTCCCCTGGGCAGCCTGAACCAGCGCGGTTGTTTTAATCACCTGCCCGAAAGGTTCGGTGGTGGGATAACCGGTGGCAAAATCAACCTTCCACGATTGTTCCTTGGTGAAAACAGCCGTGTTGGCTTTCGAAGCGGCGGCACTTTCCGCTGCCTCGTGTGCCTGTTCTTCGTTAGCAAACACTGTGACTTCGGGGACCGTCACTTCGAAATCGCCTTTGCTGGTTCTGATTTTATAATTCAGCGTTCCTTTACCCACCGTCTCAGGCTGGATATCGAAACTGTAAATTCCTTTTTTTGTGGAACGATCCAGAGTTTGGCTGGATTCTTTTCCATTCACAGATAACACAACAGTTATTTTACCTTCTTCCAATGGTTTGAAATCGGGCAATGTGGAAAAATGGGAAAGTACATTGGCTTTTTCACCAGCTACAAAGGCATCAGCTTCGGTAAAAAGCTCGAAATTGTCGCTGTAAGCGGTGTATTGAAATTTGGGTTCTTCACCTGCTGCGTGTTCATGTTCTTTGCTTTCAACCGCACTCTCTCCTGTCTGTTTAGGCTGGTTGCATGCAGCGAGGCCGATTGCCAGCATGCCCATAAAAAATAATCGTGACTTCATAAAAAATTGTTTAAATTCCTGAAAATAAAATAATTACGATTCGACTTAAACTGATAGAACCGCTTTTAAAAAATCAGAATTAAACAACCGGGGGAGCTCTTAAGCCAGAGGAAGAACTGACAAAAAAAGAATATTGAGGTGAAGAATAGGGCAAAAAAGATATTTCGCCGGAGAATGGAACTGATATTTCAAAATTACCCGAAACATTCAGAAAGTGGATATTTTGAAAATGGTTTTCAACCGAATACTGGAGCGGATGGTGCCTGAAACCCTGGTCGGCTGTTGTGGCAATGAATTCACTCACCGAACACGATTCGGGCTTGTTGCTATCATCATGCTGGTGATTTTTATCCTGTCCACCGTGATGGTGAAAAATCAGGTTGTTCAGGGAATGTTCCTTATCAAAACAAATTGCCACAATTTCGTGGTGGTGATGAGGTATGAAAACATGAGCCAAAATAACCAGATTGGCAATCAGAATAAAAATATATGCCGTAATTTTTTTGCTCATATCGCAAAAATATAAAAATTCAGGATGCTTGAGTCCTAATTGGTTTTTTTAACAATTTTTTGATTGTTTTTAAGAACGGCAAATATTTTAAAAAGATTTAATTTACTGTAAATTTGCATTACAAAAGACAGGATATTTATCTGGCAAAGTAATATTGAAATAAAAGCAGTTTTAATCTTACTATTGTGTTTTACAAATTATATTGTTATCAGGATAGAACCGCTCCCAAACGATTGTATTATTGTCAGTTTATCTCAAATTTTCTACAAACAATCCTTTAATTATTATTTCTCAGACCAAATAATTGAAAATCGAATGGTAGTGAAGACAATCCGTCATAACCCTTTTCAGATTGAATGTTGTAAACCACCATTGCACTTATTGCTGCAATTATTTATTCAATCTCGAATGTAACGGCCACCAATTTGCTTCAGCGGCGTTCAGCGCTTTATAAATCTCATACTGACAAAGTACAGAATCATGTCTCCCTTTGCATGTTTTCCCTTCAGGATCGTTTTTATAAAGTTCATTCAAAACCGGTATTGCTTTCTGCGAATGAATCTGTCCCAATGTCCATACTGCAATCTGTGAACGATCCCTGGTCGAATTGGTTGTATCAAACAAATAAGCAATCAAAGCATCTTCAGCTTTGCCCGGATATTTTTCTTTGGCAATTCTGATGTTTTTTTTCACATCAATATCAATCCAGATATAAATCCCAATAAATCCTAATAATAAAACAGCTAAAACGCTCCCAACAATACTAAATAGTTTCTTCATGATTTTACTTTTTCTCAAAAACAGATCATAATTCGACCTTATAAATAAATTAAGAATTATTTGTCAATTTAAATACAGAACAAACCGTCAAATTGTCCTTCTGAATAATTAAACCAGTGCATTCTATTTTATCTGCCTGTCACCGAAACATGATTAAACCATTTTACATCTGATTTTACAATTTTTAAATTACTTATTTAATTTTTACATTGAAGATTATTGTAATTGATATCGTGCAGTACCACAGATAGAACATCGGTTAATTTTCCCGGAATATAGCAAATACTATTGAAAATCAGGATTTTTTAATGACACAAAAAGAACAGGCCATTTTTCTTTATCAGTATTGTAAACCGGAAAAGTCAAAACAGTAACTCGAAAAAATGTCGGGAAAGAGCAGTTATTATTCAAATGCCATCTGGAAAATAAAGCTAGGTTGTTTAAAACTACAAAAAATGGCCCTACCTTCCGGCAGAGCCAAATCCATTTATTTTTAAAACTACAAACTAAATAATCGCTTTCATCGATTCCATTGCATCGCGCAGTTCGGCTCCAACAATCTCAACATCGTGGTAACGGATTTCCTCATTTATTTCGATCAGTTCGCGGTTATCCACATGTCCGTCTTTTCCATCATTAAAGTTTCTCCCGATCACGTTGGCGTCGATACGGCTCATAAAATCGGCCAGCAGCGGACGGCAGGCGTGGTCGAATAAATAACATCCGTATTCTGCTGTATCCGAAATCACCCTGTTCATTTCGTACAGTTTTTTGCGTGCAATCGTGTTGGCAATCAGCGGTGTTTCGTGCAGCGATTCGTAATATGCCGATTCACCTTTGATTCCGGTTTCTGTCATCACTTCGAAAGCCAGTTCAACACCTGCTTTTACAAATGCCACCATTAAAGTTCCGTTGTCGAAATATTCCTGTTCCTTAATTTCCATGCTGCCTGCGGGAGTTTTTTCAAACGCGGTTTCCGCGGTTGCTGCGCGCCAGCGGAGCAGGTCTTTGTCGCCGGCAGCCCAGTCTTTCATCATGGTCGATGAAAATTCACCCGACATGATATTGTCCATGTGATGTTCGAAAAGCGGGCGCATGATCGATTTCAACTCGGCTGCAAGTTTAAAGGCTTCAATTTTTGCTGGATTTGAAAGACGGTCCATCATGTGTGTGATACCACCCAATTTAAGCGCTTCGGTAACCACTTCCCAGCCGTATTGTACCAGCTTGGCGGCATAATTCGGATTGATGCCTTTTTCCACCATTTTATCGAAACAAAGCAGCGAACCACTTTGCAGAACACCGCAAAGAATGGTCTGCTCGCCCATTAAATCGGATTTAACTTCAGCAACAAACGATGAGTGCAAAACACCGGCTTTGTGCCCACCGGTACCGGCACAATATGCCTTTGCAATCTCCATTCCGTCGCCGTTTGGGTCGTTCTCGCGGTGAACAGCAATCAGTGTCGGAACGCCAAAACCGCGCAGATATTCAGCACGAACTTCGGAAGCCGGAGATTTTGGCGCCACCATGATTACGGTAAGGTCTTTGCGGATATCGATTCCTTCCTCAACAATATTAAAACCATGTGAATACGATAAACATGCACCCTTTTTCATCAGTGGCATTGCCGCTTTTACAACAGGTGTGTGGTATTTGTCGGGGGTGAGGTTCAGAACCAGGTCGGCTTTGGGTACCATTTCCTCGAAAGTGCCGACTTCGAATTTATTCTCAATCGCATTCTGATATGAAATATGTTTTTCATCGATTTCGATTTTACGAAGTGCATACGAAATGTCGAGCCCACTGTCGCGCATGTTCAGGCCCTGTGCCAAACCCTGCGCGCCGCAACCGAGCACAACGATTTTTTTACCAACCAGCTTTTTTACGCCGTCTGCAAATTCGGCCTCGTCCATGAAATCACATTTTCCGAGTTGTTCAAGTTGAAGTCGCAGCGGAAGTGAATTAAAATAATTTGCCATTTTTTTAATTTTAATAATTAATATCTCTTTTTGATGATTTGAATCAAGTCTTTTATCTAACAATCTGATCGCTTGTTTTGATTGCAAAGCAATAAAATATAATTCAGAATGCTGAGTAAAAATACACGATTTTTAGGTAATTTTCATGGATTTACGATTTTAAGTCAATCTTATTTTCAGATCAATTAAATTAAAAACCAGTTAATTAACCCATTCAGCAAATTGCCCATTTGTAAGGTTAATACATTTGATTTGCCCGGTACTGCAGGGGAGTGACGCCGGTTTCGCGTTTAAAGAATTTGGTAAAATACGACTGATCCGGGAAATTCAGCCGGTTTGATATCTCAGTTATACTCAGGTTTGTATGTACAAGTAAACGTTTTATTTCGAGAACCTGTTTCGCTTTTATTATCTGCAATGAAGTTTTCCCGGTAAGCCTGGTTACGGTTTGGGTCAGATGGTTCGGTGTAATTGCCAGCAGACCCGCATATTCATTCACCGAAAGGTTATTCTGATAATTTTCCTCGACAATCTGGAAGAATTTTTTTACAACAATGTGACCTTTCCCTTTTGAAAGCTGATTTTCGCCGGTTTTATAAAGTACGGAACAGAAAGTCAGGATCAGATCGAGCACCGACCGCAGAAAATCCAAAGAATAATTTTCTCCTTTTTCTGCTTCGGCAATTGCCTTTTTGAAAAGAGTTTCGATAAACAACACATCTTCAGCAGAATCCAGGTTCAGTGGAGGATTGTCCTGACGGATAGTAAAAAAGAACGGAAATTCGATCAGGCGGTTTTGGTTCGACTGGGAAATGAGATAAAACTCGGAAGTGAAAATAAAAATATAACCCGCGATATCGCTGGAAAATTCGATTTTGTGAGCCTGACCAGGCGACATGAAGAATACACAGGGAGGCCTGATTTCGTATTTATTCCCATCGATAACATGAAAACCTGAACCTTTCGCAAGGTAAAGCACTTCGAAAAAATCGTGCCGGTGCGGATATTTTACGCTGAAATGACGATTAGCATCAAACACTTCAACCTGGAACTGCTGACTGGTATTGCCTTTCTGAGTGAAATTATGAAGACTGTAAACCGGAATCTGCTCTGCTGGCGATTTATTCTCTTTCAAATCCAATTTTTTGGGGCTGAATTTAACCAGTTAAACAAAACAAACCAACTAATGCGCCAATATTTAAATTAATGGGTATTGTTTCGATTCAATGTTTATTTTTGCCCCTGATGAAATCAAAAAGTGTTTCCATATTTTTTTTGACACTCCTGTCATTTCAGTTTTTATATGCAGGAACATTTACAGCAAATGGCTCATTTAAAAGAATTGATTTTAACGACTTTTCTAATTTTAAAAAATCTGAAACTGAATTTTCGGTTTTTTCACCGGGCTCCCACTCCTTCGGAGGGGGTTGGGGGGAGGCATTTCACAATGATACAATCCACAAGCTTAATTTCAGATACAAGGACAGAAGAAGGGGAATAAAACCTTTCATTGCCCCTGCCCTTTTAATTGCAACCGGAACAGCTCTGCATTTTTCAACCAATGCAAAAGAAAACTTTCAGGAGTGGGTACAGGAAAAAACCAATTATTCAGGACACGTGGAAGATTATCTTTTGTACGCTCCGGGTGTTGCGGTTTATGCACTTAATGCATTCGGAGTTAAAGGGAAGAACAACTTTGGGAACCGTACAGCGATTATCATAAAAAGTCTGTTATTAAACGAATTCATTGTTTCAGGTTTGAAAGTCAGTGTAAATGAAACCCGACCAAATGGAGGGAATCATTCTTTTCCATCGGGACATACCTCAAAAGCTTTTGCACTTGCCCAATTTATGCATCATGAGTTTGGGGATATAAGTGTTTGGTACAGCATTGGCGCTTATTCCTGTGCTACTGCTGTCGGATTAATGCGTGTTGCAGGCAATGCACACTGGATTTCGGATGTTGTTGCAGGCGCGGGTTTTGGCATGCTTTCAACCGAACTGGTTTATTTGACCCACCAATACAAATGGGATAATGAGCATATTAAAAATTTCGACATTTTTCCTTGGACAAGCAAAAAACAAAAAGGGATAACGATGGTATATACTTTTTAGTGATTTGGGAAGTCTGAAGTCCGAAGTCTGAAGTCCGAAGTCGGGAGAGCAAGAACATGAAACGTTTACAGGTCTGGGCACTGAGTACTGGGCACTTGTCACTTGTCACCATTTAAATCTCAATCAATCTCCACTAATCTCCACCAATCTCTATCAATCTTCACTAATCTCCACCAATCTCTATCAATCTTCACTAATCTCCACCAATCTCTATCAATCTCATCCAGTATCCAGTATCCAACTACCAGCTACCAGCAACTACTTCAGAAAATCTTCCCTTACCGGATAAAAACTGTCAATCAGCCTTACCTTTTTGGTGAGCAGTTTTACTGTGTGTTTCAGACCTGACGGAACAGCATACATGTCACCTGCTTTCAGATGTTGATCGGGTTCGCCTTCGCAGTAAAAAATAATTTCCCCATCGGCCACGTACGAAGTTTGCTGATGTGGATGTGAATGTGGCGGATCGGGCTCTTCCCATGGTCCGTTGCTGAAATCAATCAGAACCGTCATTAATTCATTGGTATGAATGATCTTTCTTTCAAGTCCTTCCTTTACTTTATGAAAAGGTGTTTCATCAAATTTAAGTACAGCCATATTTTTAGAATTTGGTTTCAGGTGTTCAAGATAGCAAATTGACCTGACTTATCTTTTCAAAAATAAAAATCAGCCAAAATACAAATTGACAGATTATTTTTTCAAATCGCGGAGATCCTTGTAATAAGGTAAGTGTGGCGATATTTTCCCGTTTCTTTTTTTAATTCCCTTTTTACTTTGCTTTTCCGGTTTGATTTCTTTTTCGTGATTCAGTAAAATACAAATACCTGCAGTAATATTAAATGTTTTGTTATTGGCCGGATGATAAAATGCTATTACATTGTCGGTCGCAAGAAACAACTGGGCATATTTTGCTTCATATTGAATTCCTCCGCCAATCGAAACATCGCTGACATTATGCAGATTCACACTTTCGAAAACTGAAAGATTAGGAAACGATTGCATTGCGCTCAACGATAAAATATTCTGAAAATCATTCTTTTGGAAAGCCGATTGATCTGTTATTCCGAATGAAAGATTATCTGACCAGTCATATTTATAATTTAAGACTGTTTTAACTGAGGGTGCATATTTAAAACCTGTATCTACAACTTTGGGTTGCCAGAAATTGCGGATGCTGTCTTTCACAAGGTTAATCAACTCAAGCGGATTCTGGTATCCCGGTTCTTCGTTAAATCTTATTGCATGCACCCAATCGAAACCAATATAACCATAACGGGTTCCCTCTGTCAGGATCATCGGTTTGTAATTGTACCAAATCATTCCCAAATCCCTGACTGCAGCCGAAAAAGTATTTTGGTCGTTGATGCGGTATGTTATCCCTAAATCAACTGCAAAACCTTTGTTTTGATACGCGGTTAAATATTTAAGAAAAGCCTGGTCAGGATCGATACTTAAAATTGTACTGTCAGCCCTTAACTTCACGGGAAGCGGCAACATCAAGTGCCCATCACCACCCGCAAGAAAATTGATAAAACTGCCATCAGCAGCAGTTTCAATGTTGTAATTCCAGTTGTTGGCATCAAAAAATGCCGAAGCAAATAAAAGTTTGGCCCTTATCCCGATATCTGTTTTCTTGTTTTTCCTTTTCGCATATCCAAATGCAAATTCACGATATCCTGATGACAATACCTTTATCGCATCTGTACCGTAATTCTGGTATTCCGGCTCAATATTTCCGTTCACAAGAAATTCAAAAATGTTCTTTTTAAATTTGAGGACTGAATTTACATTTTCTTTGTAATAGAAGCTGAAAGTTCCCTTTTTTAAAGGAACACTGACAAATGCCATTGGAATAGCAACATCCTGCCTGATATAATTATTTGCACTTATGTTTCTATAAAAATTTTCAATATCGATCACAGGACTTCCGGAAGGAGTGGTAATCAAATCTGAGATTTTAAAATTCCCCTGGTTAAAAAACGAAAATCCTCCAAGACCGGCAAAAGAAATTTCAATTGCCCGGTCGGTCCGCATGAATGCCGGATTATACATCTGTGCGTAGAAATTATCGGGTTGCATAAACAGCGAACCGGTGATTTGAGCAGAACTTTTTACAGTTACAAACAAACACAAAAAAAGAAGGATCAGCTGTAATTTATTGATTTCAGGGAGTATCTTCTTCATTTTTTATTTGTACCGTACCAATCAGCACAATTGACAAATCAATCGGATAATGTGCCGAAATGGTATCATTCTGATTAATAAAATTAGTTTGATTGTACCAGGCCGTCAGTCTTAGCTTTTTGCTGTTCAGGAAACTTTGTGTCTGAAGCGAATCAAGTGGCACAGCGTATTTTACATTGAACGGTTCTGCCGGTATTTTACTAAAATCAGCTTCGGGGAAAGGGGATGGATTTATCGGAGGTCCTACAATATTTGCAGTTAAATTAATAAATTGAAGTTCAAGATTTAAAGGAAACGGACATCCATTTGTGACAATAAAAATCAATTCAGCATCCTTTAAACCGTAATATCCCTGTATTAGAAACTCCAGACTGTCGATAATAACCGAAGGATCAAAAATCAGGCGGGTCGGAATAGTTTTATAATTGCCATCTGAATATTTGAGTACTGTCAGAGAATCAGAAGGATACGTAAAATATGTTTTTTTCCAGTCGTGAATAAAATCCCTGAATTCAAGTGCATGACCTTGTTTGTCTTTTCCCGAAAAAACCGGCGTGATTATTCTGACTCCGAAATCTTCCTTTATTGTGATTTCATTAAACTTAAATTCGTCGGTTTTACACGAATGAAAAATCAGCGCTGAGAGTAACAGAATAATATAAAAAACATATTTCTTAAATAAACCAATCATTCGGAATTGTTGATTTTGGCGTAAAAATATAAAAATCCTGTTCGAAACAAAAGATATAAATTCAACTGAAATATATTAGATTTGCACAACTTATAACAAAGCGCCTGACACGTTGATAAACGATGAACAGTATTAAAAGCAATACACAAAAACAGTGGCATGTGATTTACACCCGATCGCGTGCAGAGAAGAAAGTCAACACTGAACTCAACATAAAGAATATCGAAAATTTCCTTCCCATCCAGAAAAAACTCCGTCAATGGAAGGACCGCAAAAAATGGGTGGAAATGCCTTTAATCTCAGGTTATTGTTTTGTGAATATCACACGGAAGGAATATGATATTGTTTTGCAAACCAATAATGTAGTGGGTTATGTAAGGTTTGAAGGCAAAGCAGCAATAATTCCGCAACAACAGATCGATTCGCTGAAACAAATGTTAAAACAATACGATTTTGAAGTGGTTGTTTCAAATGAGAATTTTGCGCCCGGAAAAAAAGTGGAAGTGATCGAAGGCCCGATGATCGGATTACGGGGCGAATTGGTAAAAGCGCAGAGAAGGAATAAATTCATTATTCGCTTTACGGAGATAAATAGTATTTTTTCTGTGGAAATTCCAGCCAACCATCTTAGTCTGCTTCCTGAAGAACAACAAGTTAAGTAAGATGAGCCCGATTCTTTTTAACCTCGTTTATTCAAAGATTTTACGTTCGTCGGCTGCAATGGCTTTTTTCCTGACATTATTTTCATTCGCAACTGGTCAGGAATTGTATAAATACATCACAATTGCCGATCATATCGATAAAAATCTCTGGATTAATGAAAATGAGAGAAGTTTTGATTCTCAGGGAATTATAATGCAGAATAAGGTTTATCATGCTTTATCCATTGCGGGTTTTGGGATAATGAACTATGAAGATTTTATTGTTTCAGGAGATTCAGTTTCGTACCAGCATGTAATTGACCAGTACAAATATTTTTGCGACAGCACAAAAGTGGTTTTTACCGATAATTACAAAGGAATGGGCCTGCCTTACAAATTTGCGTTTTACGATCTGAAACCGCCCTGGTTCTCAGGAATGACGCAGGGTGTCGCGATTTCATTTCTGCTTCGGTATTATAAACTGACAGGCGATAAAAATGCGCTTGATAAAGTAAAACAGTTAGCCTGGTTTATGCTTCAACCAGTTGAAAAAGGTGGCACAATCGGGAAAACACCTGAGGGTTACACTTTTATCGAGGAATATCCGGGTTCTCAGAAAAATCCTCAGGTAATGAATGGCTTTATTAATGGGCTGATTGGATTACGGGAATATCTGAATTTCTTCCCCGAAGATACTCTGGCACAGCGAATACACGGTGAAAGTTATGAAGCAATGATAAAAACTTTCAGGGAATATGACACAAGTAATAACTGGACCAACTACAACCGGCTGAAAAAACCAGTCTCAAATCTTTACATGCGATACCAGATAACTGAACTTGAATTTCTGAACTCAATTTATTCCGATAACCGGCTGTTGAAACAACTGATGATTTGGTCGTACTTTGCTTACAATAAACCTGATAAAGAAACAAAATATTACAAAAATCCTACATTTCAATATTCTATTCCGTTTCTTAAAGTTCAAAACAGAATATCTTCTGATACAATTGATTTTGAAAAATTACTTGTTTCCGAAACCAATTATTCAATCACAAAAAAGTCGGGGAAAACTGCAACTCAGTTAAGACCTAAAAACACTTATCTGCTCAGTTTTAAGGATCCGGCATACCATTTTAATATTTATTTTGATAAAGGTATTGTCAATGCAGGCTGGGACCTCAAATATAGTAATAATGAACTGATAAAGAATCAAATAGGCTTTCAGACCGAATTAAACAGACTTGCAGTGAACAGCACGGTAAAAATCGACCAGTTCGAAATTCAGTTCCTGAATAAAAAAATTAAGAACCTTAAAATTAAGGATGTAAAATACTATAATTCATATCAGTTCGAAGTTCCCCGTTTTGGATTTTACAATTTGACAAAAGTTCAGCAACTCATGGCTGATTCGCTTTATTCTATTGAAGTAAAAGGCGATTTTCTGAACGAAACTGTCGTATTCTACCGATGTGGTGAAAACTATCAAAAGTTGAAAAGTGCAAAATATGAAATCGGTAATTCATTTAATCTGAATCAGCAGTTTTTCAAACCCGAAAAGTCAGGCGTTTACCAGTTTTTTCTCTCTTCCCCGATAATTAAAGGATATTGGATCACAGAGCCCACCTTCACAATTGCAGGCGAAAAGGACATAACAGATAATACTGTCCGGGATTTTAAATAATCATAACATCCCGGATTTCACGCTGTTGTTTGGTTATCTTTGCAGAAAAATATTAAAATGGATTCAGCTCAAAAATATTTTCCCCGTTTACAGGAGATCACCCGGGCAAATATCAACCTGAAAGATGTGATAATTCATACACCTCTTCAGAAAAATCTTAATCTTTCGGAGGAATTCAACACAAATATTCTTTTCAAACGTGAAGATTTACAGGTAGTTCGATCTTACAAACTCAGGGGTGCATACAATAAAATGGTTCATCTTTCTGCTGAAGAATTAAAAAATGGAGTGGTTTGTGCAAGTGCCGGGAACCATGCCCAGGGAGTTGCTTACTCATGCCAGAAACTCGGAATCAGGGGAAAGATTTACATGCCGACAACTACCCCGCTTCAAAAGATAAAACAGGTGAAAATGTTTGGGAAAGAGTTCGTTGAGATCGTTTTATCGGGCGATACTTTCGACGACGCACAGAATACAGCCCTGAAAGATTCAGCCAAAACAGGGATGGCTTTTATTCATCCGTTCGATGATGCGCAAATCATTGAAGGACAAGCGACTGTAGCACTTGAAATTTTGCAGGACACCAAAGAACACATCGATTTTGTTTTTGTACCTATTGGCGGCGGCGGTCTGGCTGCGGGTGTGGGCGCCTATTTTAAACAGGTGAGTCCGCAAACAAAAATCATCGGGATTGAACCTGAAGGCGCACCTTCGATGCAGAAAGCACTCGAGGCCGGGAAAGTGGTTGAACTGAAGAACATCGACAAATTTGTGGATGGCGCTGCTGTTCAGAAAGTTGGCGAGTACACTTTTGAAATCTGCAGACAGGTGGTTGACCATATTATTGTTGTTCCAGAAGGACGGATTTGTACCAAAATTCTGGAAATGTACAACCACGATGCCATTGTTCTGGAACCAGCCGGGGCTTTGTCAGTTGCCGCTCTCGACTTTTACCGCGAAGAAATAAAAGGCAAAAATGTGGTTTGCATCATCAGTGGCAGCAACAACGATATCACGCGCACGGAGGAGATAAAAGAACGTTCGCTTTTATATGAAGGACTGAAGCATTATTTTATCGTCCGGTTCCCGCAGCGGGCTGGCGCGTTAAGGACTTTTGTGGATGTTGTACTTGGCCCCACCGACGACATTACCCATTTCCAGTATTCGAAAAAAACAAACAGGGAAAAAGGTCCGGCGGTGATCGGAATTGAAGTTCAGAATAAAGAAGATTTTAACGGACTGGTTCAGCGGATGGAAGAAAACGGTTTTATTTATGAATACCTGAATGAAAAACAGGATTTGTTTCAGTTTCTGGTGTAATATTATGCAGAGAAACAATGACTTGCCTTACTAAATAATACAATTTACCTCGCGTTCCATCTCAACACCAAATTTTTCGAAAACCGATTGTTTTATTTTTTCCGAGAATTCGTAAACCTGTTTTCCCGTTGCATTTCCATAATTCACCAATACAAGCGCCTGCTTTTCATGCACCCCGACTTCACCTTCACGAACACCTTTCCAGCCGGCTTTTTCAATCAGCCAGCCCGCAGCCAGTTTTGTCCTTCCACTGCCTGCCGGGTAAACCGGGATATTTTCAAATTGAATCTTTAATTTTTCAGCAACTTCTGAATTCACCTCGGGATTTTTAAAAAAGCTGCCGGCATTTCCTAGTTCTTTTACATCAGGTAGTTTTGATAGTCGAATTTCAACGATTGCGTGTCGTATCGTCGAAAGATTGATTTTACCTTTTTCCCTGGCTTTTTCCTCAACCTGACCATAATTCAATACAAACTCCGGGAATTTTTCGAGTTTGAAAACAACCGAAGTTATAATGAAACGATTTTTTAACCTTGTTTTAAAAATGCTGCTCCTGTAACCAAATTCACTTTCACCGGCGGTAAATTCTACCTGCCGGAATTCATTTAAATCGAATCCTTTTACTTTTTCCACAACACTGCAAACTTCCTGTCCGTAAGCGCCGATATTCTGAACAGGTGCAGCGCCAACCAAACCAGGAATCAGCGACAGGTTTTCCACTCCGCCAAAACCATTATCAACTGCAAACTGAACAAATTCGTCCCAGATTTCACCTGCTCCGGCCTCCAGCCAAACATTCTGCCTGTCTTCCTTTAAAATCCTGATTCCCGGGATATTGGGACGAATTACCAAACCATCGAAATCATTCAGTAAAAGCACATTGCTTCCGCCTCCCAGAATCATCACCTTTTCTTCCCTGAAACTTTCATTTGATTTGAGAAAAACCAGCAAATCTTCAATTTCGGTAAATTCGAAAAAGTATTTTGCCCGCGCTTCAATACCAAATGTGTTGTACTCTTTTAACGACTGATTTTCTGAAAAACGGATCATTTGTTTAATTT
>JBBIPU010000047.1:0-26184 GCA_037442685.1 Draconibacterium sp. | reverse complement strand
CTTCATTGTCAGCATATTTACCTTATCCGGGAATTGCTTTTTACAGTTCAACTAAAAGATTTCTGAAAGATTTTTCGCGTTCGTTAAGAACAGAAATGATTGATTATAACGTAAATGTGACCTGTATTTGCCCGGGTGCAGTTTCAACATCACTTTTTGAACTTGACGAATCAAAACGCCAAAAGGCAATAAACTCAGGAGTAATGATGAATGCCGGAAAACTGGCAAAAAAAGCAGTAAATGCCATGTTTAAAAACAAATCAGAATTGGTCCCCGGATTTCTGAACCAGGTTTTTATATTGCTGGCTAATTTCATTCCATACGGAATAATTGTTCTGATCCGCAGGTATTCAAGGTTTTTGCCGCCTGATAAATAACCAGACAGTGAAAAAATTTTCAGTCAATTTCCAGAAGAACCGGTATTTTCATTTTGCCAGATCAGTTCCTGAAACAACCTGCCAAGCAGGATATCAACACATTGCTCAACGCTTTTGTCAGAAGTATCGATAGAAAGTATTGCATGTTCAGGTATTTCAAAAGGTGCGCTGATTCCGGTGAATTCCTTAATTACACCATCGCGGGCTTTCTGATACAAACCCTTAACATCGCGGCTTTCGCAAACTTCAATCGGTGTACTGACAAAAATTTCGAGAAAGTCTTTTTCCCCTACAATATCGCGCACTATTTTCCGGGTTTCCTCGGTGGGGCTGACAAAGGCGCAAATACAAATTACTCCCGAGTTAATCAGCAGCTTCGAAATTTCTGCAATCCGCCTGATATTTTCCATGCGGTCTTCCGGTGAAAAACCAAGATTATTATTGATTCCGGTTCGGATATTATCACCATCGAGAATCTGCGTTAAATACCCTTTTTCAAAAAGATTTCTTTCCAGTGCCGACGCCAGCGTGGTTTTCCCGGAACCCGACAATCCTGTAAACCAGATTACCTTTGCACGCTGATTCAGTCTTTTCTCTTTTTCCTTCCGCGATACTATTTTATCAAAAACCGGATAAATGTGTGTGTTTTCTTTCATTGTAATCGTATGCCTTTTTTACTATTTAACAACAAACCAGGGATTCAACAGATTCTCCTTGTTATACACCAACGGTTTGTTATTTTCAAATTGTACAATTTCTTTGCCTGCAAATCTGACGATTGCATGTCCGGCGGCGGTATCCCATTCCATTGTCTGAGCCAGTCTCGGGTAAATATCGGCATTTCCTTCGGCAACCATGCAAATCTTTAACGCACTCCCTTTCGATTTCATTTCCAGTGGTAATCCTTTTGTGTCGAGCGACTGAATATATTTTTCAGTTTCTGTATTCATGTGCGATTTGCTGCCCGCAACAACATAACTGTTCCCCGATACATTTAAAGGCAACTGTTCAATTCCGGAAAGTGTTCCGTTTTCATCAATGGTTTTTGCCCTGAACGAACCATTTTTGTTGCCCCAGTAAATGACCTTTCTGACAGGCACATATACAACGCCGGCCACCGGAGTATTATTTCCGATAAGCGCGATATTTACTGTAAATTCATCATTCCTTTTTACAAATTCCTTGGTTCCGTCAAGCGGATCAACCAGCCAGAACAGTTTCCAGTTTTTTCTTTCTTCAAAAGGAATTGATTTTCCTTCTTCACTTAAAACTGGTAATCCGGTGGGATTTAAAACCTGTAAAATTTTATCGTGCGCTCTCTTGTCGGCAATTGTCAAAGGTGAGTTATCGTCTTTAAATTCAACTTCAAAATCCAAATTGTAATAAACGTCAAGAATCTCGTTGCCTGCTTTGATTGCTGCCTGAATTGCAAATTCAGTCAAAGAATTGATATCCATATCAAGGGTCATGTTTTTCTGATTAAAACTCAGTTCCGTCCAATGTATTGCAAAATATCTTCGTAAACAAGACTGACATAATACAAGGCCCCGATCTGGGCGCTGCCAAAACTGGTTGTGTAGTAATTGTTCAGGATGTTCGATCCGCCAAGTTTAAAAGTGGTTTTGATTTTTGGCACCCTGTACGAAACATGGGCATCGAGCGTGGTAAAAGCGGGTATTTCGGCAGATCCGAAACTTCCTTCCCACAAAAAGCTGCTTTGCCAGTGAAAGTTGACATTGAAACCAAGATTCGGAATGATTGCGTGGTGCCCGACCGACAGGTTTGCCCTGTATTCAGGTGTGTTAAACCTGGATTCCACTCCGGGTGAATCGATTGTTTCGAGCAATTTGTTGTATGCAATATTACTTTTAAAAAGTATCCCGACCGGGGTCATATAATCCAGTCCCAGTGCCCACCCCCACGACGTAACAGGTTCGTCGGTCGTAAAATAGGTCTGGTAATACTGATCCTTATCTTTGCCAATGTCTTTGGCTAACTGGGCTACGAGCTGAACTGCCTCGAAACCCTTGTATTTGTTGTAATAGGCATAAGAATCGAGGAAAAGTTTCTTTCCCAGAAGCAATCCTTTGTAACCAAGTTCTGTTGACTGTACTTTTTCAGGTGCCAGTCCGGGCAGGGTGATCGGGCCATTTTCGGTGATCGGTTTATCTTTAACAGGATTTCGGCCCGACAAAGGATAAAGAGGAATCGAATCGAATCCGTATTTATTCTGAACTTCGGACATTCCGCCAATCGTTCTGAAAACACCTGCATTGATATCGACCCACTGGTCGGCTGTCGAAGGGAAACGGTAGGCAGTCTGGAAAGTTCCCCTGATGCTGTGTTCCTTGTTTTTATCGAGAAAAAATATCAGCGAAAAACGCGGTGTATATTGAGGTTCGAAATTTTCGTTGTTATCGTACCTGAATGCCCCGGTAATTCTTAACCGGTCGTCAATAAAGTTTTTATTCAGCTGCACAAAGGTCCCGAACTGGTTGATATTGATCGGATGGCCCGGTTCGTCGAAAAACACCGTTCCATCACTGTCAACAATATAAAACCGTTCCGATAATCCAACCTGCATTTCAAAAATCTTAATCAGGTGTGTAAAATTGTACATCCCTTCAAACTGAAACATTTTGCTGTTATCGAATACACGCGCTCCTCCGTCGGCCAGTGAAGTTGAAGTAACATTATCCATAATATTGCCGAATTCGGAAGTGCCATAAACCGGAAAAGCAGGTTTTGAGGCATCGAACACAATGCCCGTTTTCGGATCTCTGTTGTCAGACACCAATCGGGCAAAATCGTGCGCATTTTTCATATTCCCGGAGATGAGGGCTGTTTGGGTATATGCAGTCAGATAATCTTTAAACCATTGTTCCGAAGGTTTCCACGATTCATTCATCAAAAGCGCCGCACCTCCGATATCGTATGAATTACCTGAATTTTCAGTCACCCCCCACGCACGAATGTAAAAGTTGGGATTATTAAGTTCAATTTTACCCGAAAGAATATTGAATTCGCGGGCCGAAAAACGATTCTGAGCTGTGTAAACACTGTTTCCCTGAGAATAACTGGCCTGTGCCACAGCCTCTGTACGTTCGTTGATAAAATAGTGTAATGCCCCGGCAAGTCTCATGGTTTTGGTTTTATCCTCTGCCAGGTCATTTTCGATCCAACCTGTCCGTGTAACAAGCTGATCGGGAAAATATTTAATCGCATTATTGAACAAAGCTTCATATTCCGGGGTTCCAGGCTGTATTCCCTGAGATTCGGCAATGCCGTTGATCACCTGAGGCCCCACATCTTTCAGATTCACTGAAACAAGCGTTTCGTCTCCGTAAGTATTAACTCCGTCGTAACCCGGATTCGTCAAGCGATTTAACGAAGGATTATTCAGATCGCTCCGGTCGCGGACATCGGCTGCCTGCCAGTCGGTGGCAGTCAGGTAAGATCCGACTAATTTCAGTGCCAGACGATTATTAAAGGCACGGGCATATTTCATGTTTACATCGTACATCGGAGTCGGATTATCAACTGTTTCGGAACCGATATTCATTATTCCGGTTTGTACAGAAACAGAAAGTCCCTGGTACCTGAACGGATCCTTGCTTTTCATTACCAGCGTACCATTCATTCCTCCCGGTCCGTAAAGGGCCGATGAAGCTCCCACCACCATTTCGATACTTTCCACATCAATCTGCGAAACACCGAAAATATTACCCGCAGCAAAACTCAGTCCGGGTGAAGTATTTTCAACTCCGTCAACAATCTGGTTCATGCGGTAATTGGTGTAATCGTTAAAACCTCTTGTATTTGGCAACCGGAAAGTAAGACCGTGGACATTCATATCAACGCCTTTCAACTGGTACAATCCATCGTAGAAATTGGCGGTGGATATTTGTTGAATATCGCGCAGGTTCATCTTTTCAATGCTCACCGGTGACCTTAGAATATTCTCTTCCACACGGCTGGCTGAAACAACAACTTCCTGTCCCAGAAGAAATTGTTCTTTCATCCTGATTTCAAGAAACTGGTTTGCTTCATTTACGTCCACTTCCTGAGGTTCGAATCCTACAAACGAAAAATGTAATTTAATGGGGATTTTATGGGTGTTGATTTTAAAAGTACCGTCGTAAGAAGAAATTGTTCCGTAAACATCTCCTGCCACTGTAACGTGAACGCCAATCATTGGTTCACCAGTCTTTGATTCAGTTACTTTTCCTTTTATTTCAAAATTCTGCGCCTGAATAAAATTTGTACTCAAGGCAAGAATCAAAAATAAAATCTGCTTAATAATTGTCTTCACCCGTTTAATTCTAAGTTAAAAGTCAGTAAAAGAATGCATTGCAACATCAACAATAAGGAATTCCGGTTAAATTAAACCGTCTGATAAAACAAATCAAACCATTAAAAAACTTCAACCCAGGTTTTAAAAATTCTTTTCTGTCACCAAAATAACGTTTTCTTTTGTACAATTAAAAGTAAATTGCTTTTAAGTGACAGTTAGCCACAATTTTTTATGTTACATAAAGTATTGTCGCACCTTTTGTTCAATTATTGAAAAAGTTTAGCTTTATGATTTTAAAATTAACGATTGAATCATCATGAAAGTGGCTGTAACAGGAGCAAGCGGGCATATTGGAAACTGTCTGGTTAGGGAGCTGATTAAAAAGCAGGCAGTTGTTAAAGCTTTAGTTCATGATTTTGAGAATGATCTGGGCAAAATGGATATTGAGCTTGTCAGGGGAAATGTACTTGATTCAGGCTCTTTAAAAAATCTGTGCAAAGATGTGGACGTTGTGTATCATCTTGCCGCTCAGATATCGCTCAATAACCGCCACCGGAATGAAGTTTTTGAGGTTAATGTCGCAGGTACAAAAAACATGATCGAAGCGGCTTTGTCTGCCGGGGTTAAAAAATTTATCCATTTCAGCAGTATCGATGCATTTGAGTTTATTTCATCGGATGAAGTTTTTAATGAAAAATTTCCGCTAACACAATCAAAGGAATCGGTGTATGCTTTTACCAAAGCCGAAGGAGAACGACTGGTAATGCAGGCAACTGGTGAAGGATTGAATGCCGTGGTTTTATGTCCTACCGCTGTGGTCGGGCCATTCGATTACCGCGGCTCCTTTCTCGGCCAGGCGCTGATTAAGATTTACAGGAACAAAATACCAATGCTTATTCCGGGCGGTTACAACTGGGTCGATGTCCGCGATGTTGCCGGGACAGCAATCCGTGCGGCAGAAACTGGAAGGAACGGAGAAAAATATATTCTGTCGGGTAATTTTTCCGATTTGAAAAATTTGTCGCTACTGATCTCAAAAATTTCAGGGAAAAGTACCCCGGGAATAATTGCACCGCTTTTTCTTGCAGAACTGGCAAGTCCTTTTTACGAGATTTTTAATTCTCTTTCAGGCCAAAAGCCAATGTTTACAAGGCAATCGCTTCAACTTTTAAAAAGAGCTCCCAAAAATATTTCATCCGAAAAAGCAAAAAAAGAACTGGGATATTCCCCCCGGCCTTTGGAACAAACACTGAGAGATACATTTGACTGGTACAAACAAAATAACTATCTGGATTGATATGATGTCACACGAGATTTTTAACCTGATTTGCCGGATTTGGATTGGAATTGGAGTTATTACATTTTTAGTACTCCTGAAAATTCCACAACCTTACGGAAGACATGCAAAAAGCAACTGGGGACCAATGATCAATAACCGGCTTGGCTGGTTAATTATGGAATTGCCGGCTTTGCTGGTTTTTCTGTATTTTGTGAGAAAGACACCAACCTGGTTCAACTTTATGCTGCTTATTGCAACTTCCCTCTGGTGCCTACATTACATACATCGCTCCATAATTTATCCTTTCAGGTTGAAAACAAAAGGGAAAAAAATGCCTGTGGTAATCATGTTCTCTGCTGTTTTTTTTAATCTGGTCAACGGATTTATCAATGGTTACTGGCTTTCTCATTTTATTCCCGAAGATAAAATCGAATTTTCAACCGATGTCAGAATGATTGTTGGGGCATTTGTTTTTTTCATTGGTTTTATCATCAACCAGCATCACGATCAGATATTATTAAGTCTGCGGAAAGAAAGCGATTCCGGTTACCAGATCCCAAAAGGCGGACTGTTCAGGTTTGTTTCCTGTCCGAATTTTTTGGGTGAGATCATTACCTGGATTGGTTTTTACATTGTAACCTTAAGTTTACCTGCACTTGCTTTTCTGATTTGGACAATCGCAAATCTTGTACCCCGCGCTCTTGATCATCACAAATGGTACCGCAGCCAATTCCCGGATTATCCGGCAAAACGGAAAGCCATTTTACCATTCCTGGTCTGAAACAGCATCAATCCGCTTTCTTTTTCAACTTCTCTTCGAGGTTGAACTTTGGATAAGATTCAGTAAATTTTAACTCAAAAAAGAGGTGAATTATACTTTCTTTATTGCCGCCAGCACCCTATCCGGAGTCATTGGCATTTGGTAAAGCCTTGCGCCGGTTGCATCGTGGATGGCGTTGGCAATCACTGCTCCCATGCAGATTATAGCTGGTTCGCCATCGCCCTGCGGCGGTTCGTTGCGGTCGAGTACCACAGTTTCAATTTTGGGCAGCCACGAAAATTTTGGAATTTCATACGTCCCGAAATTCTCTGTTTTTACATCACCTCCGTCAAATTCCACATCTTCTTTCAATGCATATCCAAGTCCCATAGTAATACAACCTTCCATTTGTATAACAGAGCCTTCCGGATTGACACAGAATCCCATTTCCTGGGCGCACACCACCCTTAAATCCTGAACTTTGCCGGTTTTTATCCACTTTTACCTCGGCCAGGTGGGCAATATATCCATCAAGGAATTCGAAATTATAGCCTATTTCCTTAACCATGAAAACAAAGTCATCAACCGGCACGATTTGCTGAACGAAGTGTCGGGTTACGAAGCGATGCCCACCACCCGTACCGTCGATAATTTCATCCTTAACCTCCGTAAAAAGCTGGAAGAAAATCCATCGAAACCGAAACACATCATCAATTCAGAAGCATTGGTTATAAGTTTTTTCGGGAAAATAAATAATATTTGTTTTTCCCTGTTGTGATATTTCCAGAGCAGATGCAAAAAGAATTGGTCTGTCGATTGACAGTCTTAACATTTACTTTTATTACGGTAGCTTTTTTGCATCCAATTCGCTAAATTTGGTGGTAAAGGATTTAAATCAATTGCTTTCAATGAATTTAGGCCTGTCCGGAGAAAAGGAATTAATTAAAAGATTTATTAAATACCTGCAACGTTTTCAAATATCAGTGTACAAAAAAAGAGGCCAAAAATAATCTTTTGTTATATCCGGCTCCCCTGATATTCGAAAGTTGCATCCAGAAATCGATATTTTTTAAAAGTGAAGTTCTGATTGGTAATAAGTTCCACAAACCATTCTTTAAGTAAAACGAATTCCTACTCTTTTAAAGGATTTTCAGATGCTTTTTTAACCCAAATATTATCGGAAACGAACAGTGTTTTACATTGGGCAACAAGCATCTACAATGATTTCATTTTGATGTTAATACATGCTTTTTATAGTTAAGTGTCTGCACTAAAAAACACCCGGTACAAATTTTTACCGGGTGCATAGAAAATTGTGCTTGTTGAATAAAAAACATGGAATTGTGTATTAATTACAGGCAAAAACCTTATTTTTAATTGTTCCTTTAACCGAAACTCCATTTACCTTCATGTCTGTCCAAATATTTGCCAAACCACTGTTTCCTTTTCCGCAATCAACTTTAACTAAAAAGCAAAACATAGGATTCATCCCCTTAACTAAATCTGTTGTGCAAGTTATCACCGTTTGATTATCTGCATTATTAACAGTATAAATCCTTTGTTGATTTTTATTATTCATGTGGGGAAGAAAATATTCAATGTGTGGAAACGTAAATTCGACAACAGCACCTGTAACTGCTTCAGGACTAATGTATCCAAAATGAGTCATTACATCATAATTAGCTGGATTATATTCTGTTTCACCATTTAAATAATAAGGAGAAAAGTCATAATCCGGAAATTGTGCAAAGCTGTAATTTGGAAGAGTTGGACCAACCCCCGGTGGCATCCATAAAGCTGTCTGCAACGAGCTTGTGTTATCCCATATTGCAGGTTTTGTCCATTCTGCAATTGGCGATGCAGTTCTTCCTGATTTCAACTGATTTTCATCCGGATTAACGGGAAAATCATCAGATTTTGCGCATCCCAGTACAATCAGGAACGCCACCAAACTAAAATAAATAATTTTTTTCATGATAAATAGTTCTTAATTTTTGATTTCCTACTCTGTTTATGGATTTTCGGATGCCTCCACAGTGTAAATATTTTCGAAAATAAAATGTGTTATATTGTTAATATCAAGTATCTAAAATGATTTTTCCCCTGATTAAACTATGGCATTTTGATTTGGGGCAGTCAACAAAAAAAGGGCCGATAAGGTTTACTAACCGATACATTTATATGATTTTTCAAAGATTACAAACTTCTGTCAGTGTTTTATTCTCCTTGAAATGATGGGCAAACAGTCTTATCAATTGTAACTGTAAATGGGTCAAAGGTTCCAGAACCAAATATGATATAATGACTACCATTGTCACCAACAAGATTGCTGTGCCACGAAAAATCTGTTGCATCGCTTTTATCAATTTCCATTATCCGAAATTGTTCTCCGGTTGCTGCACTTTTAAGAGTGCCTGTGTACCTCATGGTCATCCATTGCCATGCCCCGGGATGGCCAAACATAACACAATGAACATCAAGAGTTCCTTCAAGGTAATCAACTTCCACGCCATCGCATATTAATGGAGTCCAGTAACCACCCTGAAATCGGTGTGATACGGCCTTGTCGGGTGTTGAAGATCCCGGATTTATACCAGAAACATTGTCAATTGCAGAACTTCCCAATACAATCAGGAATACTACCAGGCTTAAATAAATAATTCTTTTCATGATAAATAGTTTTTGATTTTTGATTTCCTACTCTTTTAAAGGATTTTCGGATTCCTCCAGTCCATTAAATGTGAATTTCTAAATTCAAATAAAGTTCAACAAAAACACTCTGGATTTCATTTCAATTTTTGAATCAAAAGCTTTCAATTTTTGCCCGTTTGTTTCAATTTTTAAGCAAAGCTTTCAATTTTTGATAATGGTGGATAAAAAAGGGATGGAGAAGTTGTGTGGGGCGAAAGCTAAAAAAATGAGAAAAACCTGGTTTTGTGGGATATTTCACAGGAAAGGAAAAACCATTGATTATTTTATTGAGGATTCTAACAGACCTTCAGCACGGAGCAATTTTTCAACTTTGTTGTGTTCTTCCTGATACCTGGCTTCAGCGGTTTTCAGAAATTCTTTATACTCGGGTTCATCACGGATGCAGTCAACCATTGGGCTGATTTTAAACCCGGTAATTTGTGCACAGGTATATAAAAATGGCTCACACCTGTTCACAATCCGCAGGCACTCCAATGCCTGTGCCTTTTTCCCTTGCGCGGCATAAATAAATGTTAGCCCTAAATTCGGGGGAGAAACTTCTTTTGGTTTATTAAGCTCAATAAAATATAACCTGTCCTTAATTGATCCTTCCAGATGAAAATTGGCTTCTGCCTGCTTTCCATTTTTCAGATAAATATATCCAAAATAATGATAGGGCTGAACTTGTCGCCCTTGCCGTTTCATCGATTCGGTGTATTTTTCCAGTATTCTGTAAGCTTCCCTGTAATCTCTTAAATTTACATACGTATTTCCAAGGAAATAAGAATGGTGTAACCCGAGTAGTTTTCCTAAATTCAGTGAATCTGTCTGGTATATTTTATGCGCATAGTTAACCACCGATTTGTAGTTGCCTCGGTTATAGTCTGGCTGCAGTAAACTCCAGTAATAGTAAGTAGAATCACCAGTTAGTGCAATTAGTTTTTCTGCATATTTTTGCCCTTCCTCATACAGACCGACATTATTGAAACTATCCCATAAACTAATTAAATTATTACGCTTGTCAATTGTGTTACTTTCCAGTTTTATGGCTGCAAGTTTGTACTTAATTGCCTTGTACGAATCTCCGCTATTGTAATACATATCGGCCAAAAAATCGTAAGCGGGAGAAGAATTCGGATTAAATTGAATGGCCAGGTTAAAGGCTTCCTCTGCTTCTTTTCTCATGCCTTTTCCATAATACAACCAACCTTTTAAAACGTATGCATTTGAATTTTTATCATCGAAATGCAAAGCCTTGTTTACATAGAAAAATGCAGAGTCTCCTTCATCTATAGAACCGCTGATCCATCCAAGTTGTACATAAGGTTCAGCATAAGTGGAATCGATATGAATTGCTTTTTTGAAATATTCTTTAGCCTGTTTGTCGTTTACAATGTTATTCTCCAAATCTGCTATATTGTGTAATTCATATCCACGCGAATACATTTCCCAGGCAGCAACACTGGTTGTGGGAGGTTTTTCAATGAATGCTTTCTCTTCCATTGTAATAACCGACTTTATTTCGGAAGCAACTTTCATGGCTACCTCGCTCTGAAGATTAAAAATATCTTCCAACTTCAAATTGTATCGGTCAGACAACAGGTGTTTGTCTGAACTGGCTTCAATGAGCTGGATATAAAGGCTAATCTGATTACCGATTTTCTGTCCACTCCCCTCAATAATATAATTTACTCTTAGTTCACGAGCTATTTGTGGTATAGTTTTAGTTTCATTTTTCCGGTACTGTTCGACCGAAGTTCTTGGTCGAACTTCCAAATCTTTGATTTTAGAAAGGTTATCCAGGATGGCTTCCATTACACCGTTTATAAAATAAACATTTTCAGGGTCATTGCTGTCGTTAATAAAAGGCAATACAGCAATTGATTTTTTCTGATTTCCAAATCTCCTTTCTTCTGTTATTTTTGCGGTATCAAAATGTGAATTATTAAAAAAACGAAATAAAACAATTATCGCAAATATTGCCGGAATTGCCAAAAGAACTGCTTTCCAAACCTGTTTTTTACTTATTCCCAAAATTGCAATTGTTTGAACAGGTTCCGGATTTATGGGTTCCGCCTCAGTAGAATCACCATTACCATCTTTTGTACCGGTCAATCCTCTTTTTTTTACTTCCCCCGGAGTGATTCCAAAGAATTCGGAAAAACAAGTATTAAAATAGGCCGGGCTGCTAAAACCGACTTTAAAAGCTACTTCAGAAGCCGTAACAGTCTCCTGCTGAAGCATTTCCATTGCCCTTTGCAGTCGAATCTCACGGATAAACTGGTTAATTGTTTTATGTGAGATGAATTGCAACCTTTTGTTAATAATTGAGACCCTCACACCGGCTTCACTGGAAAGTTCCTTCCCACTGAAAGCTTCATTTTCCAAATTAGCCCGTGTTATTTCGGTAAGCTTTCTGATGAATTCTTTATCTCCGACGAAGGCAATATTCAAAGCTGTGATTTTTTAATGCAATCAAATCTAAAGAAATTATTCTGAACAACAATATTTTACGGATAAGGGGAATATTTGTAAATCAATTACAACGACTTCATGAATCCAAAGGAATTTTAAAATCCACAAAAAAAGAGGTCAAAATTGACCTCTTGTCCTGACTGGATTTTCAAATATTTGAAACTTTCAAATTGAAAAACACGTTTTGTGGTATTCCAAAATCATTAAAAACAAAACGTGATATTCACAGGTTACTTTAAAGCTTCCAGCACCCTTTCAGGTGTCATCGGCAGTTGGTAAAGCCTTGCGCCGGTTGCATCGTGGATGGCGTTGGCAATCACTGCTCCCATACAGATAATGGCCGGTTCACCTCCTCCCTGTGGCGGTTCGTTGCGGTCGAGCACAACCGTTTCAATTTTGGGCAGCCACGAAAATTTTGGTATTTCGTAAGTCCCGAAATTCTTTGTTTTGATGTCGCCACCGGTAAATTCGATATCTTCGGTCAGAGCATATCCCAAACCCATGGTAATACAACCTTCCATCTGTATCAATGTACCTTCCGGGTTGACGCAGAATCCCATTTCCTGGGCGCAAACCACCCTTAAAACCTGCACCTTACCGGTTTTTTTGTCCACTTTTACCTCGGCCAGGTGGGCAACGTACGTTCCTGCATCGAAACCGCAGGCGATTCCGAAACCGCGCCCGCTGGGCGACTTAGCAGGTTTCCAGTTGATTTTCTTCTTCAAGGCTTCCAGAACTGCAATCATCCTTGGGTCTTTCAGGTTTTTCAGCCTGAATTCAATGGGATCGATTCCGGCTTTCGCAGCCATAATATCGATCTGCGATTCGCGTGCAAAAGTATTGGTATTGTTGGCCGGAGCCCGCCAGGCGCCGGTTCCGAACGGATGAACATCGTTGGCTGAATAACCTGTGGTTTTCTGGTTCGGCACATCGTAAATTGTATCGGAGCCACGGGCGCCAGCAAAATACTGGTGATAATCCCAGAGAACCAGGTTCCCCGATTTGTCGATGCCCGAGGTTATTTTCACCACGGCAGCCGGACGGAAAGTATCGTAGAAAAATTCTTCCTGACGGGTCCAGGCCACCATCACCGGTTTTCCTGTCATTTTAGCCAAACGGGCAGCTTCAACTCCTTGTCTGTGTGCCGATTTTCCGCCGAACCCTCCTCCCAAAAACGGTGGTATCACCCTGACATTTTCAAGTGGCAGTCCCAGTTCACGGGAAATGGATTCCTGCGCGGGATAAGGAGTTTGTGTCGAAATCCAGGCTGTCAGCTTTTCGCCTTCCATCACTGCAACTGCCGCGTGCGGTTCCATAGTCGAGTGGGCAACATATCCATCAAGGAATTCGCTCTCCACTATTACAGAAGAAAGTTCCTTTCCGGCAGCAAGATCACCTTTGGGATTGTTGGCTCTGCCTTCGGGATTCGAATCAAGCAGGTATTTGAAAATGGTTTTTTCGTCCACTTTTTTCTCATTGAAAGTATATTCTGCCTTTACCAGTTTCAGGGCCTTTTCAGCATATTCAGGATTTTCGTGCAAAACCGCAATAAAATCGCCTTCCCTGACCACTTTTACGCCGGTTTGTTTTTCGGCTTCCGAAGTGTCGGCGGTGGTAAGTTTGGCCCCATGCGATGGAGGCCGCAGGATTTTGGCATACAACATTCCGGGGAAACGCAAATCAGCAGCATATTTGGCTTCTCCTTTCACCTTAATTACTGAATCCCGGCGGTTCAATGGTTTACCCATGATTTTAAACTGCGAATAATCCTTGAAATCCGGCTTTTCATTTAGGTATTTTTCGATGACTTTTCCTTTTGTCAACTCACCAAAGTTGACCTTTTCTGCTGGTTTACCCTTGACTGAGATCACACCATTATTAATTTCAAGCTGACTGATATCTGCTCCCAGTTTTTCAGCAGCCATTTGAAGAAGAATAGCCCGGGCTTCGGCAGCGGCTTTTCGCATGAATGGGGAAAAGGCACGTGTGGTCAGCGAACCGAATGTGCCTGCATCCCACGGACAGAGCTGCGTGTCGCCCATTACCATTTTTATGCTGTCAATCGAAACATCCAGTTCGTCGGCCAGCATTTGCGCCAGCGAAGTGATGATTCCCTGTCCCATCTCAATTTTTCCGGTGAGGCACGAAACTTCGCCGTTTTCGGCAATGTGCAGAAAAGCGTTGAAATCGGATGGTAAACTTCTGCGTTGTTCACCTTCTGCGGCAAAAAGGTTGTTTGCAATTCCGGGATGAAAAAAAACATACAAACCGCCGCCCATAATTGTGAAAAAGTCCCTGCGGCGCAAGGCCAGCATTTTGTTGTCTTCAGGAACGTATTCCTGGTATAATTCAGGTTCTTTCATGGTTAAAAGCCTCTCCTGCCACCTCTGACTGAGGGGTTAAAGAGATTGATTATGTGGTTAATACAATACATTATTTCATAAATTCTGAAAATCGAAATCTTCAATTTTCAACTTTTTTTCAAAGCATCCAAAACCCTTTCGGGAGTGAATGGCATTCTAAAAACCCTGGCACCGCAGGCTTCAAAAATTGCGTTACCCACAGCGGCCCCCATGCAAATAATGGCTGGTTCGCCGCCTCCCTGTGGCGGTTGGTCCATTGCATCGGCAAGAACCGTTTCGATGCTTTCGGGAATGGTTGAAAAAAGAGGAAGATTGTAATTGCCAAAATTGGTGGTTTTTACTTCGCCCCAATCGAATTCAACATCCTCGGAAAGCGTGTATCCAAGTCCCATGTTCACGCAACCTTCGGCCTGAATAATAGTCCCTTCGGGATTTACCACCTGTCCCATATCCTGACCCACAACGGCGCGGGTTACCTTTGTCTTGCCGGTTTGAATATCAACTTTCACTTCAACAATTACGGTTACAAGTGTTCCTGCATCGGTTCCTACAGCAATCCCGCGGCCTGTGCCTTTCGGTGGTTTCTGTGCCGACCAGCCAAACTTGTCGGCAGCCAGTTTCAGCGAATTCAAAGCACGTTTGTCGTTTATGTTTTTCATTCTGAATTCCAGCGGATCCATCCCGATTTTATTGGCCATGATATCGATCTGCGACTCGCGTGCAAAAGTGTTGGTGTAATTACCGGGAGCACGCCAGGCGCCTGTGCCAAACGGATGCACATCCGCTTTGTCGAGCGAAGTGGTTTTGTGGTTCTGAAATCCATAAAATGGTTCTGTTCCGCGGTCGCCGGCACAGTAGGTTTTAAAATCCCAGTATTTGATCACTCCATCCTTTGTAACTCCTGAACTGACAGTAATTACAGCGGCAGGACGGAACATGTCGTACATAAATTCTTCCTTCCGGTTCCACATCACCTGAACCGGTGTTCCTTCCACCATTTTTGCGATCCGGGCTGCTTCTCCGGCTTGCCGGTTGTAAATTTTTCCTCCGAAACCGCCACCGATAAAAATCTGTTTAAGACGAATATTTTCTTTTGGTAACTTCAGTAAGTCAGCCACTTCCTGCCGGGTTCCGAACGGAGTCTGACTTGATGCCCACATTGTCAGTTTTCCGTTTTCGAAAACTGCGGTTGCCACGTGAGGTTCCATCGAAGCGTGTGCTTTGTAACCATCGTGGTATTCATGTTCAAACAGAAAATCCGATTCTTTTTTACCGGTCTCCAGGTTTCCTCCTTCATGACTTACGCTGGCGTCGGTGGCATTTTTCAGAATATGTGCAAAAATGGTTTCGTTGTTTGCTTTTGATGCTGGTTTTTCCCATTCCGATTTTACCATCAAAACGGCTTTTTCTGCAGTTTCAGGCGAAGCATGAAGGACAACAATAAAGTCGCCGTCCCTTTTTACCTGAACTCCGGGAATGGCTTCGGCAGCCGAGGTATCAACCGAAACAAGTTTTGAACCGTGTGCCGGAGGACGTACTATTTTGGCATGCAACATCCCCGGAAGCTGAATATCGCCGGTGTAAAGCGCCTTCCCGGTCACTTTCTGCACGGAATCGATCCGCAGATGAGAATGTCCGGTGATTTTAAATTCTCCCGGTTTTTTCAGCTTTGGTTTATCACTGATGGACTGAATAATTTTCTGGCCTTTGGTGAGTTCGGCGTAAGTAACGTTTTTATTCCTGTCGGAACCGGCGAAAACAAGGCCATTTTCAACGCTGAGTTGTTCAACCGGCACACCCAGTTTTTCGGAGGCCAGTTTTTTCAGCACTTCGCGAGCTTCGGCGGCGGCAGCCCTGATCAGCGGATCGTGGAAACGGGTGGTCATCGAACCCCAGGTTCCGTCGTCGTGCGGGCAAAGTTCGGTATCACCCATAATCATATCCACTTTGTCAATGCTTACATCCAGTTCATCGGCCAAAACCTGCGCAATGGATGTAATGGCGCCCTGACCCATTTCAATTTTTCCGGAGAAACAATCCACGCGGCCATCTTCCTTCACCCTGAGATAAGCATTGAACTCCGGAACATCCTTGCCATTCCTGGGTTTGCAGGCGGTGAGCAACCCCAACTGGTTGACCGAAAATACAATGATGATCCCGCCACCAAGGTTTTTCAGAAACGAGCGCCGGGAGAATTTTACCGGCGGTTTCTTTACATCGTGAAAATAATATTTGTGAATTTCTTCTGCTTTCATGGCTGTGGAACTCCTTTCATCGTTTCTGAGGCAGCTTCGATGGCCTGGATGATTCTTGTGTGTGCACCGCAGCGGCAAAGATTGTCTTCCATTCCTTCGATAATCTCCTGCCTTGTCGGTTTGGGATTCTTTTTCAGCAAACCGACCGCGTTCATAATCATTCCGGGGGTGCAGTAACCACATTGCAGCGCATCGTGTTCAACAAAAGCCTGCTGCACCGGATGGAGTTTATCGCCGTTGGCGAGACCTTCGATGGTGACAACTTTTTTACCGGCAACATCTTCCATTGTAATACCGCACGAACGGACCGGTTCGTCGTCCATCAGCACGGTGCAGGCGCCGCAATAACCTTCGCCACAGCCATATTTTGTACCGGTAAGGTTGAACCTGGTGCGCAGTACCCAAAGCAATGTTTCATTTTTATCGAGCTGTACTTCCACTTTTTTCCCGTTCAGCTCAAATTGTACTTTTTCTTCCATTTGTCAAGTTTTATGTTTGTTATTGATTTCAGTTTCATAATCTTCCGGAGTGTCGATATCCCTTAAAATTTCCGGAATCCCGGTATTCACTTCATATACTTCATTTTCAAATTTTTGTGACAATAAACGCAATCCTTTTTCAGGATCAAGTTTTTCGATTTCAGGTTTGAACCGGGTTTCAATCAGCACCGGGTGTCCGCGCTTCCTGTTAAAAACCGGAATAACAATTCCTTTTCCTGACTTTTCCCATTCATCGATTACCATTTCAGCAGCCTGAACCGGAATTTGTGGCTGGTCGCCCAGAAAAATCAGCGCTGCTTTAGTTTCTGCCGGCAACGCACTGAATCCGCAGATCACCGACGAAAGCATTCCCGTAGAGTAGTTTTCGTTAACCGTCGTTAAAATGTTACGGTCTGAAATTTTTCCGGCAACCTGCTCCTTATGAGAACCCAAAACCACAACAACCCAGTCGGTTATTTTTAATGCTTTGTCAACCACGTTTTCAATAATGGTTTTCCCGTTAAACGGCAGCAACATTTTCTGTGTTTTCATCCGCGTCGAAGCTCCAGCAGCCAAAATGATCGCACAAACAGTTTTCCTATTTTCCTTATTCTTCATCAATCTTTTTTCATCCAGAATCAAGTATCCAGTATCCTCCCTAATCTCAACAAGTCTCCATCAATCTCTTTTTATTTTCGTTTTTCACTTCAATCAGCTGCGCCGCAATACTTACAGCAATTTCCTGAACCGTTTTCGAACCGATTTCCAAACCTATGGGAGAGTAAATCCTGTTCCACTCTTCTTCGGTAGCCCAACCGTTTCCGAGAAATAATTCGCGTACCTGTGCAACTTTCCGCCGGCTGCCGATCATCCCAATGTAACCTGCACCGGAACCAATAAAGAGCTTTAAAACGTCGGCATCTTTTTTATGTCCGCGGGTAACTATTACAATGTAAGAATCAGATTTCGGAATAAAGTTTCCTAAACTTTCTTCAAGACTCCCGGAAAGAATTTTGTGAGCATCGGGTAGATTGGTTTTATTGGCATATTCAGCTCTGTCGTCCCATACTGTCACATCAAAACCGAGCAAATTACCGAGATGCGAAAGCGCTTTTCCAACATGTCCGGCACCTGCAATAATCAGCTGGGGTAAAGGCACAATAGATTCCAGAAAAGCCAGTTTTATTTCATCATTTTCCGAACCGGGAAGAAAAATCTCCCTGAAAGCGTCGGGATCAGGTTTTGAAAGCATTTCTGCTGCAGCAGAAATTATTTCTCCTGAAATATGTCCGGAATGATTTTTAAGATTATCCCGAGTAATCCAAATCCTTTCCAGACCCTTGCATTCGGGCTTTCCTGAATCACAAAAAGTAACCAGAACTCCCTGAATTCGGTCATTGACAGATTTACTTAACGATTCAAAAATATTAAGATGCTTTTCAGGTTCTGCATCCACAAGAATACTCATTCCTCCACCACAAATCGCAGCTTCCACGTCGGTAATTTCATTGTCAAGATCGAAACGGTAATAACCGGTCTTCCTTGATTTCAATGCTTTTGATGCAATTTCACCAATCGCCAGTTCTACAGCGCCGCCCCCCACAGTTCCTGCAATTAATCCTTTTATTCCAAAAATTGCTGAACAACCCGGTTTTTGCGGAGTCGAACCCTGTGCCGAAGAAACCGTTGCAAGAACACAACGCTTTCTGTTCCTGATAAAATCAAGTAACTTGAAATAAATATGGCTCTGTTTCTGCATAAAGTCCATCAACTCATGAATTAGGAATGATTATGTTACCTGTTATTTATTTTGATTATGGTCATTTTAAAGTGACTAAACATGGTTTTTATTGGTTTAATTCAACGGCAGATTTTCCTGCCGGTGGGTATCAAAGTTAACCAACTTTAAAATAATTTTCAACAACGGAAAATTATTTAAAATGGTTCTTAATCAAGAGCCCTGAGGTTTGTATTTTGACTTTTGGAATATTTACCATTTTGTATTTCCCCTTACTTTTTAATGCAAGGAGTTAATATTCGCCCTGACTTTTAAATTAAAACAGTTCAAATTTGCCTTGATTTTTTGTTGAAATACCAGTAAATTCGCCCTGACTTTTTAATAAATACATTATGAGAAGGGCAATATTGAGTACGCTAAAAACCTGGAAAACAGATACAAATCATAAAGTTCTGCTATTGCGTGGAGCCCGGCAGGTTGGGAAAACATATATCGTGAGGGAACTGGCAAAAGATTTCGATCATTTTTTGGAGGTAAACTTCGAAAAAAACCCCGACATCATTCATTTCTTTGAACAAAATCTCGACCCTGTCAGACTTTGCATTAATCTGTCCGCTTATTACGGGATTCCTGTTATTGATAATAAAACCCTGCTTTTTTTTGATGAAATTCAAAGTTGCCCAAAAGCCATACAATCTCTCCGTTTTTTTTATGAATCGAAGCCGGGATTGCATGTTATTGCAGCCGGTTCGCTGCTTGAATTTGCGTTGGAAGATTTAACATTCTGGGGTGTTGGCCGTATCCGTTCAGTTTACATGTATCCCATGTCGTTTGACGAATTTCTTTTGGCAAACAACGAAGATGCTTTGATAGAATTAAAGAAAAATGCTTCAGCTTCAAGTCCCCTGAATCAGGCATTTCATGAAAAACTAAAAGATTATCTTAAGAGGTTTCTGATGATTGGCGGAATGCCGGAAGCGATAAAAACCTATATTGGTAACAACAGCGATATAAATTTGGTACAAAACGTATTAACAGACATAACAATATCTTATAATGATGATTTTGCCAAATATAAAAGCCGTGTACCGGTCATACGTCTGCGCGAAGTCATGGGATCGGTGGTAAAACAGTCGGGTGGTAAATACATTTATTCTAATGCAGGTCCTCTCTCGAATCCGGCACAGGCGAAAGAAGCCCTCGACCTGCTTGAAATGGCAGGACTGGTTTATAAAGTTTATCATACTTCGGGACAGGGAATTCCATTGGGTTCTGGTATTAATTACAAAATGTTTAAAGCACTGTTACACGACAATGGTATATTTCAGCAATTAGCCGGACTGCGACTTTCAGATTTATTAATAGCAAATAATATTGATGTGTTGAATAAAGGTAATATTGCAGAGGCGTTTGCGGGGACAGAAATGATTAAGTATTCCGGTGTTTTTGAGAAAAGACAATTGTACTACTGGCATCGTGAGAAAAGAGGCAGTACAGCCGAAGTTGATTATTTAATCGAACAAAAGGGTCAGGTGGTTCCGGTTGAAGTTAAATCGGGAAGCAGCGGTAAAATGCAGAGTTTAAACCTTTTTATGGATGAGAAAAAATCGCAGAAAGGGATCAGGATATCCCTCGAAAACTTTTCACAATACGGGAAAATTACAGTAATTCCGTTGTATGCGGTATCTAATTTGTTCGATTAAAAACGGGATATCATAATCATTTTTCACCCTTTTTGAACATTAATAATTTGCACTTGTAAATTCTGCATTGTTTAACTAATTTCATCGGAAATTATAACCAACTAAAAACAAAATGGAAAGAAGAAAATTTATTAAAGGCCTGACAGTAGCATCAACCGGGGCGGTAATCTCAACACCATTAACAAAACCTTCCTGGGCAAATTCACCTAACGAAAGTGTAAACATCGCAGTTACCGGCATCCGCAGCAGGGGAAAAGATCATATCAGAGCTCTCACCAAAATACCAAATGTGAACATCGTGGCGATATGCGATATCGATCAGCGCCAGTTGCCTGAAGCTGTTGCTTTTATTGAAAAACTGACCGGGAAAAAACCTGAAACCGAAACAGATTTCAGAAAACTGATCGAAAGAAAAGATATCGATGCGGTTTCGCTGGCAACACCCAATCACTGGCACGCACTGCAGACTATCTGGGCTTGCCAGGCCGGAAAGGATGTTTATGTCGAAAAACCGGTTTCGCATACAGTTGAAGAAGGACGTAAAATGGTTGAAGCAGCACGAAAATACAATCGTGTTGTACAAACAGGGACACAGGCCAGAAGCCACACAGCAACTTTGAAAGCAATGAAATTCATGAACGAAGATGGTTTGGGAAAAATATTCATGGCCCGGGGACTTTGTCTGAAACCACGCGGAAGCATCGGACATGTAAAAAACAGTGCAATTCCGGAAGGAGTTGACTGGAATACTTTTCTTGGACCAGCTCCTTATCGCCCGTTCAACGAAAACAGGTTTCATTACAAGTGGCACTGGTTCTGGGATACCGGTTGCGGTGACCTCGGAAACCAGGGAATCCACCAGGCCGATATTGCCCGCTGGGCACTCGGAAAACTGACACATCCAGTCAGAATAAAAGGAACCGGTAATTTCTTTGTGTGGGATTCGGACCAGGAAACTCCGAATATGCAACAACTTGAATTTGAATATGAAGACGGCTCTATTTTGCAATTCGAGGTCCGCGGACTTGGCACCAACCAGGAAGCCGGAATCAGAATCGGTGATCTGATTTACGGTTCAAAAGGATGGATGAGCATTGATAATGAAGATGTTGGCGTTGCAAAAACTTTTTTCAGCGATATAAAAATTCAGCCCGATGGTTTTTCATCATACAAGGAAAATGAAGGTCCGGTCTTCACAAGCGATGATCCGGCTACAGCCAATTCTGTAATCAATCATTTTACCAATTTCCTCGATTGCGTAAAAACAAGGAACTGGCAGAACCTGAATGCCGAAATCATGGAAGGACATTTGTCAACAACACTTTGCCATTTGGGAAATATTGCAACCCGGTTAAAAAGATCGCTGAATTTTAATCCGAACGCAGAAAAGTTTGTGAATGATCCGGAAGCTGATTCTTACCTCACAAAAATGTACAGGGCTCCGTTCCTGCTGCCCGAAAACGTGTGATTAACGTTTGAAAATGATTTGAATGGACAGGAGAAAATTTATTAAGTCCGGGGCCACAGTTGCCGGAGTAAGTTCTTTTGTGAATCCTTCCTTGCTTTGGGGAAAGGAAATTCCGGCTGAACAAACCTGGTTCGACCGCCCGATGCGCTGGGCACAACTGACCCTTGTTGAAAACGATCCCGGTAATTTTGATCCCGATTTCTGGCTCAGCTATTTCAAAAAGATTCATGCTGACGGAACTACGCTGAGTGCCGGCGGTGTGGTTGCCTATTATCCGACCGATATTCCGATGCACCACAGAAGCGCCTGGCTGGGAGATTCCGATCCATTCGGATATCTTGTAAATGGTTGCCGGAAAATGAACATGTCGGTCATTGCCCGTACCGATCCGCATGCCACCTGGCAAAACGTGTACGATGCACACCCCGACTGGATTGCGGTTACTGCCGGCGGAGAAAAACGCCGTCACTGGGCCAATCCGGAATTGTGGGTGACCTGTGCACTTGGTCCTTATAATTTTGAGTTTATGACCGAAGTACACAAAGAGATAATGGCTCGATACGAACCTGACGGGATTTTTTCAAACCGCTGGGCAGGACACGGAATTTGTTACTGTCAGCATTGCCGGGAGAACTTCAAAGCGTATTCAGGAATGAACCTGCCTCCCGCAGACAATCCTGCCGATCCGGTTTACAGGAAATATACGGAGTGGAGCACAGCCCGGTTAAAAGAACTCTGGATGCTCTGGGACGGTGTTATCCGCGAAAAAAAATCCACATCCCGCTTCATCCCGAATGGATTCCCGGATAAAGTGATCACAGGTCAGCTTTCCGATATTGTTTTTACCGACCACCAGGCCCGGAGCGGCTTTACCATGCCCTGGTCGAATGGCAAAGTGGCAAAAGAACTCAGAGCATCAATCGGGATGAAACCGCTGGGAGGAATTTTCAGCGTTGGTGTTGAAGAAAAATACCGGTGGAAAGATTCGGTGCAAAGCGATGAGGAAATCAGGATTTGGGTGGCGGAAGGCACGGCAAACGGAATGCGTCCGTGGTTTACAAAATTTTCGGGTGTACTTTATGACAAACGCTGGCTTGAAACAGTTGATAAAATATACCAGGAACATTACCGGAATGAGCGTTACCTGAGAAACACAGCACCTGTGGCAAGAGTCGGGCTGGTTTTTTCAGAGCAAAATATCTATTACGGAAATGAAATCTGGCAACAAAAAAACAGCGATCATGAATCGGGTATGTACCAGGCTTTGATCGAATCGAGAATTCCGTTCGAAATGGTGAACGACCGTCTGCTCGATGAAGAATATCTGAAACCTTTTAAATTGCTGATTCTGCCCAACTGTGCTGTTCTTTCTGAAAAACAATGCGGTCAGTTGCGGAAATTCACTAAAAACGGAGGCAGTTTGCTGGCCACTTTTGAAACCTCGTTGTATGATGAAAATGGGAATCAAAGAAATAATTTTGGACTGGCTGATCTTTTCCGTGTTTCGTATGCATCGAAAGTTGAAGGCCCGATGCAGAACAGTTACCTGAGATTAAAGGAAAATCAGGGCAACGGTGAATTTCATCCGGTATTAAAAGATTTGGAAAATGCTTTCCGGATGATCAATACAATTTACATGGTGGATGTCAAACCTGAAACCGAATTTGTCAGTCCGGTGACCCTGATCCCAACTTACCCCGATCTGCCGATGGAACATGTTTACCCGCGCCAACCGGAAACCAATATCCGCGGGCTTTATTTAAATGAAAAAGGTAACAGCCGGATCGCATATTTTCCGGGAGATATTGACCGTACTTTCTGGCAAATCATGAGTTCCGACCATTTAAAACTTCTCCAAAACACAATTCGTTGGACACTGAACGAAACACCTGTGGTTGAAGTAAAAGGGCCCGGAGTTTTGGATGTTACAGTCTGGAAACAGGAAAAATCAATGACGGTTCACCTTGTAAACCTAACCAATCCGATGATGATGAAAGGTCCCTTCCGCGAATTTATTCCTGTTGAAGCAGAAGTGAAAATGAGAATTCCGAGAGAAATTAAGATTGAAAATGTTCATTTGCTGGTAAGCGGGAAAAAACCTGACATTGAAATTAATGGAAATGAAATTTCATTGAAAGTACCTGAAATTAAAGATCATGAGATTATTGGACTCGATTTTAAAAATGCATAACAAAGAATGTAACGATATCTTTTTTACCCCTAAATCCCCTGAAGGGGACTTTTCGCTACTTAGAACAGAAGATAATGCTGACTGCAATAGCCCCCTTTAGGGGGTTGGGGGTGAAAAATTCAATAAATAATTATCAGTTTTATGAATAATTCTATCCTCAATTTTTCAGTAAACCCAACCAAAAATCAAAATCATGGTGATGACCGGAGGACATTTTTGAAAAAAGCTGCGGTTGCAACGGTTGCACTGGCAAGCACCGATTTCCTGTCACTTGCTGCCGACAGTTCATCAAAAGCAGTTCAACCCGAAAACCAGATTCCATGGTACAAAAGAACTTTTCGCTGGGGCCAGACAAACATAACAGAAATTGATCCTGCCCGTTACGATATCGGGTGGTGGCGAAAACACTGGAAAGAAACACAGGTACAGGGAATTATCGTTAATGCAGGTGGAATTGTGGCATATTATCCAAGCAAAGTTCCGCTTCACCGGCAGGCCCGTTTTCTGGAAGGCCGTGATCTTTTTGGCGAATTATGCAGAACAGCCCATGAAGACGGGCTTGCAGTTTTTGCCCGGATGGATTCAAACCGGGCGCACGAAGAATTTTACAAAGCTCATCCCGACTGGTTTGCCATCGACAATTCGGGAAATCCATACAAAGCAGGAGATCTTTATGTAACCTGCATCAATGGCCCATACTACAACGAACACATTCCCGCAATCCTGACCGAAATTGCCAAAAAATACCGCCCCGAAGGTTTTACGGATAACAGTTGGAGCGGTCTTGGCCGGGAGTCGATTTGTTATTGCGAAAATTGTAAACGAAGTTTCCGGGACAAAACAGGAAACGAAATTCCAAAACAAAAAAACTGGGATGATCAGGTGTATCGGGAATGGATCGGATGGAATTACAACCGCCGTCTGGAAATCTGGGAGTTGAATAACCGTACCACAAAACTTGCCGGAGGCCAGGATTGTATCTGGTCGGGGATGAACAGTGGCTCGGTGAGCAACCAGTCGGGGAGTTTTCGCGATTACAAGTCAATTTGTGAGCGTGCTGATATTATCATGCTCGATTCACAGGCACGCAACGACTCAGGCGGATTCCAGCAAAATGCCGAAATGGGGAAACTGATCCACGGAATTCTGGGATGGAACAAGCTGATCCCCGAAAGCATGGCCATGTACCAGATGGGAAAGCCAACTTTCAGACTGGCAAGCAAACCGGTTCCCGAGGCAAGGATGTGGATGATTGAAGGAATGGCTGGAGGAATCCAGCCCTGGTGGCATTATGTGAGCGCTTACCACGAAGACCGGAGAATTTATCGTACTGCAGGTGAAGTTTTTAGCTGGCACAAAAAGAATGAAGAGTTTCTGATCAACAGGACACCGGTAGCATCAGTTGGTGTGGTCTGGTCGCAACAGAACAACGATTTTTACGGAAGGGATGAAGCCGATCTGCTGGTTGAACAGCCCTGGCGCGGAATTATTCAGGCACTGGTCAGGGCGCGGATTCCATTTATTCCTGTTCATGCCGATCATATCGACCGCGATTCAAAACAATTGTCGTTGTTGGTTTTGCCAAATCTTGGCAGTGTTACTGAAGAACAAGTTACGGCAATCCGGCGGTTTGTGGCAAAAGGGGGTGGATTGGTTGCCACCGGAGAAAGCAGTTTGTACAATAAATGGGGTGAAATCCAGCCTGATTTTGCTCTTGCTGATCTTTTCGGAGCTCACATTGAAAACAAGGATGAAAAAAAGAAAATAACAGATAAAACCTTGCATACTTACCTTCGTCTCACACCGGAGTTACGCGGAAAATTTGATGGTCCGAAAACAGGGAAAGAACCTGTCGTAGAGGGTGAACGCAATCCGGTTTTGCAAGGTTTTGATGAAACTGATATTCTTGAGTTTGGCGGATATCTTGATGCGGTAAAAGTTGATCCCGGTGCTGAAGTCGTAATGACTTTTATTCCTGAGTTCCCGATTTATCCACCTGAAACTGCATGGATGAGAGAACCTGAAACCGATATCCCAGGCCTTATTCTGAATACTTTATCATCAGGGGTACGACCCCCCTCTTATCCCCCCGAAGGGGGGAAGATGCCCAT
>JBBIPU010000046.1:7435-26313 GCA_037442685.1 Draconibacterium sp. | reverse complement strand
AACCATTTCGTAAAATAACAAAAATTTTGAATCTAAGTTTTATTTAAAAGCGATGTTAATCTGATGTTTTGTTACTTTTAATGTTTGAAAAAATATCCTGTTTAAAATTGAAATCATTTCATGCTCCGACGATTTAAAATAATCTGGCTTCGTAGTTCGCACAACTGGATAAACCGGATGGTTGCGTGGAGAATTGCACATATTTCGGAGAAAAATTTTATATATCTTTTAAGCTTGTTTATCGGATTATGTGCCGGATTGGCTGCTCTTACATTAAAAACCCTGATTCATTTTGTTGAAGTTAAACTTACGCGTTTGGTTGCTGTCGATGCAATAAGTTACTGGTACCTCGTTTATCCAATGATTGGAATTTTACTTACTGTACTTTTTGTAAGATACGTGGTAAAAGATAACATCGGGCATGGAGTTGCAAAAATTCTTTTTTCCATTTCAAGGAAAAACAGCCGGTTAAAACCTCACAATACTTACACTTCGATGATTGCAAGTTCATTGACAATAGGTTTTGGCGGATCTGTCGGGGCAGAAGCACCAATTGTGCTTACCGGGGCTTCCATCGGTTCCAACCTTGCGCGGATATTCAAACTCCATTACAAATATGTGACATTGATGGTGGGTTGCGGTGCAGCTGGTGCAATAGCCGGCATTTTCAATGCACCGATTGCCGGTATCGTGTTCACACTCGAGGTACTGATGATCGATCTTACCATGTCGTATCTGATCCCTCTCCTTATATCAGCAGTCACAGCAACTACTCTCACTTACGTTTTTATGGGTGAAGGAGTGATGCTTCGGTTTAAAAACGAACTGCCTTTCCAGATTGGCAATATCTGGGTTTATATTCTGCTTGGAATTTTTATCGGGTTTCTGGGTTTCTATTTTACACGTTCGGCAATGTATCTCGAATCGAAATTTGCAAAAATAAAGAACTGGGTCGTCAGGTTGCTTTTCGGAGGTTTGATACTTGGTCTGCTGATCTTTATTTTTCCACCACTTTGGGGTGAAGGTTACACCAGCATTATTGCGATTTTTAACGGAATAGGTAAGAGCCTTTTGAATAACACCATTTTTTTTGAATATAAAAACAATCCGTATGTATTACTCGCATTTTTAGGAGCGATACTGATATTTAAAGTGTTTGCAATGGCGGCAACTACTGGTTCGGGAGGAATAGGCGGAATTTTTGCCCCGACACTTTTTCTGGGAGCGCTTGGTGGGTACTTTCTGGTTAAGTTTTTAAATACGGTTTATTCGCTCGGATTACCTGAAGATAAATTTGCGTTGGCCGGAATGGCTGGTATGATGGCTGCCGTTATGCATGCTCCTTTAACCGGGGTGTTTCTGACGGTTGAAATAACAAGCGGGTATGGAATGTTTGTCCCTTTAATTATTACTTCGACAGTTGCATATCTCACAATAATGCAATTTGAGCCACATTCGGTCTATACAAAACGACTGGCACAAAGCGGGGAGTTAATAACGCATCATAAAGACAAAGCAGTGCTCAGGTTGATGGAATTGAAAAATCTGATTGGGACGGATTTTGAAGTACTTCCGCCAACCGCTACTCTGAGAGATCTGGTGAAAGCGATTTCGCGTTCCGACAGAAATTTGTTTCCGGTGGTTGACGAAAATCAGATGTTAAAAGGGATGGTAAAATTATCGGAGGTTAAAAACCTCATTTTTGAACCCGATTTGTACGATTCGGTAAAGGTTAAAGATATTATGTATATGCCCGAATTTTTTATTTCGCCGTACGATAATATGGAAACAGTCGCTGAAAAGTTTGAATCATCCGGTCGTTATAACCTGGCTGTAATCGATGAGGGGAAATATCTCGGATTTATTTCAAGGGCTGTTGTTTTTTCAAAATACAGACAGACCTTGCAAAACGCTTCTAACGAATAAAACAGTAATAAAATGATTTCCAGACGTTCATTTATCGCAAAAGGCTCTCTTGCCATTGCCGGATTATCGCTGGTAAAAAACAGTAATTCAACCACAACTCATAATATCGAAGTTAATTTTCCAATAGTAATTTCAACCTGGAATCACGGATTGCCCGCAAATGAAGCAGCCTGGGAAATTCTTTCAAAAGGAGGGTATTCGCTCGATGCAGTGGAGGCTGGAGTTCGCGTGCCCGAGGCTGATCCGAAGATTATTACCGTAGGTTATGGAGGTATTCCCGATGCAGAAGGTAAAGTGACACTCGACGCCTGTATTATGGATGAAAAAGGAAGGGCTGGAAGTGTGGCATTCCTTGAACATATTAAACATCCGGTTTCGGTTGCACGCCTGGTGATGGAGAAAACTCCGCATGTTATGCTGGTTGGCGACGGCGCTCTGCGGTTTGCACTTGTCAACGGTTTTAAAAAGGAAAATCTTCTTACTCCGGAGATGAAAAAGGAATGGAAAAAATGGAAAAAAACTGAACGTAAATTCAGTGCTAAAATCAATATTGAAAATCAGCTTAAGGAGAATCATGATACAATTGGTATGCTTGCCATCGATAGTGAAGGCAGGATTTCGGGGGCTTGCACCACAAGTGGCATGGGCTTTAAAATGAATGGCAGGGTGGGAGATTCGCCAATAATCGGTGCCGGTTTATTTGTTGATGGTGAGATTGGGGGAGCAGTTGCAACAGGAACAGGGGAGCTTGTTATGAAAACATTAGGTTCGTTTTTGGTTGTTGAATTAATGCGAAACGGGAAAACTCCGGATGAAGCCTGTGAAGAAGCGGTGATGAGGATTGCAAAGAAAATACCTGATTACAAAAATCACCAGGTAGGTTTTGTGGCATTAAATAAATCAGGGGAATACGGATCGTTTTGCATACAACCCGGTTTTAATTTCGCGGTAAAAACAAAATCAAAAACACGGTTGGAAGATGCTGAACCGTGGTTAAAAAAGCTTTGACAAAAAAAAGCCGTCTGCCAAATGGCAAACAGCTTTTTTAATCTCTTCAGTTTTTCATTGATTACCAGCGGTTACCATTTCCGGTGCGGTTGTCATCTCTGCGCCCGCCACCACGGAAATCATCCCTGCGGCCACCTCCACGATTGTCATTTCGACGCTGGAATCCGCCTCCGCTTCCGCCTCTGTTCTGAAATCCACCTTTGCGGGCTGAATCTTTGTGTGGATTTTCCTCGCGGGCATTAGCTTCTTTTACAACAATTTCCTTACCATCTACTTCGGTCTGGTTCAATGCAGCAATTGCTGCTTTGGCTTCTTCCTCGTTTGGCATTTCAACGAAACCATATCCTTTCGAATTTCCGGTTTCCTTGTCAATAATTACTTTGGCAGATGTTACTTCGCCATGTGCCTCAAACATTTTCTGTAAGTCTTCACCAGTGGTGGAGGAGCTTAACTTTGCAACAAATAAATTCATAAAAAAAATTAACAATAGTGAATAATAAAAAAATAAAAAAAATGGAAGGTTTTTTATCCGGAGATTTGTTCAGTTAAGATTAAGTTTTAATTAATAAAAAATAAAAAGCTGGTTAAATCCCTAACAGTAAAACTTTTAAACTTCTTAATGCAAAATAAAATACTATTTGGCAGATTTGCTACATTTTGGTGTTTTTTTTTATTTAAAGGCAAAATATAATTTATCGATAATTAATAAGTGTCAGAATATGAGGTTTTATTGAATTTTTTTTAAGGAATGGAATTTATGCCCGGTACCATTATTTACTTTTAAAATCAGGAGTTTATGTAAATAAAAAACCTTCCCGAAGGAAGGTTCTGTAAAGTGAGATTTAATTTGAAAATAATTTTAAACAGCCACCGGGAGAAATAAAGTCAAATTTATCAGTACCCGGCATGTGGCGAAATTATATTTTTATTCCTGAGAATATTCACTACTGCATCAACAATTTCATCATCTTCAAGCGATGCATAATTGAAAATCACATCAAAATCGTTGTTTTCAGCCTTTCTGCCGATGATTTTTTCAATAAATGTATCCCTTTTAATGTCCATCTGGTAAATATATTTTGCAGCTTCGGCCTGGCTGAAATCATTAATCTGCATGATTCGGTTAATACGCCATTCGGTCGGGGCTTCAAGTCTGATATTCAGTTTGTTGGGTATATCTTTTAAAATAACTCCTGCCGATCTGCCAACTATTATTTTGCGTCCTTCGAAAGCCAGTCGGCAAATGATTACCTTTAGAATCTGAATCAGTTTTTCATCAAGAATATCATACACTTTTTCTTCTGAGAATGCTTTTGAAACCTCATTTAACATCCTGATTGCCTCATCTTTGTCATCGTATTCTCCCGATTCGATTTCCTGGATCATTTCCTTCACCGCTTTGGTGAATACCTTTTTATCCACCCATTCCCATTCCGCATCGGTTTTGGTTTCCGACATGTAACTGTACCCGGTTAAAATCTTCGAAAGTTTAATGGCAATTCGCTGTGCAGAGCACCCGGCCTGACGCGAAATAGTAACCACCGGCCCCGGGAAATCACCGGTTTCGAGATTGAAACATGTAAAAGTATTCAGATAATTGTTTACAAGTTTTTCCATTTTTAAGGTCTTTTTTCTTTTTAGATAATGTAAATTCGAAATTACAATCAATTATCGTTTAATTGTCACCAAATTAAAATCAAATTAAGTTATTTTAGATGTTATTAAGCAACTTTCAGGTTACATTTCAATTTTGAAATTTTGAATATGGACAGCAAAGTTAAAACTGCAATTTTGTCTTTTGGCATGTCGGGACTTGTGTTTCATGGCCCTTTATTTAAAGTAAATCAGGGATTTGAAGTAATTTCTATTCTTGAAAGAACGAAAAATTTATCACGGAAAATGTTTCCGGAAGTAAAAATCGTGCGCTCTTACAACGAGATTCTTGAAGACAAAAATATTGAACTGGTTATTATAAATACGCCCGATAAATTTCATTTCGAAATGGCTAAGCTGGCCATTCTGAGCGGCAAGCATATTGTTGTCGAAAAACCGGTTACCTTGAATAGCAGTGAAGCGCAGGAACTGGTCAGGTTGGCAAAGGAGAGTGGCGTTGTATTTACAGTTTTTCAGAATCGCCGCTGGGATGCGGATTTCAGGACTGTGCAAAAAGTCCTGGCAGAAAAAAAACTGGGAAGATTGGTCGAATTTGAATCGCATTACGACCGGTACCGGAATTATATTGCACGTGATACATGGAAAGAAGAAGGCGATGAATACGCCGGAGTACTGTATAATCTTGGTTCACACATGGTCGATCAGGCTTATGTTTTGTTCGGAAAACCAAATGCAGTAACGGCACATTTAAAAATAGTAAGAAACGGAGGCGTTGTAACCGATTATTACGAGATCAGGCTTGAATATGAAAAATTTGCTGCAATATTAAAATGCAGTTACCTTGTAAAGAAACCCGGACCCCGTTACATTTTACATGGCGAACTTGGTTCATTCTACAAATACGGAATCGATCCTCAGGAAGAATTATTAAAGGCCGGTAATCTGCCGGTTGGCCCCGACTGGGGAACCGAATCTCCTGAAATGTGGGGAACGCTTACTTATGAAAAAGATGGCGGTGATGTGGAAGAAAAAATCGAAACCATTCCCGGCAACTACAACATTTTTTACAATAATGTTTTCGATGCAATACGGAATGGGGCAGAACTCCTGGTAAAACCGCAGGAATCGGTTGAGGTATTAAAAATCCTTGAAGCCTGTTTAAAAAGTAACCGGGAAAAAAGAACAGTATTTTTGTAATTATCGACGCAACCAAACACCGATTAGAATTATCTTTACCAAAAACCAACTGAATGAAATCCTTCAGAGACATTTTATTCTTTCTTATTTTGTTTACACCATTATTGATCAGCGCTCAAAAGGAAGCATCTATCTGGTCGGTTGGTGCCGGAAAACAGTTCAATTTTCAAACCGGCAATTTTGAGTTTTCCGATTTTCAGGGTAACCCGGGAGCAAGTGCGTCAATCTGCGACAAGGATGGAAACCTTGTTCTTTGCACTGATGGCCGGACTGTATGGAACAAATTCAATGAAGTAGTGAAAAATGGTGACAAATTGATTTCAGATGATATGTTTCTGACTGGTAAACCGATTTTTGTTCCGTATCCTAAAAAAGAAGGCTGGTATATTTTATTTTATGCTGAAGATGATTACACTATTTCGCATGGCATGTATCAAAACAGGCTTTATTTTGCCGAAATAAATTCGAATGCCAACAATGGCAAAGGGGAGGTAGTTCGTCAGAAAATTAAAGTGCATGATAATTTTCATTCTGGTCCCACTATTGCCGGATATTGCGATAACAGTTACTTCTGGCTTGTAAATGACAGAAACGATAATACACAGATTGAAAAGGGAATTGACCGCATTTATTTTTATAAAATTGATGAAAACGGGGTGAATTTAGTTCCTGTAATTAACGATAATTTCGATATTGGTAGTTCAGGTTCTTACAGATTTTCACCAAATGGCGATAAATTTTTCTTTATTATGGGAGGGAACTCTTCAGACGGTGAAGTTATTACCGACTTCAACTTTGAAACAGGAAAGATTTACAATCCACGTATTCTCACACTCGGGGATGTCTGGACCATTGAATTTTCACCCGACAGCAGGTTACTTTATTACAGATCAGGTGGTAATCTGATGCAAATTAATGCCGAAATTACCGATAATAAAGCAATTTATAATACTATCGATACGATTCTCACTCTTCCACAAACTGAAGAATACAGGTTCCCAATTCAGGATTTAAGGTTGGCGCCTGATGGGAAAATCTACATTTATTACTTTGATGTTTTGTCGAAAAAATTTAAACTGGGACGGATAAACAAACCCAATATTAAAGGCCTGGCTTGTGAACCCGAACTTAATCTTGCGACAATTGAATCGTATGATTTTAGGTTTCCTGATTTTGTCACCAGTTTTTTTCGCGATAAAACTCCTGAAAAAATGGATGAAGTTTTTCCTGATGCCGGAAAGGATATTGTAATTTGCTCAAATTCAACTGCAGTTTTTGGATATGGTGACAGTGCTGATGTTTTTTATAAATGGAGTCCGGAATCTGATCTTTCCAATCCATTTTCGCTTTACACTGTTTTTTCTCCCGGGGAATTTTATGATTACCCAAGGTACAGCGAATATGTTTTACGTGGCACCGATGGTAACTGCTGGGTCAATTTCGATACGCTGCATGTGATGACTACGCCGGTGCCACGGGAATTGCCTGTGGATGGAAGCTGGTCGGTTTGCCCGTTTGTTGAAGAGGTGGATTATTGGACCGTTACAGAAAATACCAATCTGCACTGGCTGGTCAGCGGTGGCGAAATTGTTTCAAATCCGGCTAACGACAATGTTAAAATCAATTGGGGAGAAACAAACATGCATGCTTCGGCAAGTGTTTATTCCACAAATTCATTCGGATGTTCTGATACTTCGGTTTTCCCGGTGAGGATTAATGTTGAACTAATTACTGAAACTCCGAAAGGGCCTGATAAAATTTGTGTTGCAGAAAGAGAAAATGTTGTTTATTACATTAAAAATACAAATGGTTCGGTTTACGAATGGATTACAGAAGGAGGAAAAGTTGTCAAAGGCCAGGGTACAAATAATGTGGTTGTCAATTGGTTATCGGAAGGCAAAAATAAAATTTCTGTAAAGGAAACCAGCGTGACCATCGACACCATTTGTTTTGGAGAATCACAACCTTTAATAGTGGATGTAATAAACGACAGCCTGAAAATTAACCTGAGTCTTGTTTCATTCACTCCTGAAAATAACCTCGTAATTACTTATGATTCAGATAATCTAAAAAACAATATTCATTCGCTGTTTTTGGTTGAATTTGATCAGTCGGGATCGTTACTTGCAGAAACAAATTTTTCATCTCTCTTCACAGGAAAATTTTACTATACAACATCAGTTCCTGATTCGCCTGAGATAATTGGTTTAAAGGTAATTAACAGCTGCAACGAAACATTTTATTCAAACCGGTTTGAACCGGTAATATTGGATGGTTTTGAGAATAAAACTCAAAATAAAATCACTTTGAACTGGAATATCAACCGGTTTTGGGAAAACGACCGGCTGGAACACGAAATCTGGTACTCTGAAAATGACCTGAATGGTTGGGATAAAATTGAGAATGTTCAGGGTACCGGATTTGAATACCAGCTTAAGGGGATTTCACTGACCCATTTTTTCCGGATCAGGGAAGTCAATCTGGATAAAAATGTGGATACGTGGTCGAACACCATTAAAATTGAGGTCGAAGGTGAACTTACCATTCCCGATGTTTTCACCCCAAATGGCGATGGAATTAACGACGACTGGCAAATTAAAAATATTGGATTGTACCGGTTAACCCAGTTGGTTATTTACGACAGGAACGGGAAAGTGGTTTATGAATGCAAAAACAGTTATATTCCATGGAATGGCAGGGTAAACGGGGAGATAATTCAGGGAACATATTTGTATCAGCTTTTAATTGAAGGTGAAGACTATCGGTACGGACAGGTTACGGTTTTACGATGAAAGAGATAAAAAAAATACTGATTTTCATATTTGTGGTTTTTACTTTGCAATTAAAAGCACAGGATTTCCCGTATCATTATTTTACGCATATTGATCCTTTTGTCAATAATCCTTCTATGGCAGCGCTGAATTATAAACTGACCACAAATATTTCTTCCTATAATTTATGGGCAGGTGGTTTTAAGCCTTTAAACGATTTTATCATAAGTTTTGCGATTTCTCCCGGTTTTGTAAAAAATGAAAAAAACAGATATTATGATTCCCGGTATGCTCTGGGAACAGTTTATCAACATGAAGTGATTGGACCGACATCATTCGACGTGCTACAGTTAATCTATGCATATCATATTCCTTTGACTCCTTCAACATTGCTTTCTTTGGGAGTAAATGCCAGTGCCGAACATTTGGCAATTGATATAAATTCATTACATCCTCTTGATGGCGACGATCCTCGTCTTTTATCAGGGAACGACAATTCTTTTTTATTTGATGGCGGATTTGGTGCAACTGTCAGCGGCAAAGATTTCAAAATCTCATTTTCAGCGTTTAATCTGGCTCCGGGCGTTTTCAGGTTTAAAAATGCATCGGCAGAGGAAATTCCGGAATACAGAAAGTACTTCCTGACCGGCAATTACAAAATAAGATTTTCAGAAGTGTTTTATCTTCAACCGGAAATAACATTGCGAAATACCAGATATAATAAACCTGGTTTTGATTTGGTATCAATGTTTGATTTGAATTTACTCCTGGTCGGTACAGGTTACCGGAGTGAGAGTACCATTTTTATTTTTGTACAGGTACCATTAAAAGATTTTGTTTTAACTTATACATCCGAAAATCCTTTAAATTCCAACCACATGATCGGAAATGGCCACACATTTTCATTAGGTTGGAGATTTTGATGTAACTAACTATTATTTCGGCTTTAAATCTTTCATTTTCATAGAGAAAACAAGTGGTGTGTAAGGTGGAAATATTCCATTTCCGTTTGCTCCGTAAGCAAATTCAGATGGTATGATAATATCAGCTGCAGCTCCTTTGTTTAATAATGCTATTCCGTCATTAAATCCCGGTATTAAATTTTCTTCCAGATAGTTAAACTTCCAGATGCTATCCTGAAAATAATTGTCTGATGAATCAAAAATAGTCCCGTTCAGAAAAAAGCCGGTGTAAATCAAAAAGCATGTATCGCCTTTTTGAGGAAATGGTCCGGTACCAAATTTATTCATAACATAGTATATCCCAAGTTCGGTAGTATCGACATTATAACCGGCTTTTTCAAGATTTGCAATGGCCTGATTTAATTCCTGCTGTTCAATCTCAGCAGTTCTTTCAGGTACATCGTTATTGATGCAGGAAGAGATAAAAATTGCTGCAAAAAATGCGGTAACCATTGATATTGTTTTAATTGCTTTTTTCATGATGCTTTAATTATTTATGCAGCGAAAGTAAAAAAATTATAAAAATCCACAATCTGCTCCGTGTCGATATGGCTCATGTAAAGTGTTAAAAAGCAAATTTAATACTGAAATTTACGGAACCTTAATAAATATAAGTAATTACAGTAACTACTAAACAACAGGGTTTTACTGAGTTTCAGGCAGATTTTCATCTTTAAATATTAAAATGGTTAGTTGTGAAGCAACATAAATTTTCATTATTGACAGGAAGTAGGGTAATCGGGGGAAAAATAATGTAAGTAGCTAAAAAAGGTTTCTGCAGATTGACCGTTGAAATAATAAATCAGGCACCGGAAATGATTAAGAGATTCAGCAAATAAAAGATAAATTGATGATTTTAATAAATATTAATACTGAAAAACGGTGGAAAAGTCAGGTGAAATCCTTATATTTATTTGTCATTTAAAAAATTAACATTATGAGTTCAGGAAAGATTTTATTGGGAGTTTTAGCCGGTGTTGCCGCCGGTGCATTGCTGGGCATTTTATTTGCCCCGGAAAAAGGAACAGTAACCCGCACAAAAATTGTGGAAAAGGGTGAAGAGTATGTTGATGATCTGAAGGAAAAATTCAGCGAATTTGTAGATCAGGTTGCTGAAAAATTTGAATCAAATGGCAAGGCAAAAAAAGCTGAAACAAAGGTTGAATCAGCAGGTTAATCAACACAATTTTTACTGCAAATACGAATATTTTTAAACCAGACATATTTGATTAAGATATTTGTATTTGCAGTTTTCATTTTTTATTCAAAATTTTCGCCAGATTTAAAGTTTCTTTTATAAATACTATTCTTTGTTCAAATGGAAGGAAAAGTTAAATATTTCGATTCATTGGTCGAAAGTGCTGAAACCTACGGAAAAACAACCGTTGATCTGATAAAGTTAAAAACGGTGGATAAAGTCTCAGATGGTGTATCTTCGATGGTTGCTTGGATGTCGGTGATTATTGCAGCCATCCTGTTTTTTATTACGTTAAATTTCGGTCTGGCGCTTTGGTTAGGCGCTATGATGGGGCAGCTTTATCTCGGATTCTTTACTGTTGCCGGTTTTTATGCTTTGGTGGGTATTATTCTGTTTATTTTCAAAGACAAATGGATTAAGAAACCACTGAATAATTCGATGATCAACCAAATGCTCAATTAACCGGTTTAAATATGGAAAAGCAATACACCGTTGAATCATTAAGGGAGGAAATAAAGGCGCTCGAACTGAAACAGGCAGAAGAAAGTAAGCTGGTTAAAGAACAGCTTTTAATTATTTACGAGAACTTTAAACCCGCAAATATTCTGAAAAATCTGGTCAGGGATTTTTATTCATCCGAAAGTTTAGTGAAGGAACTTATGGCAACTGCTGTTAGTGTTGCTTCAGGTTTCGTCAGTAAACGGCTGGTAATCGGAAAGTCAAAAAACCAGTTTTTCAGGTTAGTTGGGTTAGCTGTTCAGTTGGGAATAACTTCACTGGTTTCGAAAAAGATTGAATTTTTAAAAGAAGCTGCTCTTAAATTTATCAGCCGTTATACCGAAAATAAAGAAAATACTGCATCTGACGAGGAAGGAGATATGCGGTAAACTTAGGTATCTATTACTTATTAATTTAACTACCAGTATTACGACTTTTAAAATGATGTAGAATTATTCTTTATTATTTTATAGATTAAAAATTCACTGTTCGTTTTAATTTTTATAATGTACAATCCATTTCGGTACATGCTTAAATCAATTATATCAGAAAACGGATTAACTATTATTTTTTGACCGGTAACATTAAAAACCTCAATTTCATAGTTTAATTCCGAAGGTAATCTCAAATAAAAAATTCCGGTAGAGGGATTCGGATAAATGGATATTTCTTTTGTATCTGTAATTTTAATTGAACCAACTGTTTCTGAGCAACCTTTAAATCCAGTTATTTCATCCCAAAGATCGCATTTGGCTGTTCGAATTCCGGCCTGACTTCCGTTTGGTGAAGCACTGATTTCGAGATAACAATCTGTTGAACTTTCATATTGAGGCCAGTTTTCAAGCTGATCGTTATTTGGATTTCCCGACTCAGCGAAATTTACCCAGTATCTCAGCATTGCATTCTGAACTACTTCATCTTCAGGTTTAAAAAGAAATCCGGAACCTAAAATTGTATTTTCCCACGTATTGAATACATAAAAAAGTTCCATACCATGATACGATCCGTATTCAGCCAGTTGCGGAATGGTATGTTTGTATGTGAAAAAATACCTCCATACTGGTTCAACCTGGTTCACACTGATGCACTGCGCTGTTCTTCTTGCATTTACAGTAAACTGGGCATCTGTTAAAATTCCGATATACGATTTTCTGGCTTCATCGGTATTGGTTCCTGGTGGATAAAGTTCAAGTGCAACAGGTTGAAATTCATTGGGAATATAACTTTTTATCAAGGCGTTTACCATTGCCGGTAAAACAGTTTTTGGCACTGTCAGGCTCACTTCATCTGCATTGGAGCCAATAATCAACGGAACTTTATTGAAGTTTCCGCTTTGAAAAACCTGTCTGGGAAAATTTAGAAAAACAACATTGTCGAGAACCGGTTGCCAGTTTTGCTGAACAAATCCTCCTTTAAGCGGACTTGTTGCAAATTGAACCAGAGAGTCAGCCGGCAGGGTTCGCAAATATGCAATCTTTTCCACATCGGAGCCGGTAGTGATAAAGCTGTCAACAAAAGCAATTCCCTTATTTTTTGAATCCTGATAAAAGTTAATAACAGGAGAAGCACTTTGAATACAGGCACGTTGAAATAATCCTTTAGCAAGAGGAGTGGTTAAAAGGTTGCCCACGTTCACCCCTCCGGCGCTTTCGCCAAATATCATCACCTTCGACGGATCACCTCCGAATTTTGCAATGTTGTTTTGTACCCATTTTAATGCAAGGATTTGATCGAGAACAGCGTAATTTCCCGAAATGTGATTTGCATTTTCGGCTTCCAGACCTGGGTGTACAAGAAATCCCAACGGCCCGAGACGGTATTGAATGGTCACAACAACCACGTTGCCCCTTTCCGACAGATTCTTTCCGGAATATATCTGCGTTCCTCCTGTTGTCTGACTGGCACCTCCCTGCTGGTTGCCTCCACCGTGAATGAAAACCATAACAGGTTTAATGTTATTATCTAAGTCTGATGTCCAGATATTCAGATACAAACAATCTTCATCTCCAACTATTACAGGATCGCTGTCTGTCTGATCGAATAATTTCTGCGGACAAACCGGAGCAAAATCCGTTGTTTCCAGAGTATCTTCCCAAATATCCGGATTTTGAGGCACTTTCCATCTGAGCGAGTCAACCGGAGGTTTGGCAAAAGGAATTCCCAGGAACTGCATAACTTTTCCATTCTTATTTCCCATGATTTTGCCGAATTGTGTTTCAACGACCTGTGCATTCAGCAACGATTGAAATACGAGGAAAAATAGGATTACTGAAATAATTCTCATTTCAAGTTTTGTAATCAATAAATTAATTTCTCGGATTATTTATTTGTTTTTCAGGTTTATACGTAAATCTCTTGTTTCAGCAAATTTCGTTTATAATCATTTGGCTGCTGTTTTAGCAACTCCTGCTTACTTCAGACTTTGAAGATAGCTATTTTTATTTTTGAATTTGATTAAACCCCGAGTTAAGAGCTTGCAATACAGTTTAGTGTTAAAAGGAATATTTATTTGAACAACACTGCACATTGAAATTGTGGTTTGATTAAAGAAATTCAGGGAATAAACAATTCCGATTATTCCCTGAAAATAAGTACTGACAAAAGATTCTTTTGAATTCACATTTTAAATGCTCCTGTGTCAATCCATTCGGTTTTTAACAGCGACCACCAGTCAACAGCCAGTCCTTTTAACACATATTCATACGGAAGCCAGCCGTAACCCTTATCTCCCCAGCCAGTTCCCCACGAATTCCGGATCAGTAAAGCTCCTGTCGTTTCGGATGCGCCGGGATAAGTGTTCTTAATTTTCATTTTATCGTCGTACCCTACTGCCATAACAGCGTGACCTCCGACTATTTTTTCTCCCGTGGTAGGATAAGGTATTTTCCCGGTTGCGGAGCCTTGTGTGTAAGAACTGAACACTGTAAATCCGAACATCGAAGGAAGGTTACCGGCAAGATTGGTTTTTATTTTGGTTAGTAAAGCGCTCTTTGTTATTTCTGGCGGATCGAGCCTGTAATAATTGATTGCCTGGTAATTCTGGGCAAATGCGTAACAAAAGGCAGGTGGTTCTTTTTCATAATCTGCTGTTTTATATGGCCAGTATTCTTCCGGTGGTACTCCAAAAAGAACCAGTGCACCCATTGTTGACCGGAGGAATGCACCTGTATCTCCTGTCCAGTGTAACATGTTTCTTGTGGTCTTGTACAGAAAAAGCCGTGAAGCATCGATATGTTTGCCGAAAGCTCTCCGTTCAAAATATTCAACCATTCCAACTCCTGCATTTGCTGTGCACGATCCGATTGATCCCTGGTCTTCCACAGGTGAACACCATTCACGTAAATCTGTTGAAGCAGGCAGTGTGCTTTTTGTGCTTTTTGTCACGCCAACCTTAGTCAGCAATGCTTTCACCGTTTCTTGTTCCCCTGTGTAATCACGAAAATCAGGATAATCAGGCAACCATCCCATTGTAAATTTTTCATTCGATTCACTCATTTTTAATTTCCTCCAACTTTTTTTTTATCGCTGGTAATTTTTCAAAAAAAAGCAAAGTTGCCACCAGCGGAAAAGCTTTTGCTCTTTATCTGCATGCCAGATTCTCTATGTTTTATCGACAAATATTTTTGGCAAATACCTACAACTATTTAGTGTCTAACACCTGACAGCAGAGCACCCTTGTTGAAATTAAAATGGTCATTTCTGGTTAGGTGAATGAATTTGTTCACCTGATTTAATGGCAGGAATGATGATTCTATTTCAATCTAAAAACGGTTTTGCATTACAATTTACAAATAAATTATTTACAATACCTCATAATTTTTTTTTAAAATCATATCTTTTTGATAATATTTAGTGGTTAAATAATTAAAAATGAATGAGTTGATTAATAAAATACTTTTTTGTATTAATTATTGCAATTCATCTTTAACATCAGTAAATTGGATGCAAAATAGTTCAACTTAAAACGAAGGAAAATGGGTAAAAACATCGTGGTATTTTCTGATGGAACAGGACAAAAAGGTGGTGTTGGTAGTAACACCAATGTTTACAAACTGTTTAACATGGTGGAAGACAGAACACCACGGCAAATAGCTTTTTATGATCCCGGGCTTGGAACCGACTGGAGAAAAATTACAGGTTTAATTTCAGGAATGGGGATTTCGAAAAATATTCTTGACTGCTACCGTTTTATTTTCGAGAATTTTGAAGCAACAGACCATATTTTTCTGTTCGGATTCAGCAGGGGAGCGGCTACCGTCAGAAGTTTGTCGGGCTTTATCCATCTGTTTGGGATTTTGCCAAAATCGAGGCCCGATTTAATAAAAAAGGCATTTAAAATTTACAGAATAGAAAATAAGGAAGTCAGAGAAACAAAGGCCAAAGCATTTATTGACAGGCATCACACCATGTGGTGTAAAATCAAGTTTCTGGGTGTCTGGGACACTGTGGCAGCATTGGGATTGCCTCTGAAATCGCTCAGCATTATTCTTGATGTGATTTTTCCGTTCAAATTTCATTCTTTCGATCTGAGCGACAGTGTTGAATATGCGCGTCAAGCTTTATCGATCGATGAAGAAAGAAAAACTTTTAAACCTGTTATATGGAACCGGATTGAAAATGACAAAAAAGAAAAAATGAAACAGGTCTGGTTTAGCGGGGTTCACACCGATGTTGGTGGCGGATATCAGGAGGAAGATCTTTCGAACATTACTTTAAAATGGATGATCAGGGAAGCGACTGAAAAAAATTTACTTATTTACGAAAAATCTCCTGCGTACAAAAAACTGCAAGCTGCAAAACCCGATATCAACGGAATGATGCACAATGAACAAAAACACTTTCCGGGAAATCTGATGCAGAGGCAGAAAAGATCATGGGATAAATCGACTCAGGGCGAACCTTGTATTCACGAAAGTGTTTTCAAAAGGACAAAAAACAGTGACAATACCGATTCACCGAAATATTCTCCGTGGATTTTTGAAATAATTGACAAAAACAAACCTTTTACAGAATCCTGAAATTAAATTACATCAGGTTAACGAGTTTTTAATTCGGGCATCACTCTTTTTGTAAAAGAAACTCAACTGGTACGTGAAGTCTTCTGCTCCACGAGTTTTCCTCATGCTTGTCTTTTTCATGCACAACCGATTTGTAATTGTTTTCACTGTAACCTTTTCCTTTTGCAATTAAATCGACAAACGATTGGGTCAGTTCGTATGGTTTATCGCTTTCGCCGGTTCCGTAATCCATGTAAATTTTATGCCCGGCCGGCGGAGCAATATTTTTCTTCAGGTAGTCAAAAACAGCCAGCGGAACCGCATAATTCGGTTCAAGAAAACTGAACCAGGCGGTTGACAGACAGGCAACTCCGCCAAAAACTTCAGGATATTCCGAGATAGCATAAACCGAAATTAGTCCTCCCATGCTTGAGCCAATCATAAAAGTGTGGTCTTTATCTGAATATGTCGAATAGTGGGAATCAATGTGCGGTTTTAACTCTGTTGCGATAAATTTCAGATAGTTGTTGGCATTTGGCCGCTTGCCGTTGCCGTATTTTTCCGAAATCTGTTGCTGCAGACCGGTTTCAAGCAGATCAAAAATTTTGTTGGGGAAATATTCGGTAATCCTTTCCGGTGTATTCCAGATTCCAACAACAATGCAAAGTTCGATCTTTTTTTCAGAAATCAGTTTACTGAAAACTTCATCCGCTTTCCACTCTTTTTTGTTCCAGGTTTGAGTGCTATCGAAAAGCATTTGTCCATCGTGCATATAAACCACGCTGTATTTATGAACCGGATCGTAGCCTGCAGGAAGCCAGATATCAACATTTCTGGCAGGCACAAATTGCGATTGAAAATTCTCAATTCTTTCAATCCTGCCTGATGAGACCTTTGGAAGATTTTGAGAATAAACCGATATTGAAGCAATAAGCAAAACTATTACATACAAAATAACTTTCATTTCACTTTGATTTTATTCAAACCGCAGAGATCGCAATGAATCCGCAAAGGGAACGAAGAATACTTCTTTTACCCAGGGATTTACCTTTTATTTCATCAATTTCATTTTCAAATAGGTATAAATCAATGCGTTCATCTGGGCGCGCTGCTCGTTGGTTGAAGCGCCGGCGTGACCGCCTTCTGTATTTTCGAAATAATAAACCTTATAACCCAATTCATTCATTTTAGCAACCGCTTTTCTTGCATGCCCGGGGTGTACACGGTCGTCGCGGGTTGAAGTGGTAAAGAATACTTCGGGGTACTTCATTCCCGGTTTTATGTTCTGGTAAGGCGAATATTTACTGATGTATTCCCATTCTTCAGGAATGTCGGGATTTCCGTATTCCGCCATCCAGCTGGCTCCGGCAAGAAGTTTATTATAGCGTTTCATATCGAAAAGCGGAACGGCACAAACCACAGCTCCATACAAATCGGGGCGTTGCGTATAGGCAACACCCACCAGCAACCCTCCATTACTTCCACCGTAAATACCGAGTTTAGATGGTTTTGTGATTTTCTTATCAATCAAACTCTCAGCAACAGCGTGAAAATCGTCATAAACCCGTTGGCGGTTTTCCTTCAGTCCGGCCTGGTGCCATTTGGGGCCGAATTCGCCACCGCCACGGATATTTGCCAGAACATAAACTCCTCCTTTTTCGAGCCAGGCAGTACCTGTTACAGCATTGTACGATGGCAACATTGGTATTTCAAAACCACCGTAAGCATACAATAATGTAGAGTTGTTGCCATCGTATTTTAAATCTTTACTGCTTACCACAAAGTAGGGAATTTTTGTTCCGTCTTTCGAAACCGATTCAAACTGCTGAACCCTGTAATTTTCGGTCGGAAAAAATGCCGGGAGCGATTTTAATTTTTTAAGTTCACCGTTAGCCGAATTTCCAAAGTAGAGCGTGGAGGGTTCAAGGAAATTGGTAAAATAGAAAAAATAGTTTTCACTTTCATCATCCGCCGATCCAAGTGTTATGTTGCCTAATTCAGGCGCATTGATTTCTTCTTTTTGCCACCCGTTTTTAAAAGTGAATTTGTATAATTCGCTTTTTACATTGTTCAACATGTTGATGAGCAATGCATCTTTGGTTGCAGCAATAGAAGTCACGCTTGAACGTTCATCGGGCAGAACAACCAGTTTCAGGTTCATTTTGTTCTGAATCAAATCATTGTAATCGATGCTTACAACGGCGCCCTGTTTCCACGTTTGTCCGCTTGTCTTCCATTCCGATTTCAGTTGCAGAATAACCTGGTTATTTAAAATTGAGGAGATTTCAATATCGTCGGGTAATTCCGATTTGATCAGTTTGCCGTTTTCCATAAAATAATCGGTACCGGTATAAAACGATGTTCGCTGAGAAACTATTTTGTAGGTTTTATTTTTAGTATGATAAGCAGAAGCGCTGATACTCATATCGGTATCCTTTCCTTCGAAAATTTTTTCAGCCTCTTTGAATGAGGTACCACGTTTCCAAAGCCTGACTTCTTTCGGGTATCCCGAAGTTGTCATTCCATTGCCAAAATCGGTTGAAACGAATAGTGTGTTTTCATCAATCCAGCTAACACCTCCTTTTGCTTCGGGTAATTCGAATCCACCCTCGACAAACGATTTTGTTTCCACATCGAACTCTTTCCAGATGACAGCGTCGCCACCACCTTTCGAAAGGCTGACCATGAATCGTTTATAATCAGGGTA
>JBBIPU010000046.1:0-7335 GCA_037442685.1 Draconibacterium sp. | reverse complement strand
ATTTATCTTCCTGTGCCAGGTTTTGTAATGTCATCATCGAAATACAAATTATAAGAATAAAGATTTTTTTCATACTCACGATTTTTTTAAAACGCTGCAAAATACAAAAACAATTATTTATTTGTCATGATTTTATTTTTCTTTCAAAGTGGTAAAAATGATAAATGTATTTTGAAAATCCGATATCGAAAGGTATGTTTAGCCTCTTTTAATTAAATCAGATTTCTAATCAATATTTAACATGAAAAATTATAAACTTTTATTTCTGCCGGTACTGTTTTATGTACTGATATTTAACGGATTCAGTGTCGATGCCCAACAATGGATCAAAGAAATGCCGGGTTACGACCGTTACAAGGAAATGTCGCCGCAAATCAGAAGTTCAGTAAAGCCTGGCCAGGTTTCGGTTACCTGGGCTGAAGATGGGAAAACGTTTACCTACAGTTTCGGGGGTTCGAAATACAAGTTTGATTTAAAAAAGAAAAAAGCCGAAAAGATTGGCGAAGCTGAAAAAGAAGAGCCACCAATGATGCGTTACCGCCGGATGATGGGAAACAGGCCGGAACGCGGCCGTCAATTCGCTTTTGCAGATTCGCCCGACGGGAAAAGCAAAGCCGTTTACCGCAATGGAAATGTTTTTATCAAAGAAATGAACGGAACCTCTGAAGTTGCTGTAACTTCTGATGGATCGGAAAGCAAAAGGATAAAATATGGTTCGGCAACCTGGGTTTATGGGGAAGAATTAGACCAGACAACCGCCATGTGGTGGTCGCCCGACAGTAAAAAACTGGCATTTTATAGTTTCGATCTTACCAGGGTAAAAGATTACTATCTGCAATACAAACAAACCGAAATTCTTGATTCGGTTGAAATTGAACCGTACACCAAAGTAGGAGCTGTGAATCCGGTTGTAGGTTTGATGATCTACGATCTGGAATCGAAAAATACAGTTATTGTTGATGTTCGAGATGGAAAGGAATTTACTGATGATGTTGTTGGTCATTATATTTATGGAATTGAATGGTCGCCAAAGGGTGATGAACTGTTATTCCACCGTACCAACCGCAGGCAGAACGTGATGGAATGGGCAGCTGCCAATCCTGAAAACGGCAAATGCCGTGTTATAGTGCACGAAGAGTGGTTGCCGAGCTATACTACCAATTCGCCTGAATACAAGTTTCTTACCGATAATAAACGTTTTGTGTGGACTTCGGAACGCACAGGATTTAAAAATTACAAATTGTACGATTTAAGCGGGAAACTGCTTGCAACATTGACCAACCACCAGTTTGAAGTGGCCGGAATTGTAAAAATCGACGAAAAAGCAGATTTTCTTTACTACATGGCACGCAGCAGCGATAATCACATGAAACTCCAACTTCACCGGGTGAAATTAGATGGAACAGGTGATGTCCGTTTGACTGACCCGGCTTACAATCACACAGTTGAAATTTCGCCTGATGGAAAATTTATTGTCGATGTGGCACAAACCCACGATGTTCCGCCGTTTACGCAACTTTTGGATGCTCAGGGACGACAAGTTTCCAAACTTGTCGAAAGCGATATGACCAAGTTCAACGAACTCGGATTAAAAAAGGTGGAAGCATTTACCTACATTTCTGTTGATGGAAAAACACAGCTTCATGGATTGCTGCACTTCCCATCTGATTTCGACCCGAATAAAAAATATCCTGTACTGGTGAGCAATTACGGCGGCCCTGAAACCAATGAGTTCCGCGAAACTTTTGTAACACCCAATTCGCTGACTGAATATGGATTTCTGATTGTTTCGGTGGATGGCAGAAATGTGGGCGGAAAAGGCAAAGCTGTAATGGACCAGATTTATGGCAAACTCGGATATTCCGAAATGGAAGATTTTGCTGAGGGTGTAAAATCGTTGTTCAACCGTCCGTATGTTGACAAAACCAGGGTGGGGATTTTCGGAACGTCGTTTGGCGGAACCACTTCGGCAATGTGCCTTTTGCGTTTTCCTGATGTTTTCAGCGCTGCAGTAGCCAATTCGGGTGTAATGGACTGGCGCAATTACGACAATATTTACACAGAACGTTACATGAACCTGCTCAGCGAAAACCTCGAAGGTTACGAGCTGACCAGCGCGATGAAATATGCTCCGGAATTGAAAGGCAAGCTGATGATTTATTATGGAACATCGGACAACAACGTGCATCCTTCGAATTCGCTGCAAATGATAAACGCTCTGCAAAAGGCAGGTAAAAGTTTCGAAGTTCAGGTTGGCCCCGACCGAGGCCACACCGCTGTTTCAACTGAAAGGATGATGGAGTTTTTTATACAGCATTTAGCTTTGAACAATTAGATAAATAAAAGATGACATCTCTGGTAACTTTTAAGAGATTCAAGTATCAGGAAAGGGACTGTTTACCTGCCGACTTTAAGTTCATCTGGTGAATATTTGTAATAATTGAAAATAAACTTTACATTTGGACTGTCTAATTGTAAAGTATGATTGCATGATTGTTCGTCAATTTTGGTTAGAAAAGCTACAGGAGGCTTGGGGAAAAAGGTCGTTGGTGTGGTTGTCCGGAGTTCGCCGCAGTGGTAAAACCACGTTGGCAAAGATAATTCCTGATGCAATTTACACTAATTGCGATTTACCTTCTGTCAGCAGAAGGCTGGACGATCCTGAATATTTCTTTAACAGTTTACCCGCTGGTGCAACGGTTATTTTTGATGAAATACACCGGTTAAAAGATCCAAGTCTTGTTTTAAAAATAGGTACCGATGAATTCAGCCATTTAAAAATTCTGGCAACCGGATCTTCAACCTTGTCGGTTACATCAAAATTTCGCGATTCGCTAACGGGTCGAAAAATACAGATTTTTCTGCCACCGGTATTGTGGAGTGAATGTTCAGATACTTTTCAAATATCTAATCTTGATAAACGATTATTAAATGGTGGTTTGCCGGAACATTTATTAGCGGACACGGTAAAACCTGAAAATTACCCGGAGTGGATTGAAAGTTATTATGCACGTGATATACAGGAGCTTTTTGGTTTCAGAAACAGAAATGGTTTTATAAAATTATTGCGTCTTTTGTTTCATCAAAGCGGAGGAATACTGGACATTTCATCACTTTCGAGGGAAAGTGGGCTTAGTCGTCCAACTGTGATGTCTCATATCGAAGCATTAACAGTTGCTCATGCAATTTATTCTGTTTCCCCATTTTATGGAGGAGGAAACAAAGAGATTGTGAAGCAACCGAAAGTGTATGCATTTGATACCGGATTTGTTTGTTTTGTGAAGGGATGGACCAGCATCAGGGAAACCGACCGTGGAATTTTGTGGGAGCACCTTGCCCTTGATATGCTTCGGGTAAAATTCGGAGATGTTTTTTACTGGCGGGATAAGCTGAATAACGAAATCGATTTTATTATAAAAGGTGCAGGTGATGAAGTGCATGCTTTTGAATGTAAAATAAATCAGGACAAGTTTTCCACCAAATCCATTGAAAAATTCAGGGAATATTATCCAAATGGTAAAAATTATTGTATTTCTCCCTATGTTAAAGAGCCGTATAAACTTCGTTTAAATGGTTTTGAGATTGAATTTTGCACTAAATTTTAGAGAGTTTAAAATCGGAAAAAATTTCGAAGTTCAATTTGTCCCCGGACCTCGGCCATACTGCAATTTCAACAGAACGGATAATAGAGTCTGTTATTCCTAATCTGGTGTTAATCCGTTGATTTATTCGCAAGGTGACTTCGGGTCATCTGGTGAAGAGGATTGGAAAAAATTTGTCCGACACGAATTTACCGCCTGCGTTTTTTTTGCCGTATGAATCAATTTTTATAATTCACCGGAAATTATCAATTATGATGTGATATAGCTGTTTATTATAAATCATTGATATTCAATTTATTTGGCTTTAATTTTAATCTAAAAGATTAAACCAAACTAACCTTTGACTTTTAAATGGTTTTATGGTCAGATATTACATCAGTCTTGTAATTAAACGATTTATCGGGTAACCATTCCCATAATTCACCAAGATCGTTTTTAATTTTTTGAGTCATGAATGATGGTACCTGAGTTGATTCCTTTCTCACAAAGGCCTGAAATTCGTTATCATATTTAAGTTGGTTTATCCTCGAACTGAGCAACTTTATTTTACCTTTTCCACCTATGGACAGGGAAAGTAAAAGTGTGAGCCATTTTGAAGCAGACATGTGGTTTGCATTGAATCGTTTTTGAATGGTGGCATTTGAAAAACAATGTTTTAATAAATCAATGTAACGGATGTAAAACTCCTCCCACGAATAGTTTTTGGGAATGATGTTTAAAGTGTGTACTGACATCATGTAATGAAAAGGGAAGGGAATGATGCGGTTTTCATTTTCGTATTTCAGGTTACTGCCGGTTGCCTGTCCGTAAACTGAAAGCAGGGCAAAAGAAGGGTATGCAACAGGGGCAAGATCGACAAACTTTTTGGTTAATTCAAATGGTTCATCACCCATATCGCTGTCCAGTCCCAATAAAAAGTTGGTTTGAACATGTGGAATGTAATGCTGTATCATATTTACCTGTTCTGCAACCTGTTTAACTTTATCAATACCAGTCGAGTTTCCAGTATTTGATTTTGCTCCATAATCAAACCACGATTCAATTCCCGGCATAACCATTTTAAATCCGTTGTGGCAAAGTCTTTTCACGTTAGGTTCATTTAAGGTCGATAAATTACACTCGGCAACAAAACTGATATTGTTTTTCGGAACAGCCGATTCAATGATATCCATAACCTGGTTAAAACGAACGCCAAAATTAGGATCATACCAACTGACTTTGGGATGTTTTATTTGTGAAACAAGAAATTTAAGATCATCCCTTATAGTTTCTGAATCGAGTGTTTGGTAAGGTATTCCTGAGTCGATGCAAAAGTCGCAATGATGAGGACAGCCAAGACTTCCCAGCATTTGAACAAATTTTATTACATTAAACCGGCGATGCAGCTGTTCAATAAACGACCATCTTTCCCTTAAACCCGGCAATGTTTTGGGATGAGTTTTTGAGGTTATAAAAATTCCGTTTTTATTATGAGGTGAGAAATTATGAAGCAAATCCTTTAGTAATTCCTTGTCTGTTAATCCCATTACAAAATCAAAATATAAACCGGCATCTTCAGGATAACAACGGGCGTGCGGACCGCCGAGCACTGTGGTTATTCCTTTTTCCCTGAGATAATTGCTTAAAGCATAAGCCATTTGTGCGGTAAAAGTGAAGGAACTGATAAAAACAATGTCGGAATTTTCCATCCACAGATTTTTAATTGGTTGTGTACCCGTGTAAAATGAGTAATAAACTTCGTGTCCTTCTTCGCGACACCAGACACCGATGATTTGCGGCATAATACTGATGTAATTGGGAAACATAAACCTGCGATACAGAGAATTCGATTTACAGTTGTGCACCAAATCGATAATACTGATTTTAAGTTTCTTCATTAATTTATTCTTTAAGTTTTTCCGTAATTTCAGAAATGTGGAATGGATTACCATGCCCGGGCCAGATTGTTTTTGCCCCTCTGTCAATCAGTTTCCTCCAGCTTGCTTTAAGTTGTTCAATATCTGTGGCATAAACCTGAAACTGTGGACGCAGAGTAAACGGTAAACTGTTTTGAGCCATGCAACCTGCAAAAACATCGCCGTTGCTGAGCACAACGCTTACCGAACCCGGGGTGTGCCCGGGTGTGTAAATTACTTTTCCATCAATTCCGTATTCTTTCAGCGTGAAATCGTTGCCGGTAAATACAATATCAGGTTTAACGCCTTCAAACTGATTTATTCTTTCCATAAAAGGTTTTAGAATGAAACGCGAAATTTTGCCCCATTTTGTTACTCCCGGCGGCCACTGAAAAATTCCTTTCTCCAGGTTTTTCATGTCTTTTTCATGAATGGCAAGTTTTGCGCCTGTTATTTTCTTAATAACTTTCGCTGACCCAATATGATCAAAATCACCGTGTGTTAGAATGATCAGTTTGATTTCATCTGGTCCGATACCAAGCTTTTTCAATTGCTTTAAAAAGCTTTTTCCTTTTCCGGGGGGAGCGCCGTCGATCATAATGGTTTGTTTTCCCTGGATGAGATAACAACGGTTTAAGTCGAATTTTAAAATTTTTATCATTTTAATTTACGCCTATACCTTTTAAAAATGAGTTCCAATCCCAGTAATCGCGGTTACTTTTAATTTTCCCGTTTTCGATATCCATCACTGAAATTCCTTTCAGTTTAATGAACTTTCCGGTTGCAGGAATATTCATGTCCGGCCAGCCCACCGTGTTGGTGCCTGTCCAAATCCATTCGACTGTTGCATGATATTCATTGGCAACAATGGTTTCAATTTCAAATTTCGAATCGGGAATTCCTTTTAAGGTAACGTTTATGTAACGGACTATTGCATCCCTGCCTTTCAGTAAACGGCTACTGCAAACTTCCTCATAAGTTCCGTCTTCTGAAAAAAGCAAAACTAATTTATCGGTATTATAACTATTGAGTGTTTCAAAAAAGTTGTGAACCAATTCTTCGTTTTGTCTGATTTTCTTATTTGTTTTTTCATTTGAAAACCCTGTCATTGTAAACAGAAGAATGAATAATAGAAAAAGTTTTTGTTTCACGTTTTTAATTTATTAAGGATTTAATCTGTTATCAGCTTTGCAATTGCTTCAGCCGCTTTACGGGCGCCATCGGTAGGAATAACCGGGAATACTGTATTTGTGTTAAGTGTTGAAACAATCTTTTCAGCCAGCAACTCAGGTGTTGAAAATGACAAGTTCATTTTAATTCCGATTCCGCGTTTTGTTAAAATTTGCGACACATTGGCTTGCTCGCAGTGACCTTCGAGCGGGAAATAAATAAATGGAGTTTGAAGTGCTGCAAGTTCAAAGGCTGATGTAGCTCCGCCCTGTATAACTGCAATATCGCTAGCAGCAAAGTGTTCGAATAAACGAGGAACAAATCCTTTCACCTCAATTCCTCCTGGCAGGTTTACACTTTCGGCTGATAACCTCGGACCGGTAACAAATACCGCATGTATTTCGGGTATTTTATTTTTAACTATTTCGAATGCTTTTCCGCAGTGTTCCATCAATTCCTTACCAATTGCAGTGCCTCCAATCGAACAAATCAGCAAGGGTTCAGGTCCGTAACCCAAACTCTTTTTAATTTTATGCTTATCAGTAAAACCGGCAGGATTAAATGGAAACACGTAACCGACAAATTTATAAAACAACCTGGCATACTCGCGGCGATTGGGTAATCTGAATCAAAATGTTTTATCAGGAACATCTTCCGGTTCTCCAACA
>JBBIPU010000045.1:8335-26659 GCA_037442685.1 Draconibacterium sp. | reverse complement strand
TTTTATAGGTTGATCGTATTGAATGATAATAAGTTATGTTATATCAACCTTGAAACTGCATGACAAATTATACTGTAAATCCGGATAAAATGAAAGATTATTGCACCATGAATTTGGTTGTAAATGTTTTTTTCCTGTTTGTGGCAGAAAGCAGATAAATCCCGGTTTTCAGTTCCTCAATACCAAGCCGTGTTGTTTCTGTACCGGCTGATTCAATAACGAATGTTTTTTGCAACCGGCCCGTAATATCCCTGATTTCAATTTTCGTTGTGCCACTGAAATTTCCGATTTTAATGAAAAGTTCATTTTTTGCCGGTGATGGAAATACAAATGCAGAAAATGCCTTGTTCAGAATTGAAGAAGAAGTGGTCCCCGATTTTGTGAGTGCATCGAGCATTTCGCGGTCGAGTTTGTAACCCTGGTAACTTTCGTAAGTACAATCGGTGCGGTCACTGTTCAGTATTCCAAAACTTCCGGTCAGGTTCCAGAGGGCCCAGCCCAGATTGTTCTGCCTGAAAAAAGCGCTCAGGTCGGTAAGAAAATCAATGGTGACTTTATGAGGAGTCTGATTGTGCACCCCGAATTCCTGCACCATGATCGGAATGTTATTCTGGTTTGCCATTTCCACAACATCACGATAATCTTTAAAAGGAAGAAGATCGGTGCCATCCGGGTTTTTCAGCGTGCCGTTTTCATCCATATTATACGTTTCCTGTTTTTTTCCCCAGGTGTTGTCAGATAAATTCCAGGTTTTAACAAAATCGCCGTTTTTTATGGTAATCGAATTAATTGTCATCCAGTCGCCCGATGTATTTTCAAAAGTCAGCAATGTGGCAGCTTCGGTGAGAGTTGTCGAAAAATCTTTGTTCGAAATATTCTGATAACCCCACTGGGTTTGTACTATTTTGGTAAAATCGGTTCCCAATTCCGGGCCGCACACAAATTTTTTGGAAAGTAAAGTTTTAGTTCCTGCCTTAACAGTTAAAGTCGATTCAATAGATACCTGCAAAACATTGACGGTTACTTCGGTTCCCTGTGCAAAGTTGCCCTGAATTTTAAGTGCACTCCTGAATTCGCTTTTCCACGGTCCGTAAAGGTAATTCGATACAGAAAGCATCGGCCACTGCGGGACTGGCCAGTCGGATGAACCCGAAACCCAGCTTGCCTTGTAGTGCGTCAACTGAAACGGATCGTAACTGTGTATCGCCTGTGCCACATTTGGTTCGTCTTTCAGCGAAAGCATCAGTTTTCTTGCATATTCAAGACCATCGACAAAGATTACACGGTTGGGTGTGATTTCATGAATGGCCTGAATTGCCTTTTTCATCACCGAAACATAAACATCTTCAGTTACGTTGCTTGGTTCATTTACAAGGTTAAAACTCAGTCGTTCCGGCGAAATATTTTTGTAGCGGTTGGCAAACATTTTCCAATGGCTGACAAATGCTTTCTGTGCAATTGAATCGGACCAAAGATTTAATTGCTGATTGACAGGAAGATTGTCGGTTGCATTTACACAATATCCCGGCGCCCGGTGCAAATTAATGCAAACATGAACTCCATATTGTTCGCCCCATTGAATGGCCTGGTCGATATTGACCAGCTTCGATTCGGTGAAATTGTCCCAGTTCCCGGCCAGTGTGTAAGTTCTGTAATCGAGCGGTAACCGCACGAAATTAAATCCGAGATCGTGAATAACATTGAACTCTTTTTGTGTAAATCCCGCGTTGCTCCACGAAACATCAAATTTACCAAGCAGGTTGAATCCTTTCTGCTGCGAACAAAATGTTTTCAGATCGGAAATGGGTTCTCCCGGTTGTGCAACTGCTGAAAAAGAAAAAACAAAACAGGCAATTGAAAGAAACAGAAACAGTTTTTTAATATTCATTTTAAAAATATCGTGTTAATTGAACCAGAAAAATCCTTTAAAACATTTCAAATATTAATGAATCAGGATTTTCACTTGATAAAAGTAAAAATAATAACAGAAATTAAATTTACCTTGAATGTTTAGTAAAGCTTTTTCCTTTTAACCAGAAAAGAGAGCAACACCTGGGCAAAATCCTTATTGATGTCAGCTTCAGCAAGATCAATCTGGTACTGACCGCATTTTACCTTCAGATCTTCGAAGTATGAATTAACAGATGAAACATAATGACTTTTTATTTCGGCGGGATTGAACTTTACGGTTTGTCCGCTTTCCAGGTCAACAAATTTATGTGGCCGGTTACTGAATTTGAATTCACGTTCAAGCGTGTGATCGGTAACATGAAAAAGAATTACCTCGTGTTTGTTGTAGCGCAAATGCTGGAGTGCCGAAAAAAGTTCGTCGGTTTTATGATTGTCGAGCATATCGCTGAAAATGATTACCAGAGATCGTTTATGAATATTTTCCGCTACCTGGTGAAGAACAGCAGTTGTGTTCGTATTTTTCCGGAGGCTGGCATTTTCAGGTTTGATCAGGTCAGAAAGTTTTCCGTACATCAATTCGGCATTTACCGAAGAAATTCGTGGATCGGTATGAAATTCAATATCGTCTGAAAAAAGTGTCAGCCCTACTGCATCGCGCTGTTTGCGTAAAAGATAGATGAGTGCTGCGGCTGTGTAAACCGAAAAAGCCAGCTTATTGTGCAAATGTTTTTCGCCTTTTGAGTAAGGGAAAAGCATGGAAGAAGAGGTATCAATTACTAACTGGCAGCGAAGATTGGTTTCTTCTTCAAACTGTTTTACAAATAATTTATCGGTGCGGGCATAAAGTTTCCAGTCGATGTGTTTGGTCGATTCTCCCTGGTTGTAAAGCCGGTGTTCGGCAAATTCAACCGAAAATCCGTGAAACGGACTGCGGTGTAATCCGGTAATAAAACCTTCGACCACCTCGTGAGCGATCAATCCAAGATTATCGAACTGGTGAAACTGTTCTATGTCGAAAATGTTTTTCAATGTGCCGGTAAAAATTCACCGGGTGACTCCTGTTTTTAAATCATAGCCAACCGGTGAAAATTAATCATAATAACTATTAAATGAGTGCGTTAAGTTTATTGGTAAATACATGTTTCGGCGCTGCACCAACCTGTTTGTCAACAACCTGCCCGTTTTTGACGAAAAGAACGGTTGGAATGTTTCTGATCCCGTATTTCATTGCAATTGCAGGATTTGAGTCAACATCAACCTTTCCGATCACTGCTTTTCCATCATATTCTCCCGACATTTCTTCAACGATTGGTGCAATCATCCGGCAGGGCCCGCACCAGACCGCCCAAAAATCGATCATCACCGGTTTGTCCGATTTTACTACCAAATCTTCAAAATTGGTGTCTGTAATTTCTAAAGCCATAATTTTATTTTTAATTGTTAATGATTCAAGTAACAGCTGCAAAATTAGTTAATTAATTCTATAGGTAATATTTAACTCCTCTTCAAAAAGTTTTAAAAACTCATCGGTAAGGTTGATTTTAGTGGTTCTCGAAAACATTTGCACGTTCATGTTATTTTCAAGGCTGTAAATATTGAATTTTAACAATGTATTGCCTTTATTGTTTAAAGCCATTTTTTCGATTCGTTCCACCACTTCTTCGTTTATTTTCTGAATAGGTAAATTCAGCGTAATGCTTTTCACATAATTTTTTCTGACCTCGGAAAGAAGTTCAATTTGTGAGATTTTAAATTCGTACCCATCCCCGTTGTACCTCTGTTTTACGCTTCCCTTAACATACAGAAACAGCCCGTTTTTGCAATATTTGTGAAAATTGACGTAATCCTGTCCGAAAAGAACAAATTCATACGAATCGGTATAATCAGAAAGGGTAAATGCGCTGAATGGGTTTCCGTTTTTCGAAGTGGCTTCACGGGTTGCAGTAACCATTCCTCCGAACACAAAATCTTTTCCTTTGTATTTTTCTATCTCAGATTTCAGGTCTTTCAGTGAAACTTCGCGCGAGCAGAAACTTTCCATTTCCAGCCGGTAATCGTCGAGAGGGTGCGATGTCAGATATATCCCGATCAGGCTTTTTTCCTTTTCTAAAAGAACAAGTTTTGGCCACTCCTCTACCTGCGGAATGTCGGGTTTTTTAATTGCCTGGCTTCTGCCGATTGCCCCGAAAAGGCTTTGCTGGGCGCTCATTTTTTCCTGTTGAACAAGATTTCCGTACCTGATGAGTTTTTCGATAAAAGAGGTCGGATCATTTTCATCGTCACCTGAAAACAAACTGCTCCGTTTAATTCCTCCAAGGTTATCAAAAGCCCCGGCAATGGCGAGCGCTTCGAGGTTCTTTTTGTTCACGGTTTGAAGGTTCACATTTTCCACCACTTCGTAAATGGTTTTAAATTCTCCATGTTTTTGCCGTGCGGTAATTACATCTTGAACGGCTCCTGCTCCCACACCTTTTATGGCGCCCATTCCGAAACGGATGTCGCCTGCTTTGTTTGCTGTGAATTTGATGAAACTTTCGTTGATATCGGGGCCCAGAACATTCAGTTTCATCCGTTTGCATTCATTCATCAGTTTGGTGATGTCGGTAATGTTGCTGAGGTTGCGGCTAAGGTTGGCAGCCATGAACTCCGCCGGATAGTGGGCTTTTAAATATCCGGTCTGGTAGGCAATGTACGCGTAACAAACCGAATGCGATTTGTTAAATGCATATTCAGCAAAAGCTTCCCAGTCTTTCCATATTTTTTCGATTACATCGTCGGGTTTTTTGCCCACCAGGCTACACTCGTCGATAAACCTGAAATTTGCTTTGCATCCTTCAATAAATTTGGTTTTCAGCTTATTCATGGTATCGATGATCTTTTTACCCATGGCTTTACGAAGTGTGTCGGAATCGCCGCGGGTAAAATTGGCTAACAGGCGCGAAAGTAACATCACCTGCTCCTGATAAACCGTGATTCCATAAGTGTCGCTCAGAAATTCCTCCATCATCGGCAAATCGTATTCTACTTTTTGTTTTCCATGTTTCCGGGCAACATAATCGGCAATATACTTCATTGGTCCCGGACGGTACAGCGCGTTCATTGCCACCAGATCTTCGAACCGGTTGGGTTTCAGGTCGCGAAGGTGTTTTTTCATCCCTTCCGATTCAAACTGAAAAATTGCAGTTGTTTCACCCCGGCTGAATAATTCGTAAGTTTTTTCATCATCGAGCGGAATTCTGTCAATATCAATCGTTATTCCTTTCGAAAGTTTGATGTTATCCAGCGCTTCTTTGATGATCGACAAAGTTTTCAGCCCTAAAAAATCCATTTTCAGTAAACCAATGCTCTCGACAAAACGGCCGTCGTATTGGGTTGTCAGAAGTTTTTCCTCGTCTTTTGTCGGCATTACCGGAATGTGGTCGGTAAGAGGATCGCGGCTGATAATGATACCACAGGCATGTACACCCGACTGGCGAACAGAGCCTTCGAGGGTTTCAGCGAATTTCAGGGTTTTAACAATCAGCTGATTTCCCGAATTGGTTTCTTTTTTCAGATCGGGGCTGTCTTTAAAAGCTTTTTCAAAGGTCATTTTCGGTGCTTCGGGAACAAGTTTTGCAAGACGGTCGGCTTCGGGCAACGGTAGTTTTAAAACGCGTGCAACATCCCGGATAGCCAGTTTTGCCGCCATAGTTCCGAAAGTACAGATATGAGCAACCCTGTCCTGACCGTACTTTTCAGTTACATAATCGAGTACAAGTTGACGGCCATCGTCGTCAAAATCGATATCAACATCGGGGAGTGAAATCCTGTCAGGGTTTAAAAAACGTTCGAAAAGAAGATCGTATTTAACCGGATCGATGTTGGTGATACCTGTGCAGTAAGCAACTGCAGAACCAGCAGCCGAACCTCGTCCCGGACCAACAATAACTCCCATTTCGCGGGCTTTGTTTATAAAATCCTGGGTAATCAAAAAGTACCCTGGAAATCCCATCTGTTTAATGGTTTCCAGTTCAAACTCAAGACGGGCAACAATGTCATCAGTCAGCGGATCGCCGTATCTTTCTTTCGCACCAATATATGTAAGATGCTTTAAATATGCTGCTTCCAGCTTAATCCGAACAACTTTTTCAAATCCGCCCAACCGGTTAAACGATTCTTCACTGAATTCTTCTGTCAGTTCCTTTTCTGAATATTTCATCCGGTAATCCTCTTCTGTGCCAAATTCTTCGGGAATCGGGAAAATGGGCATGATCGGAGCCGAGTTCAGTTCGTAATCAGCTATTTTATCCACAATTTCAGCGGTGTTCATCAATGCCTCAGGAACATCTTCAAAAAGTTCGTTCATTTCCTTTTGCGTTTTGAACCATTCCTGTTTTGTGTAGCGCATCCGGTTGGGGTCGTCAATGTCTTTTCCCGTGTTGAGGCAAATCAGCAAATCGTGTGCATCGGCATCTTCAGCGTTGGTAAAATGCACGTCGTTCGTGGCAATTACTTTTATTCCATATTTCTGCGCCAGGGTTAATATTATTTTATTTACCTGCACCTGTTTGTCGTAAACTTCCTCGCGCTGCTGGGGCAATTCGGAAGGATGACGCTGGAGTTCGAGATAATAATCGCTGCCAAAGACTTTTTTGTACCACTGAATTGCATCTTCAGCATCTTTGATATGATTATTCATCAGAAGTGTTGGTATTTCACCTCCCAGGCACGAAGAGGAAACAATGAGACCTTCGCCATATTTTTCAAGCAACGATTTATCGATGCGGGGTTTATAGTAAAATCCCTCGTTGCTCGCTATCGATATCAGTTTCACGAGGTTTTTGTACCCTTTTTCGTTTTTAGCCAGCAGAATAAGGTGATATCCTGACCGGTCGATTTTATCCTTTTTGTCGTAAATGGTACGTTCGGCAACATAAGTTTCGCAACCGAGAACAGGTTTGATCCCCGATTTTGTGCATGCTGCATGAAACTCCTTAATTCCGAACATTGTTCCATGATCGGTCAAAGCGAGCGCCTTCATTCCATCGTTTTTTGCCTTGTTCACAAGCGCATCAACACTTGCTGCGCCATCTAAAATTGAATATTGTGAATGAACATGAAGGTGTGTAAACGGAACCATTTTATACTGCTTTTCAAATTATTTACTGATAGAAAAATGCTGCCATAAAGTTATTGATTTTGGGGTGGCGTTCGGGCGCTGTTAATAAAAAACAGGCATAAAAATATTAACAAAAAAGCCCGGTAAAAACCAGGCTTTTATATAATGTTCTTTGAAATAAGCTCCTGAATGTTTTGAAATTCGCCGGGTGTAAACTTCAGTTTTTTTGAGAAGTTTAACAGGTCGGCTTCAGTCTGCATCGGGATTAGATGAATATGTGCATGGGGTACCTCGAGGCCTAAAACCAGTACACCAACCTTCTGACAGGGAATGGCTTTTTTTAATCCGACCGCAACTTTTCTGGCAAATGCCTGAAGTCCGATATATGATTCATCATCAAGATCGAAAAGATAATCCACTTCCTTTTTGGGGATTACCAAAGTGTGACCTTTTGCCACCGGGAAAATATCGAGGAAAGCAAGGTAATTTTCATCCTCGGCAACTTTGTAAGCCGGGATTTCTCCATTGACAATTTTAGTGAAAATACTGGCCATTTTGATTAAACTGAAATTTCAACAATTTCGAAAGGAATAACTCCCGAAGGGACTTTAATATCAACAATATCGCCCACTTTTTTTCCCATCAATCCTTTGGCAATCGGTGTATTAATGGAAATTTTTGCCTGTTTCAGATCTGCTTCCGATTCAGGAACCAGGGTGTAGGTCATTGTTGCACCGTTTTTCTGATTCTTGATGGTCACCACATTCAGAATCGAAACCTTTGTAGTTTTGATTTTTGATTCGTCCAGAATCCTGGCTTGTGCAATTTTATTCTGAAGGGCAGCTATTTTTGCTTCGAGTAAACCTTGCGCATCTTTAGCTGCATCGTATTCCGCATTTTCCGAAATATCTCCTTTTTCGATTGCTTCTCCGATTAATTTCGAAATTGCAGGACGTTCAACATTTGCTAATTGCTCCAACTCTTTCTTCAGTTTTTGCAATCCTTCTTTTGTCATATATACCACATGGGACATGATTTATCCTCCTTTTTTTACGGTTACCATATAAAAAAAACAGAAAGAATTCCGGTCTGCGGAACTCTTCCCTGTGCAAATTTAGATATTTTATTGAAACTAAAAATATCTTTATAAAAAATGTTCTGAATGAACGAATTAGGTATAATTATCAATATTTCCGGTTGATGATCTCGCTATAAATCACCGCTTTCCTTAAAGGAAATTTTTCTTTCTTTTTAGTAATAATCTTTTCAGCCGGAGGCTGCATTTTTGGCTCATTTACGATCAGTCTGCCACCTTCTTTATCTGAATAAAACTTATAATCGTGCACTTTTCCGTTGGGCACAGATTTTTCCACTTCAACGACAGAGTATTCAGGTTTTGCTTTTGGTTGTGGTGCTGCAACCGGTTCATCCCTGAACAAATCCCAGAAATCTTCCGGATTTTTTTGCTCCCCGCCAGTCACGGGTATCTGTTTTTTCTTTTTTACTTGTCCAAAAACACCCGCAACCACTATTATCAACGTAACTATTATTAATACAAGATCATCCATTTCAGTTTATTCTCCGTCACAATAAAAGTTCTATTTTTGCGCAGTAGTAAAAATAAGAAATTTATGCAGTTGATTTTTAAAGCGGGGAGGTTTTTGTTGTTTTTATTGATTCTGATTTTTACTGCAGGTTCATGCGATAAAATTCAGGATTCTCAGGTTCCGAACGTTCCTTTTTCGTTTACGATTAATTTAACCATTGCAAACCAACTGACTATTCCGGGAAATTCGATGTTTTTCCCGGGCGGAGGTTATGGAGGAGTGATTGTTTACTGCGCCGATATCGATGAATATTATGCATACGACGCTACCTGTACTTACGAAATCAAACAAACCTGCAAGGTGGTAAACAGCGGAGTTGTGGGCGAATGTCCGTGTTGCGGTTCCAAATTTCTTTTCACTGGCGGGGCTTACCCGGCAAAAGGGCCGGCTGCTGCGCCGCTGAGACAGTACCAGGTTTCGAAAATAAACAGTTTTACATTGAGGGTTTACAACTGACATTTCGATAAAAAGTGATAAAAAAATGGATCCCGGAAAAATCTGAGACCCATTTTTTATACAAAATTATCTTTTAATATCTGTAATGATCTGGTTTGTAAGGGCCTTCCTTCGGTACTCCCAGGTAATCAGCCTGTTCTTCGGAGAGTTTTGTCAATTTTACACCGATTTGTTCGAGATGTAAACGGGCAACCTCTTCATCCAATTTTTTTGGCAGACGGTAAACACCGATTTTGTATTTGTTTTGCCAGAGATCCATTTGCGCCAGAGTCTGGTTTGTAAAAGAGTTACTCATTACAAACGACGGGTGGCCAGTAGCACAACCAAGGTTTACAAGCCTTCCTTCAGCGAGCAGGTACATTACATGTCCTTCAGGGAAAATGTATTTGTCAACCTGTGGTTTAATATTGAGTTTTTTAATGCCGTGGTAAGCATTGAGTTTGTCAACCTGAATTTCGTTGTCGAAATGCCCGATATTGCATACGATTGCCTGATCTTTCATTTTCGACAGATGTGCGATGGTAATGACATCCCTGTTTCCTGTGGCAGTAACAAAGATATTTCCTTCATTCAGGGCGTTTTCTATCGTGTTAACTTCAAATCCTTCCATGGCAGCCTGCAGAGCACAAATCGGGTCGATTTCGGTTACAATCACTCTTGCACCGTACGAACGCATCGAGTGGGCGCAACCTTTGCCAACGTCGCCATATCCAAGCACAACAACCACTTTCCCGGCAATCATTACATCAGTAGCACGTTTAATTCCATCGGCAAGAGATTCGCGGCATCCGTATAAATTATCGAATTTCGATTTGGTAACCGAATCGTTTACATTGATGGCAGGAACAAGAAGTTCGCCTTTTTCGAGCATCTGGTACAAACGATGTACACCGGTTGTGGTTTCTTCCGAAACTCCCTGCCAGCCTTCAACCACTTTATGCCATTTGCCGGGATTATCCCTTAAAGTTTTTTTCAGCAGGTTAAGAATTACGCCTTCTTCAGTGCTCGAAGGTGTTTTATCGAGAACAGATGAATTATTCTCAGCTTTGTATCCCAGATGAATCAGTAAAGTTGCATCTCCACCGTCGTCAACCACCAGGTTCGGACCTAATCCCTCTCCAAAGTCGAGAGCCTGTTCAGTACACCACCAGTATTCTTCAAGAGTTTCGCCTTTCCATGCAAACACCGGTATCCCGGCTGCTGCAATTGCTGCCGCTGCATGATCCTGAGTTGAGAATATATTACAACTTGCCCAACGTACTTCTGCTCCAAGTTCAACAAGGGTTTCGATTAAAACTGCGGTTTGGATGGTCATGTGAAGACTTCCTGTTATCCGGGCTCCTTTCAGAGGTTTTGACGGGCCGAATTTCTGCCGGACAGACATTAATCCGGGCATCTCTTTCTCTGCAATTTCAATTTCTTTCCTTCCGAACTCTGCCAACGAAATGTCGGCAACTTTATATTTCAATTTATTCATTATTAATATTGACATGATATTTAAAATAAAAGTATGTTAAAAAAAATTTGTGCAAAACTAATAAATTCTGCATAAAACAGGGGTGATAATGTGAAAAACGGTTTAATCCTCAGATTTCAATTCCCCATATCCGACATAAACTTAACACGCATTAACCTGATGTCATCTTCAGAATATTCATCCTCGCCAAGTTCTTTCAGCGCTTCTTCAACTGAATCTGTTTCAGCTTCACGGAAATAATTAAAAATTTCCTCCTGATGCTCCTCATCAAGAACATCATTAATATAATAATCGATGTTCAAACGGGTGCCTGAATTGACAATTGCTTCAACTTCGGATATTACATCCTGCACTGTTACCCCTTTTGAATCGGCAATATCTTCGAATGCAAGTTTTCTGTCGATGCTTTGAATTATGAATATTTTTAATTTTGATTTATCGGCAACTGTCCTGACCACCAGATCTTCAGGCCGTTCAATTTCATTTTCCTCAACGTATTTTGCAATCAGTTCAACAACTTCCTTTCCGTATCTCTTTGCTTTTCCCTGACCTACACCCTGGATGTTCTGAAGTTCATCTAAAGTCATCGGGTATTGAATTGACATTTCGGCCAGCGAAGGTTCCTGAAACACTACATAAGGTGGAAGATTGTGCTTTTTTGCAATTTTTTTTGTGAGATCTTTCAGCATTGCAAATAATTGCGGGTCTCCACTTGAGCCACCCGACGGCGCTCCGGCTGATTCATCCAAACTTTCGTCGTCTTCGTATTCATGATTTCTGACGAGTAAAAAACTTCCAGGATTTTTAAGAAATTCACGGCCTTTATCTGTAAGTTTCAAAAGTCCGTAATTTTCGATGTCCTTATTAATAAGCCCTGCAACCATCGACTGCCTGAACACTGCGTTCCAGAATCTTTCATCGTGGTCTTTCCCTTCGCCAAAAACATTGAGTGTGTAATGGTTAAATGATTTTACCGCCGCAGTTTTGTTGCCGATCAGGATATTTGCAATATGGTCGGCTTTGTACATTTCATTTACTTCCTCAATTGCTTCAAGCGCCAGAGCCACTTCTTCGCCAGCCTCAATCTGTTCCTTCGGATTCAGGCAATTATCGCAGTTTCCACAGTTGTCTGACGGGTATATTTCGCCAAAATAATGAAGCAGAATAATACGCCGACAGATGGCAGTTTCGGCATAAGAAACCGTGTCGAGCAGAAGTTGCCTGCCAATTTCCTGTTCGGCGACAGGTTTACCCTGCATGAATTTTTCGAGTTTCTGAATGTCTTTGTAACTGTAAAAAGTGATGCATTTCCCTTCACCTCCGTCACGGCCTGCCCTCCCGGTTTCCTGGTAATATCCTTCAAGACTTTTGGGAATATCGTAGTGAATGACATAACGGACGTCGGGTTTGTCGATTCCCATTCCGAATGCAATGGTGGCAACCATAACATTTACTTCTTCGAGCAAAAATTTATCCTGATTTTCAGAACGTGTCGCGGCATCCATTCCGGCGTGGTATGGAAGGGCTTTAATTCCGTTCACAACAAGAGTTTCAGCAATCTCTTCCACCTTTTTCCTGCTCAGGCAATAAATAATCCCCGATTTCCCTTCATTCTGTTTGATGAATTTAATAATCTGATTTTCAGGTTTTACTTTTGGCCGTACCTCGTAATAAAGATTTTCGCGGTTAAAAGATGCTTTAAAAACCTGTGCATCAAGTATTCCAAGGTTTTTCTGGATATCGTGCTGAACTTTTGCAGTTGCTGTTGCGGTGAGCGCCACAATCGGCGATTTTCCAATTTCTTCAACAATTGGCCTTATACGGCGGTATTCAGGTCTGAAATCGTGTCCCCACTCCGAAATACAATGTGCTTCATCGATAGCGTAAAAAGATATTTTTATTTTTTTCAAAAATTCAATGTTTTCTTCCTTGGTGAGCGATTCAGGTGCAACATACAACAGTTTTGTATATCCGTTTAAAACATCCGACTTTACTTCCTGAATTGCAGTTTTTGTTAACGAGGAATTCAAAAAATGAGCAACATTGTCTTCGGTATGCATTCCCCTGATCGAATCAACCTGATTTTTCATCAGTGCTATTAACGGAGATATTACAATTGCAGTACCTCCCATTAATAAAGCAGGAAGCTGGTAAATCAGAGATTTTCCGCCTCCTGTGGGCATCAGAACAAATGTGTTTTTCCCCTGAAGCAGATTTTTAATTGCATCTTCCTGCTGGCCTTTAAAACGGTCGAATCCAAAATACTGCTGCAGTTTTTCTGTTAAATCCAAATCCTTCATATTAATCTAAAAATTTCCTTGTCACTGTTTCAATTGTTTGATGTTTTCTAAATTATTTAAAAGTAACTAAAATGACAATAGATTATTACAAAAATTAGGAATTTAAATATTGCCCGGGGAAAGATTTAAAGAATCGGAGATTTCGGATTGTAATAAGTACTTATATTTGTGCAGTTTTAAAAAATCAGAATTATTATTTCTCATGAGCGAAGATACGAACAGGGAAGAGCAAACCACAAAGAAAAAAGGGAAAAAACCAGATCAGGGAGAAATGTCATTCCTGGAACATCTTGAAGAATTGCGTTGGCATATTATCCGTTCTGTGCTTGCCGTTGCCATTTTTGCGGTAGTAGCGTTTATAATGAAGGATTTCATTTTCACGAGCGTTATTTTTAAACCTAAAATGCCTGATTTCTGGTCGAACCGGATGTTTGCAAAACTGGGCGAACTTTTGGGTACCCAGAGTTTAAATATCAATCAGAAACCGCTGAAACTCATTGCCTTAAAAATGTCCGATCAGTTTATGATGCATTTTACTGTTGCAATAGTTGCCGGTTTGATAATGGCATCACCGGTAATTTTTCATCAGATCTGGAGCTTTATAAAACCTGCTTTGTATGCCAAGGAAAGGAAATATGCCAGTGGCGCTGTTTTTTACACATCATTCCTCTTTATATTGGGTGTACTTTTCGGGTACTTTGTAATTGTGCCTTTTTCCATCGATTTTCTGACCACGTACAGTGTAAGTCCAGAAGTGGAAAATCAGATTAACATGCAATCGTACATAAGCACTGTTACCTCAATAACATTTGCATCGGGAATAATTTTCCTTCTGCCCATTTTCTCCTATTTTTTAAGCAAGGTTGGCATTTTAACTCCCAAGTTTCTGAGAACCTACCGGAAACATGCTTATGTTCTCATGTTTTTAGTCGCAGCAATTATCACTCCACCCGATGTTTTCAGCCAGATAATGGTTGCCATTCCGTTGTTGTTGTTATATGAGATAAGCATTCTTATTTCGAAAATCGTGGTTAAAAAACGTGAAAAAGCTCTGGCAGAAATATAATTCAATCTCAAAACCACGTTATTTGTTACAATGATTTTAAGAGCGGAAAATATTGTTAAAAAATACCATAAAAGAACTGTTGTCAAAGGAGTCAGTTTTGAGGTGAATCAAGGAGAAATCGTTGGTCTGCTTGGACCAAACGGTGCAGGAAAAACCACTTCATTTTACATGATTGTTGGCTTGATACAGCCTTTATCGGGTAAAATTTATATCGACGACGAAGATATAACCAATCTGCCGGTTTACCGGCGTGCTAAAAAAGGGATTGGTTACCTCGCACAGGAAGCTTCGGTGTTCCGGAATCTGAGCATTGAAGACAATCTGAGAGCAGTTCTGGAGATGACCAATTATTCAAAGGAATACCAAAAAGAAAAACTTGAAACATTGATCGAAGAATTTGGTCTTCAGCATATCAGAAAAAGCAAGGGAATTCAGCTTTCGGGAGGCGAGCGCCGGAGGACTGAAATAGCCAGGGCGCTTGCAATTGATCCGAAATTTATCCTTTTAGACGAGCCTTTCGCAGGAGTTGACCCGATTGCAGTGGAGGATATTCAGCAAATAGTGAGCAAATTAAAAGATAAAAATATCGGTGTGCTGATTACCGATCATAATGTTCACGAAACTCTGAGCATCACCGACAGGTCTTATCTGCTTTTCGAAGGTTCGATATTAAAAGCCGGCACAGCCGAAGAACTTGCTGCCGACGAGGTAGTAAGAAAGGTCTATCTTGGACAGAATTTTGAACTGCGTTAAAAATTTCTTTTTTTCGTTAAATTTTCCCTTCCGGATATTGCCAGTCTCAGAAAACATCTTTTCCTTTGCACCGCAAAAATTCTCAGGTGTAATTTGCATCAAAAAAATGACCGAAAAATTTGGTGGATTACTAAAATGAAGTATTTTTGCAGTCCCAAAATTGTTGGGAAATTTTAATGGCCCGTTCGTATATCGGTTAGTACTCAAGATTTTCATTCTTGCAAGAGGGGTTCGATTCCCCTACGGGCTACTTCAGTTTAAAAAGAAAAAAACAGAAATAATGGCATATCACAAGTCGTCTTTAAAAAGGATTCGGCAGACCGAAGTAAAGAGGTTACATAACAGGTATTATGCAAAAACCACGCGTAATGCAATTAAAGTATTGCGCAACACCACAAATAAGGAAGAAGCCGTAAAAATGTATCCTGAAGTGGTTTCCATGATCGACAAACTGGCGAAACGCAATGTTATTCATAAAAACAAAGCTGCCAACTTGAAATCGAAGTTAGCTCTTCAGGTCAATAAACTGTAAAAAATTTTTATACGCATAACTTATGAGCCCTTCCAGTTTTGGAGGGGTTTTTTTATGTTTTCAAATAAGATTTATTTTGCCACCTTTGAGAATCAGTTTTTTAAACTATTTTTAAAAACAACTCAGTGGCAAATGAACGATTACAAAAAACTGAATATTAAAAGCTGGGCAGTTGAAGACCGCCCACGCGAAAAAATGCTTCGAAACGGTTCGAGATCTTTATCGGATGCAGAACTGATTGCAATTCTGATCGGTTCCGGAAACCTTAATGAAACAGCGGTTGAACTCTCGCGCAGGATTCTTGCTTCTGTCGATAATAACCTGAACGAACTTGGCCGTAAAAGTATTGAATATCTTCAGCAATTTAAGGGAATTGGCGAAGCAAAGGCAATTACAATTGTTGCGGCGCTTGAACTTGGGAAGCGCAGGAAGGAATCGGATGTTTTCAGCAAAAACAGAATTGGTGGCAGTAAAGATGCAGCCGATTATTTCCAGCCGCTGCTGGGCGATTTGAATTACGAGGAGTTCTGGATTCTGATGCTCGACCGGGGAAATAAAATACTGGATAAATTTATGGTCAGCAGCGGCGGAATTTCGGGAACTGTAATTGATGTCCGTAAAATTATGAAAGTTGCCCTCGAAAAACAATCCAGCTCATTGATACTTTGTCACAATCACCCGTCGGGAACTTTGCAGGCTTCGGATGCAGATATGAAGATTACCCGTAAAATATTGGACGCAGCCAAACTGATGGATATGTCGGTAATAGATCACATCATCATCGGAAACGACAAATATTTAAGCATGGCAGACGAAGGATTATTAAAATAATTGAAATCCGAAAAAATGATACTGGTTTATTCTAAAGAAATCACTCCGCGTGCCGATTATATTTTTAAACTCATATTTAATCAGATTCTTAAGGTTGAATTTGAATTTACCAACTGTGAGGAAAAGTTTCTGAAATCCGTTTCACCAAAAATAAATTACTCGGGGGAAAGATTTACAGATGAGATTTATGTCAAACCGAACGGACTGCTTTCTGAATATACCCTTAAAAAGATTGAAATTGAACCAGTTGATTTTAAAGGAGCTACCGGATTTTTTAAAAGTTCTGATGATTCGGTTTTTCCTTTCGATATTTTTTCAGCCTCATTTTACATTGTTACCCGTTACGAAGAATATTTCGATGCGAAAAGGGATAAATACAGGAGATTTCCTTCAGGTCAAAGTATTTTATCGAAATACAATCTTCTTAAAAAGCCGGTGGTAAATATTTGGGCCAGTTGGCTTTTAGATGAAGTCAAAAAGAAATATCCTGATTTCAGATTTCCGGGGAAAAGGTTTGACTTTACCCCAACCATCGACATTGACAATGCCTGGGCTTACAAAAACAAAGGTTTTGGAAGAACCGTCGGTGCACTTTTAAAATCGGTGGTTAAAGGAAATTTTTCAGAGTTGAATTCCCGCTTAAAGGTTTTATCCGGTAAAGAGAAAGATCCTTACGATACATACAACTACCTCGATTCGGTTTTTAAAGGAAATGAAAACAGGGTGAAATTCTTTTTTCTTTTGGGAGATTATGGAAAATTCGACAAAAATATATCGCACAAAAATCCGGAATTTCAGAAACTGATTCAGAAAATATCGCAGAAATACGATGTTGGCATTCATCCATCTTTTGCTGGTTTTGTGCATGGTTGCCATGGAAAAGTGATCAGGGAGAACCAACGGCTGATGAAGATTACAGGGAAAAAAAATATGAAAAGCCGTCAGCACTACCTGAACCTGAATTTTCCCAAAACCTTCCAAAACCTTGTAAAAGCCGGGATTTTGGAAGATTATACCATGGGATATGCCGATAATACGGGGTTCAGGGCAGGAATTTGCACACCATTTTATTTTTACGATCTGGAGAATGACGTGAAAACTGATTTGCTGGTTGTTCCGTTTCAGGTAATGGATGGAACACTTGTAAATTATCAGTCTCTTTCGCCTGAAAAGTCGTTTAAAGAAATCAGTTCGATCATGCAGGAAGTTAAAAATGTCGGTGGCACTTTTGTCAGCATCTGGCATAACGAAAGTGTAAACGATCAGAATGAATGGAAAGGGTTCAGGCAGGTTTTTGAAAAAATGCACCGGTTAGGTTTTGAGTGGGCAAATGAGTATGCAGATTGAATATATCAGGCATCGTAATATCGATGAGGGGAAATGGTCCCGTTGTATCGAAAACTCGGGAAACACCAGGATTTATGCAAATATCTGGCACCTCGACCGGACTGCGCTGGTTTGGGATGCACTGGTTTGGGGCGATTACGAATATGTAATGCCTCTTCCGGTTCGCTCGAAATTCGGTTTAAAATATATTTACCAGCCGCTTTTTTCGCAACAGCTCGGAATTTTCCCCAAACCTTCAAAACAGGTTGCCGAAACTTTCTATCGATTTCTGGCAGAAAAAGTTAAATATTCCGACATCAACCTAAATTCTGAAAATTTTGTTATTCAGGGAATTAAAGGATTGGAATTTTTACCCCGACAGAATTACCTGCTCGATCTTCAATACAATTATAAATCGCTTGAAAGAAGTTTCGCAACAAACACAAAACGAAATATTGCAAAAGCAAAAGGGAATAACCTGCAATATGTAACCGGAATCAGCCTGGACGAATTCCTCACTTTTAAAAAAGCAAATCTTGTTGATCCGGTATCAAAAAAAGAATTGGAAAAACTGAAAAGCATCATTTCGTTTGGCCGGTTTAAACAAATGGGCGAGATTTTTGGGGTTTACAGCGGGATTAACGAGTTGTGTGCAGCCGTTTATTTCTGCAGATGGAAAAACCGGGTGATTTATTTTAATGCTGCGTCAAGCCCGGAAGGGAAAAATCTGGGTGCAATGTATTTTCTGGTCGACAACTTTATCAAAGAAAATGCGGAGCGTGACCTGATCCTCGATTTCGAGGGTTCGATGATCCCGGGAGTGGCCCGTTTTTACAGTGGTTTTGGCGCGATTCCCGAAACTTATCATCAATTAAAATTAAATCGGTTACCTTTGCTGCTCAGGTGGTTAAAACGAAAGTAAAAAATGAACGGATTTCCCCGGTTTGTCAGTTATCATTTGGGCAGG
>JBBIPU010000045.1:0-8235 GCA_037442685.1 Draconibacterium sp. | reverse complement strand
GATAATAAACGACTTTTTCATAAATATAAGGCAAGTCTTATTTTATCGAAGTTAAAGGAATTACCCGATATTCAGGCCCGACAAGTTTTAAAAGAAACCGGACTGGAAGGTGAGAATGTATTAAAAGCAACCATTTTGCAGGAAAAAATCCTGAACGAAATTGCTGCATTACTGGGAATTAACTTCGATGAATTTCTTGAAAACGAAAAACCATATTTAACAACCGCACAGATTCTTAAGCTGAATGAACAGGGTTTTTCAATCGGGGCACACAGCGAAAATCATCCCGAATTCTGGAAAATTGCAGAAAAGGAACAACTCGAGGAAGTTAAAAAAAGCATGAACTGGCTGGTTGAAAAAATTAATCCGGAAATCCGTGCATTTTCCTTTCCGTTTACTGATTCAGGTGTTTCGCTGAATCTGATGAATTTGCTGAAAAATGAGAACATCTGCGATGTCACGTTCGGAACGGCAGGGATAAAATACGACGAATGCGACCACCATTTTCAGCGTTACCCTGTGGAAATTCAGGGAGATTTTGAAGCAAATCTGAAAGCAGAACTGGTTTATTTTGTGTTAAGGAAACTGGTCGGAAAAGCAACTGTAAAACATTGAATTCAGAGATAAAAAAAATACGGCTCGGTGAGTTGGAGGAATTTGTGCAAAGCGAAACATTCCGCAACTTTAAAACAGTTCCAATTACAGATTTACGGGTTAAATCGTATCTTAATAATCCACATTCCAGGCCAGAAGATATTGTTTTGTATCTTGGATTTGCAGAAAATCAGCTTGTTGCGTTCCGCACTCTTTTTGCCGGAACTGCAGTTTCGGGAAATGAGAAAATCAGTTTTGCATGGTGCAGCGGCAACTGGGTGCATCCGGGTTTCAGAAGAAAAGGATTTTCCGAACTTCTGTTAAATGAAGCGTTTATTGATTGGGAGGGAAAACTGATGTTTACCAATTACGCTCCCGATTCGGAAAAATTATATCTTAAAACGGGAAAATTCAGGGTGATCCATCAATTCGAAGGGTTTCGCGGATATTTATTCCCAAAAACCCGGAAACTGTTTTCGCGAGCCGATAAAAATGTACTAACAGGATTGTTATCATCAATTGCCGATTTTAGTATTTCGGTTGTTTCCACAGTCCGGGCCTGGTTTTATCGTGCAAGACAGAATTCTGAAATCAGGTTCGGAGAACTCACGTTTCCTGACGACGAATGTTATAAATTTCATCCGGAATTTGCTGACAGTTACCTGTTTACGAGGGGAGAAAAGGATTTGAAATGGATTTTTAAGTTTCCGTGGATTTCAGCAGACAAAAAAATTATTTCACAGAATTATCCTTTTTCATCATTTTCAAAGTGTTTTAACTATCACACAGTCAAAGTGTTTGTTAAAGAAAAATTTACAGGATTTTTTATTTTTTCAGTTCGCGAAGGTCATTTGAAAACATTGCATTTCTGCGTGCCGAATGGAATTGAAAAAGAAATAGCAGATTATTTGAAAAGGTTTTGTGTCAGTAATAAAATCGAGGTTGCAACGGTTTACAAAAATGAAATCGCTACTGAACTTTTAAATCAAAAATTCCCATTTTTGCATGCAAAAAAATACGGGCAGAAAATTTACAGCTCATTCGAAATTAAAAACATTGGCAACTGTAAATTCCAGGATGGAGACGGGGATGTAATATTTACTTAGTTTTTACTTTATGAAAATTAAAATTTTAGGACACAATCATTCAATTTTAGATCAGTATTTGGCGGAAATCAGAGATGAGGTGATTCAGAAAGATCCTCTCCGGTTTCGTGAAAATATGTACCGGATCGGGGAGATTTTTGCATACGAAATAAGTAAATGTCTTGAGTTTGAAATTACTGAAGTTATTACTCCGCTGGGTGTTGCCAAAGTACCAAAGCTGAAAAACCAGCCTGTTCTGGCAACCATTCTCCGTGCCGGTCTTTCTGTGCACAACGGGCTGCTTAAAATTTTCGACAGGGGAGAAAATTGTTTTATTTCGGCTTACCGGAAGTACAACGAGGATGGCGATTTTGAAATTGAATTTGAATACATGGCTTCACCTTCGCTCGATGACAAAGTGGTGATTCTGTCCGATCCGATGCTTGCATCGGGCAAATCGATGGAAATCGGTTACCATGCGCTTTTCAGCAAAGGCACACCATCGCATGTGCACCTTGTTTCAATCATTTCAAGTCAGCAGGGAGTCAATTACATGATTGATAAAATCAGGGCTGAAAATGTGACACTGTGGCTTGGTGCCATCGACGAAGGCCTGACACCTCATTCGTACATCGTTCCCGGGCTGGGCGATGCCGGTGATCTGGCTTACGGCGAAAAAATCGATTCGAAATAAAAATGCCCCCTGTCAAACGGCAGAAGGCATTTTCATCAAAATCAGACTGATTATTATTTCGATTTCGTTTTAAACAGCTCTTCTTCAGTTACCACTTTTACCATCATACTGTCTTTCAGGGTTTTGTTTATTGCGTTAAAAGGGGCAACTACAACTTCATCACCTTCTTTCACTCCTTCAACAATCTGAATATTTTCGTTGTCCTGAATACCTGTTTTCACTTCAACTTTTTTTACCCTGTTCCCGTTCATTACAAAAACAACTTCCTGTTTTTCTTCCTTTTCAGGTGTGTTTTTTACGTTTGTAGTCACCTCTTCCATGGCTTCGGTTTTTGTTTCATCATCAACTTCCCTGGTGCCACCGTTTTTTAATTTAACCCTTGTGGTAACTGCAGAAATCGGCACAGTGAGCACATTGTTTCTCGATTCGGTAAGAATATCAACTGCGGCAGACATTCCAGGCCGGAAAGGGTATAAATTATGAGAGGCAGAATCAATTAAATCAGCGTAAGAATCCTTAAGCAAAAGAACTTTAACCTCGAAATTAGTGACCTGGTCGGCAGCGCTGGAAACAGTACCGGTTTTGGCGGAGTTGGCAATTTCGGTGACAATACCTTTGAATTTACGGTTAAGGTAAGCGTCAACTTCCACCAAAGCAGTGTCGAATTTTGACACTTTTACAATGTCGTTTTCATTTACATCAACCCAGACCTCCATTTTATTGAGGTTGGCAACAATCATCATTTCTGTTCCGGTCATCATGCTTGTTCCAACAACCCGCTCTCCTTTTTCAATATTCAGGGCAGAAATGGTTCCCGAAATCGGTGCATAAATTTTGGTTTTTGTAAGCTGTTCCTTTGCTTCCGAAACCGATGCTTCGGCGCTTTTTACAGAAAATTGGGCTGCCTTTACTTCCGATTGTGCCACCTGGTAAGCAGCCTGTGCAGTTTCGAATTCAGAAACCGGAATTGTATTTTTATCAAATAGCTGTTTCGCACGTTTGTAAGCCAGTTCACGTTCAATCAATTGAGCCTCAGCCTGTGCAAGCCTTGCTTTCGACGAATTTAAGGTTGCCTCTGCCCTGTTTAATGCTGAAACATACATTTCGGGTTTGATCACACAAAGCAAATCGCCTTGCACTACTTCGTCACCTTCCTGAACATAAAGTTCGATAACTTCACCGGAAACGTCGGGGCTGATTTTAACCTGTGTTTCAGGCTGAATTTTTCCATTGGCAGTAATGAACTCAGTTAATGTTGTGTTTTTAACTTTTTCTGTTGCAACGCTGATCGAAAATTCTTTTCCAAACCAGCCCATTTTTTTACCGACAACCAGTAATATGATGGCGATTACCACTATTCCAATTGCGTACGGTAAGATCTTTTTATTCTTCATTTTTCAGAGAAGTTTTTTTGTAATATGTAGTTTAAAGAGGGTTAAAATTACAACAAAAAGCAGTTTCGCTTAATTATTAATCAAATTTTATTGTTTAACAAGCATTCTGGCTGTCATGCGGCTGTGTTGTTCAAGATAAATGTCCTTTTCCTTAACTATTTTGTCGAGGTTTTCTTCGGTGTAATGCCTGATGGTAATCAAAGTTAAGTTTGTATTATAACGTATTGAATAAAAGGGCGATAATTCACTGAATATTTCTTCCCAGTCAGCTTCAGGTGCATCAAGTACCAGGTTCAGATCGATTGCCGATTGCTGCATCAGCGTAATTTTTACCCTGTTTTCAATCAGAAAATTGACTACACGGTCGATATCTTCGATACTGATAAATGAAAAGTCTTTTGGCGAAAGCGTAATTAAAAGTTGGTTTTCCTTTAATATGAAGATCGGAGGAAGCTGTATTTTATGGTCGATGTTATGAATCACCGTCCCCGAATCGTCAGGCGCCAGAAAAGATTTTACATACAGCGGAATTTTTTTGTTATGAAGCGGTTTCATTGTTTTCGGATGAATTACCTGCGCCCCTGAATGAGTCATTTCTACGGCTTCGCGGTACGATAAAGAATCGATTTTAACAGCTCCTTCCATTTTTTTCGGATCGGCGCTTAATACACCGGGAACATCTTTCCAGATCGAAACACTTTCGGCATTCAGTACATTCCCGATGATTGCTGCGGTAAAGTCAGATCCTTCGCGGCCGAGCGATGTGGTTTGGTTAGTAACGGTAGAGCCGATAAATCCCTGTGTAATATAAATGCGATTGTTTTCGAACTGAAATATTTCGTTCATCAGTTCTTCAGTTAAACCCCAGTCAACCGATGCATCGCGATAAAGTTCGTCGGTGCGGAGGCAATTTCGCACATCAATCCATTGATTTTTAATTCCTGTATAATTCAGATAATCGCTTACAATCTGAGTCGAAACAAGTTCGCCAAAACAAATAATCTGGTCGTATTCATAATTAAAATCGAGCGAAGGATTTTTAGTCAGTTTTGATTCAAGTTCTGCAAAATGCGCAAGAACAGTCTCCGGAGTACCATTATTATTAAAAAGCTGGTTTGAAATTTCAGTATGAAAATCTTTAAATTGTCTGAAAATTTCCCATTTGTCGGGGGATTTTTTGAAATGTGCTTTTACCAGGGTTTCCAATAAATTGGTCATTTTCCCCATTGCTGAGATCACAACCACAAGATTATCATCGTAACGATTCAGAATTTCAGCCACATTTTTTACCGAACCAGCATCTTTAACCGACGCACCTCCAAATTTAAAAACCTTCATTTTGTTCAATAATTTTAAAATTCAGGCAAATATAAGTTAAGTTGTAAATATGAATTAAGGTTTTTTTGTGCTTGATAATATATTATTTTTGTTTGGAAACAGTAGTTTGGAAAAATAAAAAACACATAAAATCTTTACACCATGGTAAAAGAAATAATTTCTTTGGAAGATTTGAAAGATATGAGCAGGGAAGAACTGGTTGAAAGGGCAAAGAAATTTGCAAAACGTTATTGTGTCGGCGACGGTCGGGATTTCAGACTGAAAGATTACCCGACCGATGATTTCGGAAAACTCAGCAAGAAGGATAAGAAAGTGGCAAAACAGTTGCTCCAGCTTGGAGTTGAAACTCTTGTTGTGATGCAGGATATGATGTATGCACAGGATAAATGGTCGCTGCTGCTTATTTTTCAGGCAATGGATGCGGCGGGCAAGGATGGGGCAATTAAACATGTAATGTCAGGTTTAAATCCGCAGGGATGTGAAGTAACCTCATTTAAAGTACCCAGCGCCGAAGATCTTGATCACGATTTTTTGTGGCGGTGTACGAAAAAACTGCCCGAACGTGGAAGAATCGGGATTTTTAACCGCTCTTATTACGAAGAATTGCTGGTGGTAAAGGTGCACGAAAAGATACTGCAATCACAAAAAATCCCTGAAAAACTGGTAACTGCAAATATCTGGGAAGAACGTTACGAAGACATCCGTAACTTTGAAAAATACCTGTACCGGAACGGAACGATTGTGATTAAATTCTTCCTTAACCTTTCGCCCGAAGAACAGCGAAAAAGATTTCTTGAACGAATTGATAATCCTGACAAAAACTGGAAGTTCAGCGCTTCCGATGCCAAAGAACGAAAATACTGGAATGAATACATGAATGCTTACGAGCAGATGATAATCAATACCTCGACTGATGATTCACCATGGCATGTTATTCCAGCCGACGACAAGATTTTTGCCCGGGTTGCTGTGGCTTCAGCGGTAATTACTGCCATGGATTTGATGAACCTGAAATACCCGGAAGTAAGCACAGAAAAAATTGAAGAACTTCAGCAGGTAAGGAAAGAATTGCTTGCCGAAGAATAAAAAAAGGGACTATTTTTGCATCTTTTTAATCCAATATTAACTGAATAAATGAACATATCATCAAAAGTAAAACTGAATAATGGAGTTGAGATGCCCTGGTTCGGATTGGGAGTTTTTATGTCGAAAGAAGGGGAAGAAGTGGAAAATGCTGTAAAAGTTGCTCTGCAGAATGGATACAGGCATATCGACACTGCCGCGGTTTACAGGAATGAAAAGGGAGTTGGAAAAGCAATCAGGGAAAGTGGAATTCCGCGCGAAGAGATTTTTATTACATCGAAAGTCTGGAATACCGACCAGGATTACGAAACAACAATGAAGGCATTTGAAGAAAGCCTTGAAAAACTTCAGACCGATTATCTTGATCTGTATCTGATTCACTGGCCAAAAGGAAAACGATCGGTTGATACATGGAAAGCGCTGGAGGAGATTTATAAAAAAGGAAGGGCGCGGGCAATCGGTGTCAGTAATTTTCTTGTTCATCATCTTGATGAGTTTTTGCCAAACTGCAAAATAATTCCCGCAGTCAATCAGTATGAATTTCATCCTGAACTGATGCAGCCGGAATTACTTGAATATTGCCGTAAAAGGGGTATCCAGCCCGAAGCATGGAGCCCGATCATGAAAGGAAAGGTAAACGACATTCCTGTAATGCAGGCACTTGCGGCAAAATACGGTAAAAACCCTGTGCAGATTGTATTACGCTGGGATATTCAGAAAGGCGTGGTTACCATTCCAAAATCGGTTACACCAGACCGGATTATTTCCAACGCCGACATTTTCGATTTCGAACTTTCGGACGAAGACATGGCAAAAATCGACAGGCTCGATAAAAACGCCAGAATTGGCGGACATCCTGATTTTATTACCTTTTGATAAATAACTAACACCTGACTTTAGTCTGGTGAAAATTCACAAGTCTGGAACACGGGCTTTAGCCCTTAATTTATTTAAATAATGAAAAAATTGCTTTTCTTAATTGTACTTACCAGTGCCATCCTTGCATCGGCACAAATCGAAAAAAACAATAAAAGTCCGCTGACCATTGAACAGATTATGCAGGACCCTACCAATTGGATTGGCACTTCTCCTGAAAATATTTCGTGGGACCTCTGGGGCAAAACCGTTTATTTCGAATGGAACCCGGAAAAAGACACGCTTTCTTCGCTTTATTCATACAATTTAAAATCGAAAGAAATAAAAAAGGTTCCTCTTGAAACAAAAATTAAACTGCCGGAAAGGGGTGTATCGTACAATGAAGGAAAGACGCAAATGGTTTTTACGGTGAATGGGAATATTTATATTACTGATGTACAAACCGGGAAAGAAAAACAACTTACCGACTGGCTTGAAAGAGCGTCATCACCAAAGTTTGTTTTAAACGATTCCGGAATATCATTTATTAAAGATGATAATCTTTTTACAATCAATCCCGAAACCAGATTGATTCGCCAGATAACCAACTTTTTACAGGGAGAAGACAAACCGGAACAAAAAGCGAAAGGTCAGGATTTGTTTCTTGAGAATCAGCAAAAGGAACTTTTCGTAGTGCTGAGAGAACGCGAAGGGGTTAACAAGGCTCGCGAAAATGAAGATAAAAAGGAAAAAGGGAAAGAGCCTGAGAAAATTTACCTTGGCAAAAAGCGTTTGGGAAACGCATCCCTGAGTCCTTCGGAAAAATATGTGGTTTACACAACCTTTCTGAATCCGCGTGACAGCAGGCAAACTTCGGTTACACATTTTGTCACCGGTTCGGGTTACACGGAGGAAAAACCCGGGCGAACAAAAGTCGGAAGCGCTGAAACAGAAGTGGAAATGGCTGTTTTTGATGTTGAAAAAAATAAGGTCATTAAAATAAAAACTGAAACCATTCCGGGGTTGAAAGACCAACCCGCTTATTTAAAGGATTACCCGGAGCGCATGCCAAAAGACAGTTCGGAAATAAAAAACAGGGCAATCAATCTTACCGGTCCTGTCTGGAATGATACTAAAGATTTGGCTGTTGTAACAGCGCTTTCGCATGATAACAAAGACCGCTGGATTCTGC
>JBBIPU010000044.1:14511-26949 GCA_037442685.1 Draconibacterium sp. | reverse complement strand
AAATTCGGCAACCCGGCTACCAACTCCGGTATAATTTTTCGGGAGAGGAACTGCATAATCGATGAGGATTATTTTCGATGCCACCTTTTTCATTTCGCTTAAAATGGATTTGTGCAATTCGGGCAAAAACTGGTGTAATGCCAGCGACATCAAGGCAACATCGAAACTCCCGGGTTTAAACATCGACAGATCTGTTGCATTGCAAACAAAAAACTCAGCATTATGTACTTTTTCTGCAATTTTTGTTTTTAAAGCGTAACTGATCATCGATTCAGAAAGATCGACACCAACCACATTTTCTGCAAAACGCGAAAGTTCAAAAACCTGGGCGCCTGTGCCACAGGCCACATCGAGCACTTTCTGGTTTCTTCCGATTTCAGGTAAAACACGTCTTCTCACAGATTTTAAAAGCGGATCGATCAATGTGCCGTAAAATTTTCCTGATTCAACCATTTCTTTTTGTAAATAAACTGAGTTTAATTTCAATTTAAACCGAAAAAGCTTTCTTTTGTTGTATTCAATTAAAAAAATAGAAATCATGAAAATCGTTCAAATCATACCGGTTGTTTTGTTTTTTGTATTCACAGCATTCAGGTACGACAAACCTGCATATTCACTTTTCAACAAAGAAGGTAAGGAAGTGAAATATGAAAAAATGTTGAAACAGGCCGAAGATGCTGATATTGTGTTGTTTGGAGAATCGCATGACAATCCGGTTTCACACTGGTTACAACTTGAACTTACCAAAGATCTGTACAACAGCAAAAAAAATAAACTGGTTCTGGGAGCCGAGATGTTTGAAACCGACAACCAGTTGATTTTAGATGAATATTTAAATGGACAGATTTCGCAAAGCAATTTTGAATCGGAAGCCCGACTCTGGCCAAATTATCAGACCGATTATAAACCGCTGGTCGAGTTTGCCAAAAAAAACAAACTCAGGTTTGTGGCAACGAATATTCCGCGCAGGTACGCGTCAATTGTCAATTCTAAGGGTTTTGAAGGATTGGACAGTCTTTCAGCAGAAGCAAAAGTTTTTTTGCCTCCTCTTCCTGTTAAGTACGATCCGGAATTGAATTGTTATAAAAGCATGATGGAAATGGAAGGAATGGGTAGCCATGTTACGCCTAATTTTCCAAAAGCACAGGCAATAAAAGATGCAACAATGGCATATTTTATCCTGAAAAACTGGTCGAAAGGCAAAACTTTGATTCATTACAACGGTTCGTATCATTCCGAAAATTTTGAGAGCATTTACTGGTATCTGAAACAGGCAAATCCTGATTTGAATATTGTCACCATCCACACTGTATCACAGGAAGATGTTTCTGATTTACTCGATGAAAACAAAGGCAGGGCCGATTTTACGATTTGTGTGGTTGAGGATATGACAAAAACAAGGTAGAAAACCAGGTTTTATTTCCTGTAGAAATTCATCTCGTCGAGATATTTCCAAGCTTTTTGCGGCATAAAATGACGGATGTCTTTCCCAGCTTTTATGGCGTCCCTGATAAACGAAGATGAAATCTCCATCAAAGGAACGCCTTCAGCAATTGTTATGTTTTTATGGATCAGAATTTCAGATTTGACGAAACCAGGGCGCGGATACACAATGATACCGTAGTTTTCAAGAATCATCTCGTGGTTTTTCCATTTACTGAAACTTTCAAGATTGTCGGAACCCATCAGAATTACAAAGCTGTGATCGGGATATTTTTCCTGGAGATAAGTTAAAGTATCGATTGTGTAGTTTGGTTTTGGAAGGTTGAATTCGATGTTTGAAACCCTGAAGCGGTCGTCATCGTCAATTGCACGGTGAACCAGTTCCAAACGGTGATAATCTGCCAGCAGGTTTTCCTGTTTTTTATGCGGATTTTGCGGAGAAACCACAAACCAAAGCTGCCTGATATCGGTGTATTCGACGAGGTAATTTGCAATTGCCAGGTGACCAATATGTATTGGATTAAAAGAACCAAAATAGAGTCCGATTTTCAGGTGAAGGGATTTTGGCGAAATGATATCAGAAATCAGGTTACTCATGATTTTTGCTTTCAAAACAAGGATCAAAATACAAATAAATATCAAACGAAATTATAAACCTGCCAATGTCCGACTTTCAGCATTCATATTCCTGTGAAAACTTTGACAATCTTTTCCGCTTCAGCAAAAGCCGTTTCCAGATTGTCGTTAATCAGAATGACATCGAATCGACTGGCAAAAGCAAGTTCATGTTCTGCCTTTGCAATACGCATCCGGATTTTCTCTTCCGATTCGGTTGAACGTTTTTTAAGCCGGTTGCGCAACTCCTCAACTGACGGTGGTTGCACAAATACAGCAAGCGCTTCGTCGCCATAAAACTTTTTAATATTTAAACCGCCTACAACATCCACATCGAAAACCACATTTGAACCTTTTTTTCTGATTCGTTCAATTTCGCTTTTCAGAGTGCCGTAACAGATTCCTTTGTACACTTCCTCCCATTCCAGAAACTCGTTGTTTTTCACTTTTTGCTGAAATTCTCCGATCGAAATAAAATAATAATCACGGCCATTTATTTCATTTGTCCGCGGTTCGCGGCTTGTAGCCGAAATGGAAAATTCGAGGTTCAGGTTTTGATTCAGTAAATGCTTTACAATGGTGGTTTTGCCTGCTCCCGAAGGCGCCGAAAATATGATGAGTTTGCCTTTCATATCAAAGCACATTCAGCAACTGTTCCTTCACCCGTTCAAGGTAATCTTTCATCTGCACCACAATTTTCTGGATTTCAGTATTATTTGCTTTCGATCCGATCGTGTTAATTTCGCGGCCGATTTCCTGCGAAATAAATGCAAGTTTTTTGCCAGTGGGAAAAGGTTCGGCAACAGTTTTGAAGAAATAATCGCAGTGGTTTGCCAGCCTTACCTTTTCTTCGTTGATATCGAGTTTTTCGAGATAAAATATCAGTTCCTGTTCAAAACGGTTTTTGTCAACGCTTCCGTTCAAAGCTAATTTTTCAAGATTTTCCTTTAACCTGTTTCTCAATGAATCAATTCTTTGTTCTTCAAAAGGTGCAATTTGCGAAAGAAGAATTTTTATAGAATCAACATTCTGAACAATATCGGTTTTTAATGCATCACCTTCCTGAATCCTGAATTTGTCGATATCGGAAATAGCTTTTCTGATATTTTTCAGAATTATCTCCCATTCTTCTTCTTCAAGAGTCTGGTAATCAGTTTTTACAACATCGGGCAACCTCAGTGCAGCCTGAAGAGTTGAATTATCGACAGCGATATTTAATTCGGCGCTGATTTTAATTAACTGGTTGAAATATCCTTTCAAAATCGGTTCGTTTATTTTTGAATTCGATTCATCTCCCAGACTTTCAACATAAATATTAAAATCAATCTTCCCCCGTTCAAGTTTATCCGAAAGTTCTTTTCTGATTTCGATGTCCTTTTCGCGGTAAAGTGCAGGAATGCGTGTATTCAGATCGATCTGTTTGCTGTTTAAAGATTTTATTTCGACGGTGAATTTTTTGTTGTTTACTTCGAATTCGGCTTTACCAAACCCAGTCATTGATTTTATCATATTGAAAAATTTTGCACGAAGATAAGAGAAAGTCCGAAGTCCGAAGTCGGAAGTCCGAAGAATTTGAAGAAAGTTGGAAGATAGAAGCACGAAGTTGGAAGACCGGAAAACGGAGTTTTCTTCCCTTTCAACTTTCTTATTCGATATTGTTTTAAAAATACTGAAGACTCGAAGCTTACGTTCGTATTTTTCTTCTGACTACGGACTTCCGACTTCCATCTTTTTCAAGCAATCACTCCCGAACCAATCAGTTCATCACCCGTGTACCAGGCAGCAAACTGGCCGGGAGTGACTCCCCTCTGTTCGTTTTCGAAAATAAACCAACCGCCGTCTTCCCTGAAATGAATTGTTCCTTTTTCGAGAGGTTGCCGGTAGCGGATCCTGATTTCGTAATCCCTTTTCTCGCCAGGTTGCATTTTTAAATCGGGCCTGATCCAGTGCATTTCGTCCGGCGCCACAAACAGGCCTTTTCTGTACAATCCCGGGTGGTTCTGACCTTCGCCAACATAAATAATATTGCGTTGAACATCGGTGTCTATCACAAACAGAGGTTCTTTGTGGCCCCCGATATTCAATCCTTTCCGTTGCCCGATTGTATAAAAATGTGCTCCCTGGTGCTCTCCGATCACTTTGCCATTCCAGGGTTTGTAAGGAAATGGGAAACAGAGTTTCCTGTAATTCTCTTCCAAAACTTCGACCTGCTTTTTCTTTTGAATAAATTCAGCCGGTACTTCAATAATATTACCCTTTTTAGGTTCGAGTTGCTGCTGGAGGAAAGTTGGCAGATCGACCTTACCCACAAAACATATTCCCTGCGAATCTTTACGTTCGGCAGTTGGCAGGTTTTGTTCCCTGGCAATTTTACGGACTTCGGATTTTAACAGGTCGCCAACCGGGAAAAGCGCTTTCGAAAGCTGCTGCTGGTTTAACTGGCAAAGAAAGTAACTCTGGTCCTTGTTCTGGTCTTTTCCGGCAAGCAACCGGTGAATGGTTTCACCATCGACAACAATTTCATTTTTACGACAATAATGTCCGGTTGCCACAAAATCGGCGTTGAATTTCAGCGCTTCATCAAGAAATGAGTCGAATTTGATTTCGCGGTTGCAAAGTACGTCAGGATTTGGCGTACGGCCTGCCTGGTATTCTGCAAACATGTAATCGACAACACGTTTTTTGTAATCTTTGCTTAAATCTACAATGTGAAACTGAATGTCAAGCTTTTTTGCCACCATCCGGGCAATCAGTGCATCTTCCTCCCAGGTGCATGCACTGGTGATGTTACCAATACGTTCGTGCCAGTTCACCATGAAAAGCGCAATCAGATCGTGTCCCTGTTCTTTTAACAAATATGCAGCAACACTTGAATCAACACCGCCCGAAAGACCGATAACTACCTTTGCCATTGTAATCAATAAGGCTACAAAATTAGAAAAGATTGCGAAAAAAAAGGAAGCATAAATTCGGTCCGAACCGACTGATTGGTGAATAAAGATTCAAGAGAATAACTATTCTGTTTTACCAAAAGGAATTGTAAACCCCAGCCAGGGAATTGCAATAAAACTTTCCATTTCGGAATAAAAAGGAATAAACAATCCATAATCGAGCGCTGCTTTCTTGATAATACTGCGGCCACCCATCGAAATTAGAACAATTGTCTCTCCTCCTGATGTGATTAAATAGTTTTCGGTGAGGACGTAGCCTTTGTTTGATACCCTGAACATACCATTCAAATTAAACAGGGGAGCTGTTGCCCAATCGCCACTGGCAAACATTGCACCTGCGCCAAATGTCATATTTTTATCGCTCGAACCAAAAGTCGTCAGTCCATATAAAATCCCAAATCCTGTATTTTCTTCACCAAGTACAGTTCCGGCAATCGCCCCGGCCCCGATATTGAACTTGTTTTTTGTTACAGGGACTGAGAATTTTACAGTTCCGAAAACGGGTGTCGGTCCACCTCCAAAAAGGAACAAGGGAACAATTCCGCCACCAACAGAAAAACTATTTGTTAATCCTACTGCAAATTGGTTCCACAACACCCAGATGTTTTGGTAATATCCTTCGCCCTTTTCCAATCCATAACCATTTGGCGCCCAGAAATACCTTGTTGACTGAGGATTCGGGAACCAGTACTTTCCCTCTTTTACCTGCTGTACCTCAACTGGTTTTTGTGATTTGATATCACTTTTCGAGATAGTAACCTCCCCGAATTTCTGCGTTTTTAGTTTTATATAAAGCGGATCTTCTTCAATAATTTCTCCTAAAAATTCATTTCCGTCTTTCGTTTCAATATTGATAAGATTATGATATACAATTTCGGTTGTGGCAATAGAAACAATTCCCATGTTTATTGTTTCAATTTTTATTGTGTCTTTAGTTTCGGAAATAATGTGTCCTGAATATTTTCCGCCACTTCTGGTTTCAATGGTAACTGCTGAAGTATCCTGAACTGTTTGGGAATAAATAAATGACGAAAGGAACACCAGATAAATGAAGAAAAGAAGCTTTGTTTTCATAACTCCGGTTTTTAAAGTTTAATAAAGTTAAGAAAAATAAGAAGACCAGACAAATAATTTAAAATCAGGTATTAATGTTTATGTGGCCGGCCTTTAAAATTACGAGCCGGAGTTCCTCCTTTTTCCGATTTATGAAATCCACTTTTATGTGGCCGTCTTTTAAAACTTTTTTTGATTTTCCATTCAGGTCCTTCACCGAAATGTGATGGCAGTGGTATTTTAAAAACTTCGCGTTCAATCAGTTGTTCAATACGGTGAAAATTGAACATGTCGTCCTCATTTACCAAAGTAAGGGCAACCCCGGTTGCATCGGCACGGGCAGTGCGGCCAACACGGTGAACGTAATCTTCTGCATCTTGAGGTACATCGAAATTGATCACAAGATCGATGTCTTTGATGTCAATGCCGCGGCTCATTACATCGGTTGCCACCAGTATCCTCGTCTGTTTTGAACGGAATCCCTGTAAAACTTCTTCGCGCCGGGCTTGCTCAAGATCAGAAGAAATGGCCTCGACAGATAACTTTTGTTTCTTCAGTACCCGGGTCAAATCGCTGACAGCTTTTTTGGTTGAGCAGAAAATCAGAATACTTTTATAATCGTGGTTTTCAGATATCAGATGACTGATCAGGTCATTTTTTTGCTGGTTGTAAATCAGGTAAGCTGCCTGTAAAACTCCTTCAGCAGGTTTCGAGATGGAAATGTTAATTTCTGCAGGATCGATGAGTACCTGCGAAGCAAGATTCCTGATTTTTGGAGCCATTGTTGCGCTGAACATGAGGGTTTGACGATTTTTCGGCAGGTATGAAATGATTTTAACAATGTCGTCATAAAATCCGATGTCCAGCATCCTGTCAGCTTCGTCGAGAATAAGAAATTTTATGGTGTCGAATTTAACATATCCGAGGTTCAGATGCGAAATGAGTTTTCCGGGAGTGGCAATAATAATGTCGGCTCCTTTGGTAAGCGCAATTTTTTGTTGTCCCCAGTCGTCGCCGTCACCGCCACCGTAAATGGCAATCGAATGAATTCCCATATTGTAACCAATTCCCTGTACCTGCTGATCGATTTGAATAGCCAGTTCGCGCGTGGGAACCATAACCAGGGTAGAAGTTTCACCGGCAGGTAACCCGGTTATCAGATCAAGAATCGGGAGTAAATATGCTGCTGTTTTTCCTGTTCCGGTCTGTGCACATGCAATCAGGTCTTTTCCATCTAAAATAATCGGGATTGCCTGTTCCTGGATTGGCGTGGCTTCTTTAAATCCCATATAAAATATCGCATCCAGCAGATCATCGTGTATGCCCAGTTCCGAAAACTTCATTCAAAATAATTTTAAGTGTCAAAAGTAACAGAAATTAGTGTATTATTCTGGTTTAAAACATAATTGATGGCTTTTTTTAATTCTTTGATAATCATATTGTCAGAATCAAAGTAATAATTAAAAATAACTCCGCATTTTTTTCAGCAAATGATATTCAGCTTTTTCCCGCAGTTTTTGCATGTACCATCTTTATTCATTCCTTCTTTGTAAGAAAAATAACGGTTTCGTGTTATAACTGCATTTCCGCAACCGGGGCAAAACGTAGATGAATGTTTTTCGTCGTTTACATTTCCAAGATAAACATGTTTCAGATGTTTTTTTGCAATATCGTAAAGCGCTTCAAGTTTTTCAACAGGTGTGGTAGGCAGATTTAATTTGTGTTGCGGGAAATAACGCGAAAGGTGCAGCGGGACTTCATTTCCCAGGCTGTCGGCAATCCATTTTGTCATCTCTTCAAACCGCTTTTCATCGTCATTTAATCCGGGAATAATAAGGTTTGTAATTTCGAGATGAGCATGGCTGGCGGCGATAATTTTCAAGGTTTGCAGAACAGGTTCAAGTTTACCTTTGGTTTGCTTCTGATAAAATTCTTCAGTAAAAGCTTTTAAATCGATGTTGAATGCATCGATAACAGGAAGAATCTTTTTCAGCGGTTCAGGATTAATATAACCGTTCGAAACCAAAACGTTTTTCAAATTATTTTTACGCGCCAGTTCCGCTGTTTCGAGCATGAATTCGTAAAAAGTGAAAGGTTCGTTGTAGGTGTATGCAATTCCGATGTTCTCCGGTGTTTTCAATGCCCTGGCAACCAGTTGCGTTGAAGTAACTTCCTGGAATCCTGTAAATCCGGAAGCAAAACATTGCGATATCCTGTGGTTCTGGCAAAAGCTGCAGTGAAGGTTGCAACCCACCTCTCCAACTGAGAGAATGCTCGTTTCAGGGTAAAAATGATAAAGTGGTTTTTTTTCGATCGGATCGATTCCGAAAGCGGCTATTTTGTTGTAAACCTGTGTAATAAGCTTGCCATCAATATTAATGCGAACTTTACAGCTACCCGTTTGCCCGGGTTTCAGCATGCAGTTCCAGGGGCAAAGATCGCACCGGATTTCCTGGTGTTCAAGTTTGGTATAGTACAGTGCTTCCTGCATTTTCTTTCATTATCCAACCAAAGTTACAAAATATATAGTGTCGGAATTTTTATTTTCACCGACAGACTCATTTTCCCGTTGACCTTGAAGTAAAAACAACTTTGTTTCAGGATTTTAAAACCATGTTTTTGCTTTCAGCTTGAATTTTAATTACTTTTTCTGTGATGCCCGTTAAACCATCATGTTATTTTTTGATCGGAGTAGGATTGCAGAACACTGAAATTGAAATCAGAATAAAAGAAGTTTATACCTGTCGTGTGCGGAAATTTTTTAACTTCATCAGTTTAATAAAAAAAACCAACTAAAATTATAAAAATGAAAAACAAGACCTGTTTGCTCGTTCTGGGAATTTTTGTGGCGCTGTTTTCAAATGCGCAACCATTAAAAAGTCGTGAAAAATACGATATGTCGAAGGAAAAAGTGCTATATACCATTGGCTATGCCCATCTCGATTCGGAATGGAACTGGGATTATCCGACAACCATCAACCAGTATATCTGGAACACCATGGCTGATAATTTCAAACTTTTTGAAAAATACCCCGATTACGTATTCAATTTTACAGGTTCACGCAGATATAAAATGATGAAGGAGTATTATCCGGAATCTTATAAAAAAGTAAAAGATTATATCGAACAGGGACGGTGGTATATTTCAGGTTCTTCAGTGGATGAGGGAGAGGTAAATGTTTCGTCATCTGAATCTGTTCTTCGCCAGGTTCTATATGGGAATTTGTATTTTAAACGGGAATTCAACAAGCAGAGCGTTGATTACATGCTTCCCGACTGTTTTGGGTTTGTTGCTACCATGCCGCAGGTATGGAACCACGCAGGTCTGCTTGGATTTTCCACCCAAAAACTTTCGTGGAGGTCTGCCAATGGAATACCTTTTAATTTTGGAATTTGGGTTGGCCCGGATGGAAAAGGTTTAATGTCGGCATTAAATGCAACAAGTTACAGCGGAGGTGTTATTCCGCGACTCGACAGGGACAGTACCTGGAATGCAAGGTTGCAGGACGATATTAATAAATACGGTATTTCGTTTGACTATCGTTATTACGGAACCGGAGATGTTGGCGGAGCACCCCGTGAAGCTGATGTAATTAATGCTGTAGGTAGTGTAAAAAACAGCGATAGTAAATTTAAGGTGATATTGACCTCTACCGACCAGATTTATAAAGATATTACACCGGAAATCCGCAAAAAACTGCCCACCTACGCCGGAGACCTTTTACTAACGGAACATAGCGCAGGTTCAATGACTTCCCAATCGTACATAAAAAGAACAAACCGTAAAAATGAAGTTTTGGCAAAATCGGCCGAACAGGCTGCTGTAATTGCCGACTGGCTTGGTGGTGCAGCTTATCCAATGGAAAAACTGAATAATGCTTGGGAACTTGTTCTTGGCAGTCAGTTTCACGATATTCTGCCCGGAACTTCTATTCCAAAAGCCTATAATTATGCATGGAACGATGAATTTATTGCCTCGAACGGATTTTCTGAAGTTATGAAAAATTCAGTCGGCAGTATTGCCGGTTTATTAAATACACAGGTTGAAGGACGTGCAGTTGTAGTTTACAACCCGGTTGCTTCAGAAAGGGAAGATGTTGTCACGGCTGAACTTACCTTTAAAAAACTTCCCGCTGATGTAAAAGTGTATAACAAAGCAGGTGAAGTTGTACCGTCACAAATTATATCGGCTAATGGAGATAAACTGAAGGTAATATTTCTGGCAAAAGTCCCGCCAACAGGACTGGCAGTTTTTGACATCCGCGAGTCGTCAAATAATCCGGTTGCTACAGAATTATCAGTTTCTGATTCGACACTGGAAAATAAGTTCTTTAAAGTAAGAATAAACCATAACGGAGACATTGCCAGTATTTACGATAAAAAAGCTTCCAGAGAAGTTCTTTCAAAACCGGCAACACTTGAGTTTCAATCGGAAACTCCAACTCAATGGCCTGCATGGAATATGGATTGGGATGACCGTAAATTGCCACCTTTCGATTACATGAACAAGGATGTTAAAATAAAAGTAGTTGAAAACGGGCCGGTTCGTGTTGCTATCGAAATTTCAAAAAGTGGTCAGAATTCAATGATAACTCAGGTTGTCAGTCTTTCCGCCGGCGATGCCGGTAAAGTGATTAATGTAGATAACAAGATCGACTGGCAGTCGAAGGCCGTTAGTTTAAAAGCTGCTTTCCCTACTACAGTTGAAAATGAATGCGCTACGTATGGCCTTAATTCTGCTGCGGTTAAACGATCAACCAATAACGAAGTTAAGTTTGAAGTTCCGGGAAGAAAATGGATTGATATTACCGACCGGTCAAATAATTACGGCGTATCAATCCTTGAAGATTGTAAATATGGTTCTGACAAACCTGACAATAGCACCTTACGATTAACACTTATGTACACACCGAAAGCCAATTCGTATGTTTACCAGGGAACCCAGGATTGGGGAATCCACGATTTTAAATATGGAATTTATGCACATGTGGGAGACTGGGTTTATGCCAATTCTCCGCTCGCAGGGGAATACATCAATAATCCGTTGCTTGCATTTGAAACTACCAAACATGACGGAAGTCTTGGACGTGAAATTTCTTTGCTGAATATCAGCACACCTCAGGTAAATGCCATGGCATTAAAAAAGGCTGAAGAAAGTGATTATTATATTGTCAGGCTGAATGAAAAATTTGGTATTCCGGTTAACGACGTTCACGTAAGTTTCCCCGGTAAAATAACCGATGCATACGAAGTAAACGGACAGGAACAAAAAATCAGTACTGTTGACTTTTCAGGTGGTGAACTAAACTTTGATATGGGAAAATTTGCGATTCGCAGTTTTGCTGTTAAGTTGGAAAATCCGGTAAAAAAACTTAAAAAGCCCGAAATTGCTTTCGTAAGCCTTCCCTTTAATCAGGATGGAATTAGTTTTGATACCAACCGGTCCGACGGTAATATTACAAATAATCTGACCATACCGGCAGAATTGATCCCGGATGAAGTTACCAGTGAAGACATTGTTTTTAAAATGGGAAACAAAGCCGACGGTGCAAAGAACATGCTGGAAGCAAAAGGACAAAAGATTAACCTTCCTTCAGGAAATTACAACAAACTTTATTTGCTGGCTGCTGCTACAGAAGATACAAATGGAACTTTAAAAGCAGGAAGCAGCAAAGTGGATATTAGCATTCAGGACTGGACAGGATTTGTGGGTCAACACTACAGCAGGGAACTTTATTTTAATGACATGAAAGTTGCCAGAATTGACCCGGCATTTACCAAGCTCGACAATATAGCATGGTTTGCTTCGCACCGGCATACTTCCGAAGCAAACGATGCCTATCAGTATAGTTATATGTTTAAATATTCGGTTGATCTTCCCAAAGGCACAAAATCAGTTACACTTCCGCAGAACAGTAAGATTGAGATTTTTGCCATTACTGTTGCAAATGAACAGAAAGAAGACGTTATTCCTTTACAACCATTGTACGATGATTTTAAAGATAATAAACCAATCGAAGTCAGGACAAAAGAAATTGTTACTGCCGATTTAAAACCATTGGATTATAAAACGAAACCATTGTTTACAGAAGATATTGATCCAAGAATGTCATCAAGAATAATTTCATATTTGAAAAGAGCAGGTCTTGATACAATAATCGTAAAAACTATTCCTTTAACTACTGATTATGCAGATGTGAGCTCGGGTAATCAAGTTACGGCAACTTATTTTGCCACAGGAGAATCTTCTGGAGGGATTGAATATAAAAACCAAAAATTCAATATCGGAAATATACTTGATTCCGGTTCAGGCGTTTTAAAAGATACTGTATTCTTCGAAAATGGTGAAGGAAGGATATTGATAGACTTACAGAAA
>JBBIPU010000044.1:0-14411 GCA_037442685.1 Draconibacterium sp. | reverse complement strand
GATATTTTTGAAAAGAAATAGTAACGATAACTGATTTAAAGTGAGCCGTTAGCGAAGATGTTACTTTTAAACTTCCTGGTTAACGGCTCATTTTTTCATTAATTTCTTTTTTTAGTTCATTTACGGTTTGCAGTATTTTCCTGATATCTGTTTCAGGCTCCGGAATCTCGGTGTTCAGGTAACACACAAATTTCCAGACCTCCTTAATTTCTGATACCGGTACTTCGAATGGTAAAAATTCCGGATTAAGCGAGATTAATCGCAGATTAAAACTCAGCGCAATTTTGTTTTCAACAATTTTAAAAACAATTCCTTCATCGCGGGTTACCAGAATGCATGCATCGTTGTTCTTTATATTGTAAAAATCCTGGACGAATTCTCCGATCACGACCGATCCGCTGGGAATTGGTAACATCGATTCGCCCGAAATGGTAAACGCCCTGTACTTTTTTTCTCCCGATAAAAACGGCAACTGGAAAACCGGCAGGTTACCAATGTATTCCGGGTCGGCAAACCGGGTGACATAACCGGCTTTCGCTTTTTCGTTTACAAACTCGATGTTGTCGCTGTTGTTCCGGTCAACCGTGGTGGCAATTACCCTCAGATTGCTTCCCCTGATAAAAACATCAAATCCGTTTTGAATATCTGTGAACTGGCTTTCAGAAAGGTTGGACAAATCGATGTTGATGAGGGTGTCGATTGCAATTCCAAAATATTTTGAAAAGGCCTGTAACTGAGGTACAGTTGGCTGGCTGATCGAGTTTTCAAGCGCATTCACCGTTGTCCTTTTCAAATTCAGTATTGCTGCAATGTCATTTTGGGTGCGGTTTTTTCTTGTCCGGAGCAGTTTAATGTTACTTCCAAAAAAATTCATTTCGATAAAAAATTTATTCAAAATTATTAAAAAAAGTTTTTGATTTAAAAGATTTGATTAAATTATTATCTGAAATGTTGATAATATTATTATCATTTCGAAATAAAATAAATGAAATCACAATTTTCTGAGTTCTTTTTCGGATTGAAAAATTGAGAAAATATTATTCCCGGGACGAAGTTCCCAAATCTTTGAGGTTCAAATCCCCGGTTGGTTGGCGGGGATTTTTTAAGAAGTAAAACAATGGAAAAACTGACGGTTCAGCAAAAACTGGAAATACTCTCGGATGCAGCGAAATACGACGTTTCGTGTGTGTCGAGCGGAAGCAACCGGAAAAACAGTTCCAAAGGAATTGGTACCGGCGTTGCCTGCGGTATTTGCCACAGTTTTACAGAAGACGGGCGTTGTGTGAGCCTTTTAAAAACCCTGATGACCAACCATTGTATTTACGATTGTGCTTACTGCGTGAACCGGCGCAGCAACGACAGGCAGCGTGCAACACTTACGGTGGAGGAAATAGTTGATTTAACCATCGGGTTTTACCGGCGCAATTATATCGAAGGACTTTTTCTGAGTTCTGGGGTAATTAAAAGTCCTGATTTTACAATGGAACGAATGGTTCAGGTAGCTAAAAAACTCAGACTCGAAGAGAATTACAACGGATATATTCATTTGAAAGCCATTCCTGGCGCTAGCCCGGAATTGATACACGAAGCCGGATTGTGGGCCGACCGGATGAGTGTCAACCTCGAAATTCCGACCGAGCCCAATCTGAGGTTGCTTGCTCCTGAAAAGGACTATCGGTCCATTTTTACTCCGATGACCCAGATCAGAAATGAAATCATTGCAAGCAAAGAGGAATCAAAAAAGTTCAGGAAAGCGCCGAAGTTCGCGCAGGCCGGACAAAGCACGCAGATGATTATTGGCGCCACACCCGAAACCGACAGACAAATTATTCTGCTTTCATCGGGTTTATACAAAACTCAGAACCTGAAACGCGTTTATTTTTCGGGGTACCTGCCGGTAAATGCTTATGATAAAAGATTGCCTGCGCTTTCAGGACCGCCGCTTGTGCGCGAAAACAGGCTTTACCAGAGCGATTGGCTGATGCGGTTTTATCATTTCAATGCCGAAGAGATTCTGACAGAAGATCAGCCTTTTCTAGACCTGGATATTGACCCAAAACTGGGTTACGCACTGCGCAACCTGCAATTTTTTCCTGTTGATATTAACCGGGCCGATTATGAAATGATTCTGCGGGTTCCCGGAATCGGGGTGCAATCGGCGCAAAAAATTGTGCTGGCCCGCCGTCACCGGAAATTAAATTCAAATCACCTGCAAAAAATAGGAATAGTTATGAAAAGAGCAAAGTATTTTATTACATGCAACGAACTGCCTGCTTCGGCAAAAAACTGGTCACCCGAAAAATTGAAACATAAACTGATTGCAGAATCGGTCAGCAGGAACAATAAACAGATCGATACCCAATTGAGTTTTTTCAACGATTACAAGCCGGTTCTGGCGCCGATGCACTGATATTTTTTCGATTAGTAAAGATTCAATTCTTTGTGTTTTCAATTGTAAAAAAGCAATTATGGTAATTTACACTTACGACGGAACTTTCGAGGGATTCCTGACCTGCATTTTTGAAACTTACAGCCGGAAGAATTTTCCGGTGGATATTTGTTCACGCACCGGGGAACAGAAACATTTATTCGCGCAAAAGCTGGATATCTTTTCAAATCCTGAAAAAGCAGAGCGTGTGTGGAAAGGAATTCAGAATAAACTGAGTGGTAAAAATAAGCAAATGATCTATTATGCCTTTCTTTCAGAAGAAATTGGGATTGAAATGAAGATTTACCGTTTTCTGAGGAGGCTTTTCAGTGAGCATTTTAACATCGAAACCGATTTTGGCGATACCGATGTTTTATACCTGACACAAACTTCGCAAAAAGTAAAACGCGAAGCCATGCGGATGATGCAGTTTGTACGATTTCAGCACACACGCGACGGACTTTATTTCTGTGGCATTGAGCCCCGGTACGATGTGATTCCTTTGGTGGTGGGCCATTTTCAGAAACGTTTTGCCGACCAGCGGTGGCTGCTGTTCGACCTGAAGCGAAATTACGGTGTGATGTTCGATAAGGAAAAGCCACAGGAAGTGACAATTTCGGCGAAAGAGTTCAGTCAGATCAATGGGCGCGTGAATGAAAATATTCTGGAAGAAGGGGAGGAGTTCTACCAGAAACTCTGGAAGTCGTACTTTACTCACATCAATATTCAGGAACGTAAAAACCTGAAACTTCAGCGCCAGCACATGCCACGCAGGTTCTGGAAATATTTGCCCGAGATGATGATATTAAACTGATTTATTTTTATAAATCTTTTCCAAAGTTTAAAACTTTGGAAAAGATAAAACTGTCTCAGTCAATCAAATCTGCCGGTATATTGTTAATAGCCTGTATTTTAATATTTCTTAAAAACAGTTCCCCGCCTTCAGATTGAAATTGAATTTTTCCCTTACTGTTTGGTTCAGTTTTATTCTCACCCAGGAATTTGCCTGAATTATAAATAATCATATTTACTTTTCCGTTCACCACATGAACAGCGGTGCCACCGTAACAATATAATTCAATTTTGTTCCATTCGCCAACGGCGTTTTCGTAATCTTTATCTTTTGCAACCACTTTTGTATCGGTATCAGGAACTGAAGGTAATTGTTCAGCTCCTTTGGTATAAATGTATTTGCCTTCGGTATTTTTTGTCATCGGAATTTCGCAATATGATTTTCCCATCCGGTACGAATCGCCCATGCTACCGGTCAAGAGCTGGAATTCGTGTGAACTCATCCAGGTACCCAGTCCAACTCCAAAATCGCCGTAACTATGATAAAGCAACCCGGAGTTTCTTCTTGTAAAAACTTCATCTCCCCATTTCAATTCCAGTGTCAGATGATAGTTTTCGAACTCTTGTTTTGTTGCCAGCGATGCGTTTATGGCTCCTGAAATGCGGATTACTTTTTCGGCCTTTTCTTCCACCACCGAAAATACATTTTCGGGAGTTGCCAGTTGTGCCAGGCTGTCGAATCCAGCCAGCGGTGTGCCGAGATGTTTATCCCAGTTATCAAGGTTCTGACCATTGAACAGCGGTTGCCATGGTTTTTCACAGGAAGAAAGTATCAGGATAATAGTAACAGAAATGGAAAGGAATACTAATTTTTTCATTTTGAGTAAGGTTTAGTTGAACAATAAAAAAACTGCCTTATAAAAATAAGACAGTTAATTAAATTATGGAAAAAGATTTTTGTTTAAGTTGATCTTATTTATGCTTCAATAAGTTGTTTTGCCCTGTCGAGGATTGCAGTGTCGTCAAGTAGAACAATTCCTCCGTTCGGACCCGGTTCCATGTGAATTCCCACCGTAACTCCATTTGTGTAATTGGCGCCTCCAAAATAATTTCTGACGGTTTCCTCGGACACTGCAAATTCGTTCGCCAATTTTTTGATGGAACCGTCAGGTAAGCTGTCTTTAATTTTTCGCAACTCGTTAAATGTTATTTTACTTGTCATTTTGCTAAAAATTTATGTGATTTATGAAAAAGAACATGTCTCATTGGTAAAATTAGAATTAATAATTTAATAACAAAAGGATATTAGAGAGGTATTTTAAGGACAGGTAAAAATTCATTTTTTATATGAGCAGCAAACCATTTACCCTAATTTGTAAATAATTGTATTATAGATATAAAGAAAAGAATAAGTTTGTGCTTAACAGAATGTCTCCAGCCAAACATTAACAATTTTTAAGAATCAGTTCAACCCGGTTTTCAGACATTTATAAATCTCCTCAAGCATTGCCGGACGAGTATTCAGGTCGAAAATCTTTCCGTTTTCGCGGGTTGGATAAACCCTGTTCGAAAGAAAAATAAAAAGCAATCCGTTATCGGGATCTGCCCAGACAAAAGTTCCGGTAAAACCTGAGTGCCCGAAACTGTTTTTACTGACACCTTTTGCCGGATAACCGTTCGATCCATTACCGTTATTGTTTAAATAAGGTTTGTCGAATCCCAAAGCCCGGCGGTTGTCACTCTCAGGAAACCAGGTTTTTGTGAACATATTTATTGTTTCTTCCGAGATGTAACGTTTTCCTCCGTAATAACCTTTCTGCAGATACATCTGAAAAATCGTGGCCAAATCATTGGCAGAACCAAAAAGACCGGCATTTCCCGAAATTCCGCCTATTACAGCAGCTCCTTCATCGTGCACAAATCCGTGAATATTCTGCTTTCGGAATACTTCATCGGTTTCAGTCGGAATAATTCTGTTGAGGGTGAAATGAAGATATGGATTGTAAGTTATTGTTTTGGCGCCCAGTGGATTGTAAAATGTTTTTTTCAGATAAAGTTCGTAATTCTCACCTGTTAACTGACTTATTATTTCAGGGAAAATAAAGAAACTCAGATCGGAGTAAACATATTTCTTTTCTCCCAGTTTCGAATTTCTGATAGTATCGAAAACCATTTTGCGGAAATCGTCTTTTATATAAAGATTTTCGGATACTCTGACCCGGTAACCCTCGGTTGACTTATGTTTAAAAAAAGCCGGATCCAGGTTTCCTTTTTTGTCAGCACCCATCTGCCAGAAGGGAATCCAGGCAGGAAGACCAGCCTGGTGAGTAAGAAATTCAGAAATCTTTATTCCTTGCTTGTTACTGTTTTTGAAATCGGGCCAATAATCGCTCAAAGGTTTTTCAACATCCAGTTTCCGTTCGTCAACCAGTTTCATTAACGCCGGCAGCGGACCGGTAACTTTGGTAATCGACGCCCAGTCATAAATATCTTCTTCCTTTACACGCAGCTTTTTGTCATAAGTATGATATCCGTAAGCTTTATGAAATATGACTTTTCCGTCTTTTGCAACAAGCACCTGGCATCCGGGAAAAGCATGTTCTTTGACTCCAAGATTTGCCAACGAATCAATTTTTCTGCCGAGCAATTCTGATTTAATCCCCATTTCTTCAGGAATTGTAAATGAAAGGCAATAGTTTCTGCTGAAACTAATCCCGTCATTTAACCTGAACCGGTTGTCGATTGTAACAGGAAGCCTGCCTTTTGCATCGAAAGCCCCGAAAACAAGCTGGGCTGCCAGTTCCTGAATAAGTTTTGTGTTTTGATAAGCCAAAATCAAGCCCTCGGATTGATGGACATGTTCGAAATATTTTAATGCGTAGGCATTTCCAAAGAAAACCACTACTGATTTAAATTCCGCGACGATTGTTTCGGTGATTTTCTGCTGGAGATCTGTAATTCCGTACCTTCCCGACGGGTAAAGATTTATTGACTGGATTCCCAAAATCACGAGGTTGTAGCTTTTAAGTTTTTCGTGAATTTTGTTCCATTCGTCAGCAGTGCCATTTTTTGAAATTGCAAAGTGGTCGATTTGGGTATATTTTTCAAGCATTTTCTGAAAAGGGGATACTTCACTGCTGCCAATGATCAGCGATGCAATTTTCAGTGTATCAAGACCCTGCAGTGGCAATATTCCTGTATTTTTCAGAACTGTCAGCGATTCTTTGATCAGTTTCCGGTTTGTCACTTCGAAAAGCGGAGAGTTTAAACTTGTTTTCAGATTCTTTGTTTCGGCAGGTTTGTATGTGTTTAATCCAACCCAGTATTTGGCGGCCAGCACTTTTGTGCATTTCTCATCGATTTCAGTCATTGTCAGCTTACCTTCATCAACAGCTTTTTTAACTGAATTGATTGCTTTCCGCAGGTCAGGCACAAATTCAATCATATCATTGCCGGCAATTAACCCTTCAGCTTCAGCATTCCCTTTTTCTGTATTGACTCCTTTCATGTTAATTGCATCAGTGACCACCAACCCTTTAAATCCGATTTCATTTTTGAGATAATTATCAACCACCTTTTTCGAAATTGAAGAAGGAGTTCCTGAACTGTCGATCGATGGAAAATTAAGATGTGCAGTCATTATTCCCGAGATTCCTTTGTCTGTTAAATACCTGAACGGATACGATTCAATTGAATCAATTCTTGATTTTGAATGATTAAGCAGTGGCAAAACATTATGCGAATCGGTGTCTGTATCTCCGTGTCCGGGAAAATGTTTGGCGACCGGAATGATCCCGGTATCCTGCATTCCTTTCGAAATCCACCACGCTTTTTTTGCCACTTCGTTTTTGTCCTCACCAAAAGACCTGAAATTAATGACCGGATTTTCAGGATTGGTGTTAATATCAGCCACAGGGGCGAGATTTAAATGAATTCCGGAGAGTTTAAGCTGTTCAGCAATATTTTTTCCAAGCTGATAAATTAAAGCTGAATCCTGAACTGCTCCAACTGTTTGGGCGTATGGAAATTTTATAATGCTGTCGGTTCGCATGCCCTGCCCCCATTCCCCGTCAATTGCAACAAGGAGGGGGATTCTGGAATTTTGCTGAAAAATGTTTATCCAGCCGGCGGTTTTTACGGGATCTCCCTGCATTATTAGTATTGCGCCGGGTTTAAAGTTTTTTATCAGTTCCGTTATTTTATTCCTGCTTTCAATGCCCTGGTCAGGATAAACAGCAATGGTCATCAACTGGGCAATCTTTTCTTCCAACGTCATTTTCACCAGTTGATCGGTCACCCATTTATTGTCTTTAAATTTCAAAAATGGCGGTTCAGCCGATCCGGCAAATGAAAAAACATAACATGTAACTAAAAACAAAACAATAAACAATCTACCCCTGAATCTCATTCTTTTGATTTATTTGACCGGCAAATTACAGTTTTTTCTGAAATAATTCCTGAAACGTAATTTCAAATGGTATTTTCGCAAATTTAAACAACGATTCAAAAAACATGACAGGATATCCGGGAATTTTGCTTTTATTGATTAATACGGTTTTTCTTTTATCCAGCCCTGGAAATGATATTGTTACCGGAGCCGGACAGCCTGAGAAATACCTTCCGCTGATTCAGAATAAAAGAGTCGGGTTGATTGTGAATCATACATCTGTTGTTTCAAATATTCATCTTGTCGATTTTTTGCTTTCAAAAGGTGTGAAAATTGAAAAGATATTCGCCCCTGAACATGGATTCCGCGGAAATTTTTCAGCCGGGGACGAGATAAACGACGAAATTGATCAAAAAACTGGGATACCTGTTATTTCGTTGTATGGTAAAACAACAAAACCAACACCGGCACAAATCGGGAATCTGGATGTTTTGATTTTCGATATTCAGGATGTTGGATGCCGTTTTTATACATACATTTCGACGTTGCACCTGGTAATTGAAGCATGCGCTGAAAATAATAAGCATTTAATTGTTCTCGACAGGCCGGACCCGAATGGCGATTATGTTGCCGGTCCTGTTCTGAAGCCTGGTTTTGAATCGTTTGTAGGGATGGATCCAATTCCTGTTGTCCACGGATGCACAGTAGGAGAATTGGCAAAAATGATTGATGGTGAAAAATGGCACAAGGCAGGAAAGAAATGTGATTTAAAGGTTATTACGGTTAAAAACTACAGTCATTCAAACAAATATGTTTTGCCTGTTCAGCCTTCGCCCAATTTGCCAAATGATTTGTCGGTGAGGTTGTATCCGTCGCTTTGTTTTTTTGAAGCAACCAGTGTCAGTGTTGGGAGAGGAACCGATTTTCCGTTCCAGGTGATTGGCGGCTTAAACAAAAATCTGGGCGATTTTCAATTTACTCCGCGAAATATTCCGGGAGTGGCGGTAAAACCGGTTAACGAGGGAAAAGTGTGTTACGGAATTGATTTGCGTCATTTGAAAGAGCTGCCAAGATTCACTTTGAAATATTTTATTGACTTTTATAAAAAGTATGAAAACAAATCTGAATTTCTGACGCGCGTGGAATGGTTTAATACACTTGCTGGCAACGATGAATTACTTTCCATGATTCGTGATGGGAAAAGCGAACAGCAAATTTTTAAAAGCTTTGAGCCTGATTTAGAGAAATATAAAGTGATAAGAAAGAAATATTTGTTGTACCCCGATTTTGAATAAAAATGAATCCGTATCTGGTTCTTGGAATTGTAGCCGGTTATTTTTCGATTTTAATTGGAATTTCGATTCTTACATCGCGAAAAGCTGACTCACAGACTTTTTTTACCGGAAACCGAAAGTCTCCCTGGTATCTTGTCGCGTTTGGAATGGTGGGAGCTACAATTTCAGGTGTAACTTTTATTTCGGTTCCGGGAGAGGTTGGTAACTCGGCATTTTCATATCTTCAGTTCATTTTCGGGAATGTTGTTGGCTTCTGGATAGTTGCTACTGTTTTATTGCCACTGTATTACAGGCTCAACCTGGTTTCAATTTATACTTTTTTAGAGCAGCGTTTTGGTTTTTATTCACATAAAACCGGTTCGTTTTTCTTTTTGATATCAAAACTGATCGGGGCGGCATTTCGACTGTTTCTTGTGGCAGGTGTGTTGCAAATTGCTTTTTTTGACGCATTCAGAATCCCTTTTTGGGTAACAGTAACTGTCACAATCGGTCTGATCTGGGTTTATACTTTTCGCGGTGGCATAAAAACAATTGTGTGGACCGACACTTTACAAACCATTTTTTTATTAAGTGCCGTTATTCTTACCATTGTCGAAATCTCGAAAAGCATGGGATTGAATTTTGGTACCTTTTTCAACGAGGTCGCTCATGATCCCAATTCTCAAATATTTTTCTGGGACTGGCGTTCAGGAAATAACTTTTTTAAGCAGTTCATTTCCGGGATCTTTATTACCATCGTTATTGTCGGAATGGATCAGGATATGATGCAGAAAAACCTTACCTGCAAAAACATTAAAGAGGCACAGAAAAATATGGTGGTTTTCAGTTTGTTGTTTCTGGCAACAGTTTTTCTCTTTTTGTGTCTGGGAGCAATTCTGTATATTTATGCAAATAACCATGGAATTACTATTCCTTCAAAAACCGATGATTTATACCCTCTGCTTGCACTTCATTATTTTGGATTGCCGGTTGGAATCGCATTTTTATTGGGTATTGTGGCTGCGGCATATTCAAGCGCCGATTCGGCACTTACAGCTTTGACAACTTCTTTCAGTGTCGATTTTTTAAACATTGAAAGATTTGCTGAAGATAAAAGACAGAAAATCAAAAAAATGTCGCATTTAATGTTTTCAGTTATTTTAATTCTGATCATTCTGTTGTTTGAAGCGATAAATAAAGAAAGCATTGTCATTGCAGTCTTCAAAGTTGCCGGATACACTTATGGACCGATTTTAGGGTTATTTGTTTTTGGAATGTATTCAAAAAGAAAAGTAAAAGATGGATGGGTGCCTTTAATAGCATTTATTTCACCACTGATTTCTTATTTAATTTCAAAATACTCGGATAATATTCTTAATGGGTATGAATTTGGATTTGAGTTATTGATCATTAATGGATTGATTACAATTGCAGGTTTGTTTCTGATTTCGGAAAGAGAAAATTAACATTTCTAATTATTGCAAAAAAATGTTAAAAATTGTAAATTGATTTTTATCTTTGTTATAAAATAAGAGGTTCGCATCGCCGTTATTAATTATATTAAAATTAGAAAGTTGGCCAGATATCTACTTCAATTCCTGGCGGTAGCCGCAATTGTTATCTCGCTTTTTTCATGCGAAGATGAAGGATATTTGAATTCGCCCGATGCCCAACTTCAGTTCTCTCTTGATACTGTTACTTTCGATACAATTTTTACTACAATCGGTTCAACTACACAACGTTTTACAGTTCATAATCCGTACAACGAAAATATTCTGATTTCAAGAATACGGCTTGCTGGCGGCGATTTTTCAAGTTTCAGACTGAATATTAACGGTGAAGTTGGAAATGAAGTCTTTGAAACCGAAGTACCGGCAAAAGACAGTATATTTATTTTTGTGGAAGTAAAGATTGATCCTACCGGGCAAAATCTTCCGATGGTTGTTCAGGACTCAATCGAATTTACAACCAATTCGAATGTTCAGAATGTGCAGTTAATTGCGTACGGACAGGATTTCAAACTGATTAAAGGAGAAACAATCAAAACCCAGACCTGGACAGCAGAAAAACCCTATTTAGTTTACGATTATGCTTATGTTGACAGTACCGCGGAACTGACAATTGAACCTGGTACAAAAATATATTTTCATAAAGGAGCCGGAATGTATGTTAAGGGGACAATTATAGCAAAAGGGACTTTACAGGGACAGATACAATTTTTGGCCGACCGGCTGGAAGATTCGTACGAAAATGTACCTGATCAATGGAATGGAATAATTTTATTTTCAGGAAGTCATGATAATATTTTTAACTATTGTGTAATAAAAAATGCCAATATCGGATTACAGGTTGGCACTATTGAACAGGATGGTTTTGCATCGGTTAAACTGTCGAATACAAGAATTGAAAATATGGCTTATGCAGGTTTGTTTGCATTAAAGTCGAAAATTTATAGTTACAATGATGTGGTGGCTAATTGCGGATTTTATGCTGTTGCACTTTTGATTGGCGGGGAATACGAGTTTTACCATACTACTATTGCCAATTATTGGGGAAATTATTCAACTAAAGCACGTTCCACATCATCGCTTGTGATCTCGAATGTATTAATCATTGAGGATGCGAATGGCGGTAAAACAAGTTATAATGGCGATCTGGAAAAAGCAACTTTTGGGAACAGCATTGTTTATGGAAATAATGTGCAGGAAATTGAACTGGGGAATAACTATGAGAATAAGTTCAATTATTTTTTCGAAAATTGTATTATCCAGGTAGCCGACACTTTTAATACTTCGAACAAAGATCATTACAAAGCTGTCTGGAAAGGACCTGAATATGATCCATTGTTTATCGATCCGTATAAAGAATATAATTATCAGTTAGATACTTTGTCGCCTGCGAAAGATATCGGAAAAATCCTGTATGGAGAACAATTTCCGTACGATCTGTTAGGAAAGGAAAGAAATGCTGATGCCGGACCGGATTTAGGTGCTTACGAGCGTATTGAAAAGAAAAATGGGAAATAAGCTGTTTCTGGTTTTCCTTTTATTAATTTGCTTTTCGACCAATATCTATCCTCAGCAAAATAATAAGCAATCATCCATACTTTTTTACAATCTCGAAAACCTCTTTGATACCCTGGATGATTCTGAAACAGAAGATGATAATTTTACACCGGGAGGGGAACTTCACTGGACAAACAAACGACTTTCTGCCAAATTAATTAATATTTCTAAAGTAATAGTGAACGTTTCGGAATGGAATATTCCTGACATTGTGATTTTTTGTGAAGTTGAGAATAGGAAACTACTTGAAAAGCTGATTACTCAAACACCGTTAAAATCTTATCCATTTAAGATAATTCATAAGGAATCGCCTGATTTCAGAGGAATCGATGTGGGGATGATTTATAATTCTGACAGTTTTGTTCCCCTGGAGTATAATTATTATCCACTTCTTATAAATGAAAAAATCCTTAATACGCGTGAAATTATGTATGTTTCAGGGATTCTGAATGGAAAAGACACAATACATATTTTTGGAAATCACTGGCCTTCAAGATATTCAGGTTTGCTCGAAACCAGAGTTCTACGAAATGAAGCTGCAAATCTTTTAAGGAGTAAAGTGAATGAATTAAATAAGAAATTCAAGTCGCCAAAAATTGTAATTGTGGGCGATTTTAATGATAATCCGGATGACAAGGCAATTTCTGAGATTTTAAAGGCAGGAATCGTGACAAATCCGGTTGTCGAAGATCAGCTTTACAATTTATTTGGGGGATTGAGTCCCAATGAATGCGGAACTTTAAAATTTCAATCTCGATGGTTTATTTTTGATCAGATAATAGTTTCCGGATCATTATTATCAAATAAATCAGGGTGTTATACTTCATCTGAAGATGCAAAAATTCTGAATTTACCCTTTTTACTTGAAGAAGATCAGAAATTTGGAGGCAAAAAGCCATTCCGGACGTATTACGGTTATTCGTACATTGGTGGTTTCAGCGATCATTTGCCGGTGATGCTTCAATTGAATTCGGGGAATTAGTTTTTCGTGTCAATCCGATTTCCGCTGCTTTTTTCAGCATAAAATCGAATGCTTCATCAAAATCGTTATGTATTACTCCATCCAGAATTGCATCTTTTATGGCATCTTTAATTATTCCAACTTCCCTGCCAGGTTTAAGTTCAAATGTTTCCATTATCAGTTCCCCTGTAACAGGAGGCTGAAAGTTCCGAATCGCATCCTTTGCTTCAATTTCCTTCAGCTTTTCCCTGACAACTACGAAGTTTTTCAGATATTTCCTGACTTTTTCGTGATTTTTTGAGGTAATGTCAGCTTCACAAAGTGTCATCAGATCGTCGATATCATCTCCGGCTTCAAAAAGCAAACGCCTGACAGCGGAATCTGTGACAACATCTTCTGAAAGAACAATCGGCCTCATGTGAAGTTGTACCATTTTTTGAATGTACTTCATCTTTTCGTTTAATGGAAGTTTCATTCGTTTGAAAATTCCTGGGATCATTTTCACCCCAACAAAGTTGTGGGCATAAAAAGTCCAGCCCTGACCTTCCACAAATTTTTTTGTCACTGGTTTGGCAATGTCGTGTAAGAGCGCCGACCAGCGCAACCAGAGGTTATTGGTTTTTGGAACAATATTGTCGAGTACTTCGAGAGTATGATAAAAATTATCTTTATGTCCGACGCCGTTTATTTTATCAATACCCTTTAATTGAACAAGTTCCGGAAAAATAATTTTCAGCAGACCCGTTTCTTCGAGGAGTAAAAATCCAATGGAAGGTTTATCTGACATCATGATTTTATTGATCTCATCGATAATCCGTTCACCTGAAATTATTTTTATCCGTTCCTTGTTTTTTGCAATCGAAATCAGGGTATCGGAATGTATTTCGAAGCTAAGCTGTGTGGAAAACCTGATGGCTCGCATCATTCGTAAAGGATCGTCGGAGAAAGTGATATCCGGATCAAGTGGAGTTCTGATGATTTTGTTTTTTAAATCTTCTATTCCGTTGAACGGGTCAACCAGCTTTCCGAAATTCGAACTGTTTAATCCGAGAGCGAGAGCATTTATTGTGAAATCGCGGCGGTTCTGGTCATCTTCAAGCGTCCCGTTCTCCACCAGCGGTTTTCTCGAATCACTTTTATACGATTCTTTCCTTGCGCCAACAAATTCAATATCAAGATCTTTATATTTAAACTGGGCAGTGCCAAAATTTTTGAAAATGTTTACTTTGGGCTTGTTTTTAAGGTTTTCCGAGACTTTCCTGGCAAGTTCAATACCATCTCCAACTGTAACAATGTCGATATCTTTCGATTTCCGTTTTAAATAACTATCTCTTACAAATCCTCCAATAACATACGTTTCCATTTGCAATTGGTCTGCCACTTTCGATATTTCACGGAATATATTGTGATGTAGTAATTTATTCATGCATGTCAAAATTCGTTGTGACAGTGTAAATTAACTGACACTATCTTAAAAAATTGTGACAAAATTACAATTATTTAT
>JBBIPU010000043.1:0-26981 GCA_037442685.1 Draconibacterium sp. | reverse complement strand
CTGGTAAAACGCATTGCCGCCCACCTGAATATTCCGTTTACCGTGGGTGGCGGAATTAGCGAGTTGAGCGATGCCGAAAAACTGCTCAGCGCCGGTGCCGACAAAATTTCGATAAACTCTTCGGCTGTGAGAAATCCGAAACTGATTGACGACCTGGCGCTGAATTTCGGGAGCCAGTTTGTGGTGGTGGCGATTGATGCGCGGGCTGATGAAAACGATTACTGGACGGTGACTGTAAATGGCGGCCGCATTCTTACTGAAAAAGAGCTTTTTTCGTGGGCCAAAGAGGCTGAAAACCGTGGTGCAGGCGAAATTTTGTTTACCTCGATGAACCACGACGGTACCAAAAACGGCTTTGCAAACCCGCAACTGGCAAGGTTGTCCGAATTGTTAAAAATTCCGGTAATTGGTTCAGGAGGTGCCGGTAAAATGGAACATTTCCTGGATGTTTTCACACTTGGAAAGGCTGATGCCGGGCTGGCAGCAAGCATTTTTCACTTTAACGAAATACCCATTCCAGTGCTGAAAAAGTATTTAAAGGAAAACGGAATCGTTGTGAGATAACATTTTCAAAAAGCGAATCATTACTTTTGACCAAAATTTTGACCGATGAAAGAATTGAAAGACATTTCCCTGATTGATTTTGAAAAGCTGAACGGACTGGTTCCGGCAGTGGTGCAGGACAACCAGACACAAAAAGTGCTGATGGTTGGTTTTATGAATGCCGATGCGGTAAATAAAACGATGGAAACAAGGCAGGTCACATTTTTCAGCCGAACAAAAAATAGGTTGTGGACAAAAGGGGAGGAGTCGGGTAATTTTCTGAATGTGGTTTCTGTGCTCATTGACTGTGATAATGACACATTATTGGTAAAAGCCAATCCGGTTGGCCCGGTTTGCCACACCGGCGCCGACACCTGTTTTGAGGAGATTAATCAAGGGAATGATATTTATTTTTTAACTTACCTGCAGGATTTTATTGATAAAAGAAAAAGGGAAATGCCGCAAGGGTCGTACACAACTTCTCTTTTCGAAAGTGGTACACGTAAAATTGCCCAGAAAGTGGGTGAAGAGGCAGTTGAAACAATTATTGGCGCAATGGCAAATGACGATGAGAATTTCATTTACGAAGCCGGCGATTTATTGTATCACCTCATTGTACTTTTATCACATAAAGGTTACCGGATTGAGGATATTGTAGCCGAATTAAGGAAAAGACATTCATAAATTTAGCATAAAATCCTTAAAAACAGAAAAAAGGTTTTTCAACATAGTTTCATAACATAACTGTATAACATCCAATATTTAAAGGGTTTTCTGAGGTTTTTTTGATTTGAGTTGGTAGCTTTGTATAGAAAACCGTAAAACTATAAAAAGATGGAAACCAAGGCTGCTTGCCCTACCAGTACAGTTACAATTTTAGCATGTCAGAAAATTGCTAAAACTTTCAGGGAAAACATTTATGAGTTGGGCCGAATCAGAAAGGACTGGGATCCGGGATATGCAACCTCACTCAATGTCTGGATAAACGACACTATCGATAAATATTATATTGAAGGCAAAGATTCGATTGATTATTCAAGGTTTGTTGAATGGCACGAAATAATGGTCGCCGGAATGCAGGGACTAAAAGTATTGCGGGCTTCGGTAAAAGTTGATTTTAAGAATGATAAACAGTTTTTGAAAAGTTTCTTCGATAAACATGGTTACACCGAATTTTTCAGTGATGCAAAAAACGGTGATCATCTCAGTTTACACAAATTTTTAACCACTTTTGCTAAAAATCTCGACGACGAAACCCGGAAGAAAATTTTCTCGAAAAATACCCCGGACTCTGTAATTACCAAAATTCTTGATTGTGCAAAGGAAATAACCAAATTTGCTGAATGTTTCACAGCTCTTGAAAGTGACGCTCATCTTAATTCCTATGGTCAGAAGGAAGTTCAGGAAATATATGCTACTATTCAGGATATCAGCCGGATAGCGATGGCATATTACCAATTCGATCCTGTAAAACGCGACTTGTTTAATTTTTATAAAGTTCTTGTAAATCTGTAGTTTGATTTAAAACATTACACTTATTCAAGTTTTATTACTTTTCTGACGGATCGTTTATTCCCTTTTTGTAATTCGCCAAAATAGATTCCATTGCTAAGATTTTCGCCTGAAAATATGAACGAATGGGTTCCTTTTTGTACTAATCCCAGGTTTTTCTCAAATACAATCCTGTTGTTAGTATCAGATATTCTGAAAGTTACCATATCTGCATTTTCAAGTTCGTAAATAAAAGTGGTACTATTTCTGAAAGGATTTGGAAAATTCAGGAAATGAAGCTCATTGTTTTCAACCTGTGAAAACTCTTTTATCCCTGTAGTAGAAACGGACCATTTTTCGGACCAGTTACTCCACTTTAAATTATTGTCCCTGTAACGGATTTTCAAATTAAAAGATTTCGATGGAAGCAAATTCAATGGAATATTAAACTGAGTCATACTTATATTTTTATTCAGGTCAACCGGTTCTGAAGAATTATCTGTTCCGTAAATGTTCATTTTTTGAACTAAAGTGTCCATTAAAATGCCTGAACTTTCCAAACTGTCGGAAGCCTGAATTTCAACAGTCATCAAAGAATCTATCCCTGAAAATTCAGAAGTGCTTATCTGAACATGATCGTTAAACAGGATAACATCCTCGATTAAAGGTGTTTCAGGAGCTTTCTGGTTTATTTTTTTATACCAGAAGTCAATCATTTCACCGTCTTTTGGTTTATTTAAGGTGCCAAGACTGTAAACAGAGCTCTGATAAGATTTGCCTGCAATATCAATCTCGAGTATTTGAAACATGTAATTGCTGATGCAAATGTTGATTTCATTAAAATCGCGATTTTCACCTTCGGCCCAAGGATCAAGGTACCCACCACCGCCACCGCCACAGATTATTCTGAAATCTCCTCCCGGTTTTTCACTTTTAATGGCTCCCCTTTCAAAACCATGGGTATGACCATAATTCAGCTGTTGCACTTTGCTGTATTTCTTAATTACCGGAACCAGAACATCGCGTACAAAGGCAGTTCCTTCATCCTGTGTGTTAGTATAATTCCACAGTTCCGACATTGGCGGATGATGAAAAAAAAGAAAAACAAAATCGATGCTGTCATTGTTTTCTGCTTCTTTTAGTTTAGCATTGAGCCAGTTTGTCATCGTGGTTCCGTACTGACGTGTGATATTTGTATTCAATCCTAAAAATAAAGTATTGCCAACCCTCAACTGCAGAATTTTTTCGTTCAAATCGGGTACGTCGGGATATGCAGATAATTCGTCAACTTTAAGATATTGATAAAAATACGGACTTTCAACTTCATGATTTCCTGCCACAACAGTGGTTGGAATATTTACACTTAGCGCTGAAAGTGGGGTGAAAAATTGTTTATAATATTGTTCAGGTGAACTTCCGCTCATCACAATGTCGCCAGAATGAATAATTCCTGTTACCTGGTTTTCAATGTCGGTACCGTACAATTCAGAAATAACAGATCTGGCTTTCCGTGCAATCTTTCCAAACATTGTGGTATCAGAACTGTGCGTGTCGCTAAGCATAACGAATCTTAGTTTTCCATTGTAATCTGAATCGGGAAGTGTTTTAAATGAAAAGGTTTCAGAAAACTTATCTCCGCTGTTTACCTTATAAAAATAATGGGTGCCACTTTGTAATGAAAGCAATCTAACCGTGTGCCAATAATAAGGATCGGTAATGAATTCGGAGGTACCTTGTGTTTCCATATTCAGGTTAGTGGAATCTTTTCCATAAACCACTTTTGTTCCCACTGAACTTGTATCGTGCCAGCAGACTGTCATCGATGATTTCCCGGGACTTTGAAGGTAGGGAATCCGGATTTTGGGTTTTGGTGGCAAATGAGAAAAACCTCCCAGTTCAGCTGCCTCATTTTCTGTAAGTGCTTTATCCCAGATTGACAGTTCAGAACAGTAAATTGCACCGTCTTCACCATTGTCATCAGCAAAAATTAGTAAGGTTTTTTCAAGGGAAAATCGCCCGTTTAAAGGTTGAATCGTTCCTTTCAGCAACAATTTACCATCGAGATAAAGGTTAAACTGACTTCCGTTTTTTACCGAAACCAAAAGACGGTACCATTCGTTTGAATTAATTGAGGAAGAACTGTACCCGACCGCTGCCACTCCAATTTCACCGCCTGGATTAATAAAAAGATCTCCATCGTCAGCATTGTTCAGCGAAGTTTGAAAAAAGCTGCGCCACATTCCGATTTCATTAATCTTAAAATCGTATTGAAGTGAATACTCGTTTACTTTGCTTTCGCCGGGTTTGGGCGATATCTGATGAGCCATTTTATAATAGCTTCCGACTCCAATAAGAACAGCGCCATTTTCGTCTTCAGGACCAGCTTCCGGACTTTGGTTTCCAACCAGAACTAAAGGCAATCCGAAGCCAAATTCCGCCTTTGTCAGGCCATCCGGATTATCAAACTTCCACCATCCTTTACGGGCAGGTATTTCTGCAAACGAATTCGAAAAGAAAAAAATAAAAAGCAAAATCAACAACAGTTGCTGTTTTCTTTTCATCAGGAAATAAATTATAAAAAAGGTAAATCAAATTATTAACGTTTAAATGCATGGTTGGTGGTTTAAAGAAAGAGGATGTTCCCTGAAAGGATACATCCTCTTTAAAGTGATTTATTTTAAATTTTATTTTCTGATAATAAACTTACGCGAACCCGAATATTTTCCGGCTTTCATCTGCATAAAATAGATTCCATCAGTCAGTTTTTCTGATTTGAAATTCAGATTGTACTGACCTGCAGGTTTTGTTCCTTCGTTTATAACTTTCACCACTTTTCCGGTAATATCGAGTATATAAAAACTGACATTTCCGGTTTCCCTTACCTGGTATTTAAATGTGGTGGTTCCGATAAACGGATTTGGGAAATTCTGGCTTAAATCGTTATTCTCACTGATCTGAAGTTCGTTGATTGCAGTAGGAATTGTAGTGGCATTGCCGAGTTTTGCAACCTGTTCATCGGATAACGGAACATCCCAGATACTTACTTCGGAGCAGCGGATCAGGCCATCGTCACCGTCGTCATCGGCAAAAAGTAGAAGTTTTTCAGCAAGTGCAAATCTTCCGTCAACCGGCTGACCGGCAGCATTCAGAATAGGAGAGCCATCAATAAAAATTTTAAAGAAATAACCGTTTTTAACGACAACAACCATTCTGTACCAGGTATTTGGAGAAATACTTTCTGCTGAGTAAGAAGTAGCAGCTGTTCCGATATTATTGGTTTTATTGGTGAAAAGGTCGGCATCGCCTGAATTTGTTGGATCAGTCTGAAAAAATGCATGCCAGATTCCTCCTTCCGGAATAAGAAAATCGATTTGAAGCGTGTATTCGTTTACCATGTAACCATCGCCATTTCCGTACATTCCATGTGTCATTTCAAAGTAACTTCCGAGCGGTACTTCGGCAGCTAAATTATCATTAGCCGGTCCGTTAACCGAGGTAATATTTCCAGAAATTACAAGATCTTCACCGATTGTTGCCTTGCCAATATTTCTTGAATCGTCAAATTTCCACATTCCCATTTTTTCAGGAAGCTGGTTTGCCGGATCTGTTCCAAGATCAATCACTTCCTGCTCGGTGAGTGCAACTTCCCAGATTGCTAATTCCGAACAGTAAATTGTGCCGTCTTCACCATCATCGTCAGCAAATAATAAAAGTTTATCAACAAGAGCAAACCTGCCATCAATATCCTGTGGAGTGCCTTCGAGCCAAAGTTCCCCATTAATATAAACTCTGAAGAATTCTCCATTCTTTACGGTGATGACCATTCTGTACCAGGTGTTTGCTTCAATGGCATTTGCAGAGTAATTTGTTGCTCTTGTTCCAATGTTGTTGCTGGCATTGGTAAATAAGTCAGCATCGCTTGCATTTGCCGGATCGGTCTGATAAAATGCATGCCAGATACCGGCTTCGGGAACTGAAAAATCGATTTGAAGTGAGTATTCATTTACCATAGCTCCGCCACCATTTGGTAAAATACCGGTTATCATTTTTAAATAACTGCCCGGATCCAGTTTTGTGGCTTTATTCCCTGCATCCGGCCCGTCAACCTGGGTTTGCGTGCCAACAAGCTCTAAAGGCTCACCAATTTCTGCTTTTAAAAGGTTTGCAGGATCTTCGAATTTCCACCATCCCAGTTTTGTTCTGACCGGAACCCGTTCGCCCGTGGCGCCTCCCAACGAAAGCACCTGTTCGGCGTCGAGTGCTACATCCCAGATTCCCAGTTCGGAACAGATTACTGTACCATCTTCTCCGTCGTTATCGGCAAAAATTAAAAGTTTACTGTCTAAAGCAAATCTGCCGTCAATATCCTGAACAGTTCCTTCAAGCCAAAGCATTCCATCGATATAAATCCTGTAGAATTCACCGTTTTTAACCGTTACAATCATCCGGTACCATGTGTTGGCCGAAATGCCTTTTGCAGTGTATCCGGTTGCCTGAACACCCAATGAATTGGCCGTATTGGAAAACAGGTCAGCATCGCTGGCGTTGGCAGGATCGGTTTGAATGAATGCATGCCAGATTCCGGCTTCCGGTATCGAAAAATCGATTTGAAGGGAATATTCATTGACCATTGATCCACCGCCATTTGCCGCAATTTTATGAGTCATCGACAAATAATTACCTAAATCAACGCGGGCAGCTTTGTTAGTTGCCGTTGGACCGTCAACAGCCTGAATACTTCCCACTACCTGAAGAGGATCGCCGGTTTCTGCTTTTGCGAGATTAGTCGGATCATCAAATTTCCATATTCCGACCCGGTCGGGGACCTGTGCAAATCCTGATAAATTTATCAGTGCCAGTAAAACAATAAGATGTAAAAATTTTAATTTCATAAATCTGAATTTAAATGTTATTAAATAAGTTTTTATATTGAACTCAACTCACTGAAAAATAAATATCCGAAACTTAAACTAAATCAACAAATAAATTATCAAACTGTTTTCTAACTAAAAAGAATTTTATTTACGTGTAATGATTTAATTATCGGGCAAGTTATGAAAAATATTACCGTTGTTGCCTTTATGAAATAAAAAACATTTGTTAATTAAATGAAATCTTTGCTTTCATTTCGGCATTGACTTCTTATTATGTTTTAACAATAAACCATTGAATGGTAATCGCATAAATGCATTGATATTGTACATCATTTCAATATTACTCCTCACTAACTTCGTCATCATAATTGTCCGATTCATCTTTTAAGGGTTTGAAACCCTGGGGGATGACTGATTCGGAAGGATTGTAAGGGAAAACATCAACAATTGTGCTGACTGCAACTGCCGAAACAACATACGGAATTACCAGGAATGAAAGACTTTCCTCAAGCCTGGCGAGCGCTTCTTTTATATCATCGGCCATTACAAGATAGTAGGTTTTGAGCTTTTTTTCTTTTCCGGCTTCTTCATCAACAGTTACAAGATTGATAGTTGCTTTAAACCACCATTCTCCTGATTCATAAGGAAATACTTCAGCAATCCGGGACTTTTTAATATCAACAATCTGAAATTCCCCACCTTTTACTGTTTGCTGCATTTGCCTGATGATGCGGGTTTCAGCATCGGTGTACGAAACCGCATCTAAAAGAAAATTATCGGTAACCAGTTGTTCATTGCCACTTTGCGATACTTTATTGTATTTTACTTTACTTTCAAACCAGGTCTGCATCATTGTATCTCAATTTTTAAATAAGAATGCAAAAATAGGTTTATTCGAATAACTGCTTTCTGAAATAGTAATATTTCTTTCTGCGATTTAAAACAAAAAAACCGGACACTGTTTTTTGAGTGAACCGGTTTTTGATTTTCCAAACAAACTAAACTAACACAACTATTCTGACCGTATGATGTTTTTTTCTGAAACTGTTTTGATAAAAAATATTAATTTGAATTGATTGATTTTTAATAAAAAGCCCACCCCGAAAGGCGGGCTTTTAACAGACAGCTACAGACATAAATTATGTTTGAGAATAAGGGAAATTTAAAATCATAATTAATCTATTGCAGTATATGCAACTTCTTTGTGTTGCGTAAAGTCAAGTCCGACTGATTCTTCTTTTGATGTTGCTTTAATACCTACCAGTTTGTCAACAATTTTGAAAAGAACAAAAGTCAAAACTCCCGAATAGGCAATTGTCACACCTGTTGCAATTAACTGGGTCACCAATTGTCCTGCATTCCCATAAAACAGACCTGAATAGTTCTGGACTGCAGTGGTTGCAAACAAACCTGTTGCAATTGCTCCCCATATTCCACCAATACCATGTACACCAAAAGCATCCAGTGTATCATCGTAACCTAATTTGCCTTTTACATAACCAACCATAATAAAGCAAAAGATTGCAACAAATAAACCAATTAAAATGGCTCCGGTCACTCCTACAAAACCGGCGGCCGGTGTAATAGCAACTAAACCAGCCACGGCGCCTGTTGCAATGCCAACTACGGTTGATTTCTTATTAAAAATGAAATCGAGGAGGGCCCAGGTGGCGGCTGAAGTGGCAGTAGCAAGATGAGTTGCCAGGAAAGCACTGACTGCTAAACCGTCAGCGGCTAATCCACTTCCTGCATTGAATCCAATCCATCCAACCCAAAGCAAAGCAGTTCCAAGTACGACAAATGGGATATTATGAGGCGGAATGGCGTGACCTTTGTAATTTTTTCGTTTACCGATCAACAGGGCAGTAACAAGTGCAGCAATCCCGGCGTTTATGTGAACCACTGTTCCCCCTGCAAAGTCGAGAGCACCAAGTTTGAACAACCATCCATCACCCGACCACACCCAGTGTGCAACCGGATCATAAACAAATGTTGCCCACAATACAGAGAAAACGAGAAATCCTCCGAATTTGATGCGTTCAGCAAATGCACCGATGATCAGTGCGGGGGTGATAATTGCAAACATTCCCTGGAAAAGCACAAATAATAAGTGTGGTATTGTCCCGGTTGTTCCCCCGTCGGCAGTGGGTTGAGAATGAGAAATAAAATAAGGGCTGAGATCGGATATGCCGATTCCTTTCAGAAATGCCCAGTCGAAACCTCCGATGAAAGGCGCGAGCGGACCTGAAGATGAACTGAATGCAATGCTGTATCCAAAAACCACCCATTGTACTGTGATTACAGCGGTTAAAATTACCGATTGCATCATAATATTCAATACATTTTTCTGGCGAACCAATCCTCCGTAAAAGAATGCAAGACCGGGAATTGTCATCATTAAAACAAATGCCGCAGCCACAATCATCCAAGCAGTGTCGCCTGCGTCAATTGTTGGTTTAATGACCGGGTTTGCCTGTTGTACAACCACTGTTTCTTTTACAACTGTTACTGAATCAGTTGTTACTGTGATTGAATCCTGAGCGGTAAGATAAGTGGGGATTAAAACAAAAACCGCCATTGATAAGAATATTATTGAAATATGTTTGTATAACTTTTTCATGATCGTATAATTAATTGTTAATTAGTCTTTAATGAATAATGATTCCGGTCCCTTTTCGCCCGTGCGGATTCTGATGGATTCTTCGATATCAGATATAAAAATCTTACCATCTCCCAGTTCTCCTGTCCGTGCTGATTTAATGATTGCTTTTACAGCATTGTCAACCAAGTGATCGCGACATACAAATGTGATCATGCGTCGTTGTATAAACCGGGTTTCATAAACCTGAGCGCGATAAATGCCTCCTGAAACTTCATTACCAATCCCGGTAACATCCCAATAAGTAAAAAAATCGATGTCGGCCTCATGAAGAGCTTCCTTCACCTCTTCAAACTGCGATTTGCGGATAATTGCTTCAATTTTTTTCATTTTGATTATTTTTAAATGTTATAATGAAATACCAACAACTACATATAATTGCTCTTTGGAAGGGTTTAAAATGACTGATCCTGAAACAGGCAGGGAAAAACTGTCTGTTATCTTTATTTCTTTTGAAATTCCGGCTCCGATATTGCTGATTGCAAATTTGTCATCCGGTGTATTTCCGTTTTCATCTTCTTTTTCAAAGGAATACTGTCCGTTTCCACCTCCGACAGTCAGGCTGACGATACCTGCGGTGTAACCGGCTTGTACATAAATATCGCCGGATCCATTAGATGCAGAATTGTAAAACATGTATGCACCGGTTAATGATAAATTTCCAAGTCCGAGGCTTACCAAAGGTTCGATGTAATGTGAATTGCCATCGAAATAAGGAGTGCCTGGAAAATAATAATCGGTAAGAGTAAAGCCCAGCGATGAATTTTCTCCCAGTTTAAAATTGTATCCTGCATAAAGGTCAGTTTCAGGGGCTTCTTCGCTGCCGGTGCTGTAATTCCCCCAGGCGCCAATTGTAAATCCTCCTGAGGTAAAGTCAACTGAAGGCTGAAAAGCAGCGCCAGTCCCAAATTTTAAACCACGCCAGATGTAGCTGCTGTAAATGTCAAGACCAGCGTTCCATTTCAATTCTTCCTGTGCACCGGCATTTGAAATAAATGTGATTAGCAACAATAAACTTGCGGCAGTTTTGAAAATCTTTTTCATAGTCATAATTTTTAAAAGTTAATTTCTGTTTTTTAAATTCTATTCATTTTGAAGAATTAAATAAATACATATTAAAATTTTTTACCCCCTTTTATATTAGGGGTAATTATTAAAAAAAAGCATTAAAAATTTTATTCCCCCTTTTTAAAATGATCATGGATCAAAAATATGTATGTTATTTAACATGGAGCATTGTTTTTTGTCAGAATTTAATATCTGTTAACAAATGTTTAATGTTAAAATTTGTTTTTACTTTCATAATGGTATTAAAATGATTATAAAAGTGTCATTTTACCAGAATAATTAATAAATAATAATCAATTGTCTATTTTATTAATAATGAGCTGGTTTTGATACATTGATTGTGGTATTACAGACCGGGAGTTCATTTTAAAGATCAGAAGAAAGAAAAATGACGTATTTATGTTGTTATGCCTGAGAAATTAAATCTGCCCTCTCACATTGATTTTGCAGAATTGTTTATTTTTTACATTTACACCATTTCTTTACAATGATTTTTGAAATGTATTATCCGGTTTGTGATTCATGAAAAAGTTAATTATTGCATTTTTTAAATATTTCCTTTTCTGGCTTGCATATTTTGAACTGTCGAAAATTATCTTTTTGCTGTACAACTATCATCTTACCAGTACATTGAGCTGGCCGGAAATTTCAGGGATCTTCATACATGGTTTTAAAATGGATTTGTCAATGGTCAGTTATTTGCTGGTTTTACCAGGAATTGTTTTGTCATTTTCATTTTTAATTACACCCCGGATTTTAAATGGTATTTTCAAAATATACACTTATATTTTGTTGATATTCATAACGTTAATCAATTTGGCAGATATTGGATTGTACCGTCACTGGGGTACACGGGTCGGAATTTCAGCATTCGATTATGCGCGCGATCCACAGGGACTTACTTCGAGCATTGCATTTACTGATGTTCTGGTTGCAATTGCACTGATCCTGTTTTTCGGTGTTTTCTTTAACTGGCTTTTTAAACATTTTCTGCAAAAAAGCATTTCCGATGCTGCAAAACAAAAGTGGTACTTATTTCCGGTAATGTTATTTATTACTGCTGTGCTTTTTATTCCAATTCGAGGCGGTCTGGGTACTTCAACCATCAACTTAAGTACAGTATCGTTCAGCAACAAATTGTATGCGAATCACTCGGCATATAATTTTTTATGGCATTTTCTTAAGACAGTCGAAAGGAGAAAGACTATGCTGAATCCATGCAGTTATTTCGATACAAATGAAGCATACAGGAAGTTTAATCAGTTTGAAAATCAACGTGTTGATTCAGATTCGTTATTTGTTGACATTGACAAAAACAGGATGCCGAATGTTGTACTGATTATTTTGGAGAGTTTTTCGGATAAGGTGATCTCAACTTTTGGCGCAAAAAATGGCATTTGTCCGAACATCGATTCGATTTGTAAAGATGCGGTGATTTTCACACGGTATTATGCAAGCGGAAACCGTTCAGATCGCGGGATTGCGGCGATTCTCGGATCTTACCCTTCATTGCTGACACACTCGATAATAAACGAACCTGACAAATCGGGCAAGCTGACAATGATGTCGGAATATTTTAACAGAAATGGATATCTGACTTCATTTTACTATGGTGGCGATATTAATTTTTATAATCTGAAGTCCTTCATTTTATTGGGAAAATACAAAAATATCACCGGACAGGATGATTTTCCGAAAGAAATAAGGCATTTGAGCAGTTGGGGTGTACCCGATGGTTATCTTTTTGAGCGTGTACTGAAGGAAATTGACAAACCGCAGCCCTTTTTTACAGTTGTTTATACTTTGAGCAGCCACACTCCTTACGATGTACCGGTTCAGATGATAAAAGCGAAAAATGATGAAGAGAAATATTTAAATTCGGTTGCATACACTGACAGTTGTCTTGGTAATTTTATCAGGGGATTCAAAAAAACTGGATTATGGGACAACTCACTTGTCGTAATCACTGCCGATCATGGTCATTTGTATCCAGGACCGACTGAAATTATTGATCCTGCAACCTATAGAATTCCACTTATTTTTACCGGAGGTGTGGTAAAAAATACCGGGATGATACACAAAATTGGCGGTCAGACTGATTTAATACCAACACTGGTAAAACAAATGGGATGGAAACCCGATCCCACAATGTTCGGGCACAATATACTTTCATCGCCTTCTTATGCTTTTTATATGTGCGATTTAGGTTGGGGATACGTCACTGACGAGGGAGAATATTTCTTTGATCAGAATACCGGCAGCTTTAAAAGTTTTTTAGTTAACGGAAATGTAAAACCCGATTTTGACTTTGCCAAATCATATCTGCAGGTATTGCATGACGATTTTCTGAAAAAATAGGGTACTGAATCATTTCCCGCCTGTTAAATCTTCGAAACTGGTTTTGATCATTTGTCCCCGGTTCCTGTCAATAGTTTGGGTGAATATTATCATCTGCTTTTTCTGATCGATTGCTTGGTCAGGAATTGAATAAACAAAGGCCATTTTTTCACCGGGTGATAATTTCTCCTTCATTGTAAGAGAAAAAACTGAAGATGACATTACTTCTTTGTTGTTCTGCATCATTCCCACTGCCGGAAAAGAAGGATGATTCAGTAAAATGTCGCGCAACGAATTGTTTGTTAGCAAAATACTTATTTTCAGCGAGTCATTTTCAACCTTGCCCCCTGTTATTTCCGGTTTCATGTTTTTCAGCGACTGAAACTCAGGAATAACAATTGTCTTTATCCTTTTCCCATTTTTTATCGTGAAATTGTTGGTTGTGTCCATTCTGTCGGGGATCATCACAAAAACCGGATTGCCTTCAACCGCATCTTCCTCATTCCAAAGATCGAACTGGCAATAACGATAACCAGGTGTTGCAAGATGAACAGCCGGGTCGCCCGTGTAAAACTGGTAAATGCCGGGAACTGCAAAATTATTAAACGATGCCACCTTTCGTCCACCGGCCATTTCCTTAAACTGGCTGGTCCACGCTTTATGATTGTAAAACGAAATTTTTGCCTGGCCAACATTCGGAAGAAAATCGGCTGCAAAATAAAACCTGACCAGAAAGAAAAGAATAACAACCGGGAACGCAAGCCTGATAAACCATTTTTTCAATGCAGGATTTTCTGAAATGATTGGATAAGTGGCAAACATCAGTAATGGAGTGATAGCAACCGTGTAATGTGCTTCAATCCGGTTTTTGAAACTCATGATAAAAAAGAAAATATAAAAACCGAGAATGTTGAAAATCATCATCCTTCTGAAATTATCGCGATTGATCCTGTATTTGAAAAGACTGTAAAAAACCACCAGCCCCGAAAGTGGCCCTGCAACCAGCAACTGGCTTGTCAGGTTATTTTGAACTGTCCAGAAACGGATGGGTTTTGTACGATCGCTTAAATGGTACTTAAATGTTGGAAAATGATTGTCAATCTGCCATAAAATGTGTGGTACAAGCAATATCAATGTCAAAACTGCGACAAGCCAGAAATATTTGTTTTTCAGCAGGTTCAGGTTCGAAAGCACCACGAAACCGATTACAAGAAAAGCATGGTATTTGCTGTAAATCATTGCTGCCGCAATAATGGCAAGAATCAGCGACTGTTTCAGGTCGGGATTTTCGGCAAATTTCCGGTAAAGAAGATAAAACAGGAGAGAAAAAAGAACGAGTGGTGTGTCGGGGAGCGCTAAAAAACCACCGATGTGTGTGTGAACCAGCGGAAAAGACAGCATAAATACTGATAAGAAAAACAGGTCTTTCTGTTCATTCAGCTCATTCATAATCAGTGCCATTGTGAGTGTGGTGACAACAAGGAATAGCAACCTGACTCCCAGTTCATGGTGGAGGAACGAATCGCCAAGGAAAATAAGAAAGGCGGCCATCGGAGGATGATCAAAAAATCCCCAGGCAAGGTGCTGCGAGTACATCCAGTAATATCCCTCGTCGGAATGCAGGTTGGTGAAAACCGATTGCAGCAGGTTAATAAGCACCCAGCCTCCTAAAAGCAGGTAATGTTTTTTTCCGAGATTTGAGAACAGGCTCTTCATTGATTTCCGAAATAAAGTAAATACATGGGTTGCAATACTTTGTCGCGTGTTTTCGGGTTGATAAACCGCCCTCCCCGGTTCAGGTACAAGTGTTTGTATGTAATTGTTGTGTCAGGTTTCAGTCCGGCTTTTTCAATGTCCTTCAGCCCATCCGGATCGGTGAATATCCAGCTTCCCTTTGTTTCAGCGACTTTTTTCATTTCATCTTCCGATTTTAACTGAATTGCCTGTGGTTCGCTGTAAAAGAAAAGTTCGTACTGGCCGTATTTGTAGTTGTACAGCCTGTCAGTTTTCGATGCATGTTCAGTATAAAATCGTGCTGCTTTTGGCGGGGCCTGAAAACTGAAAATATAAGGGAAAACATAGGAATTCAGCATGAAAATCATACACGAAAAAGCAATGATTGAGGGTAAAATAATCCGGGCAAGCAAATCTTTATTCCTGAATATTACCAGCAGGCTTAAAATTATTCCTGATGCGAAAATTAACCAGTAAAAAATGCCCGGAGTGGGAAAGAGATAAAAGGCCAGTAAAAAAATAAGTAACCACAGCAAGATTGTAATAAACGATTGCGCTTTGAAAAAAACATTGTATTTCCTGACGTCGCCGATCGCAATATCGATCCATTTTGCAGTAAGAACTGCCATCAACGGAATTATGGAAAAGATATAATTAGGGGCATGGTTTTTCGATACACTTAAAATGATAAAGAACACCCAGATCCCTGAAAGTGTGAAATACTCATCAGAAATAAACCTGGTTTTGATCAGATTTCTGATTTCGTACCAGGTGGAGATAAAAAACAAAAGCACCCAGGGAAGAAAAAGATACAGCAGGTTATGAATATAAAAGATCGGATCCCTGACTGCTTTGACATAAGTGCCAGTAATCCTTCCCACATTATTTTCCCAAAAGAAGAACCTGATGCCTTCCCAGCCAAATTGGTTCATTAATCCGATTAATGCGGGACTTGCCACCAGAAAAGCCAGGATAATCCCCAAATACCAGCGGAAATCGATAAGGAATCTGAAATCTTTTTTTAACAAAATATGCCCTACAACCGCAAAAGCCGGAATTGCAGCTCCGATTGGCCCTTTACTTAACATTGCCATCCCGATTGCCGTGAATCCCAGTATCCAGTGTCTGTTTTTCCGGGTTTTAACAAATTCCGATAATTGCCACAATGCAAGCGTAATAAATGCCTGAAGCGGGGTGTCGGCATGAATATCCATGCTGTACAGAGAATAAATAACAGAAAATGCCAGAATTGTCGCTGTCAGATATCCGACTCTTTTATTGTAAAGGCTTTTTCCTAATTGAAAAGCCCAGTAAAACCCGGCAAATACCAGAATAAGAAATGGCAATTTAAACCAGAAATTTGATATTCCTCCAATTGAAAAGCCAAGCGCTCCAAGCCAGAACATCATCGGAGGTTTCTGGTCGTAAGGATCACCGGTAATGGTTAAATTGATGTAATTGCCATTTTGAAAAACCTCTTTCGAAACAGTTGCATATTTTCCTGCGTCTCGGGTTACATCTATCTCTAAGCCAGAAATATAGCTCCAGAGGCCTGAAATTGCAATAAAAATAAAAACGATTCGGATTAATTTGTTCTGAAACATGAAATCACCTTTTAACGATGGTCTTTGTAAATATGCAAACTTGTGGTAAAAGTGGTAAAATTTTCAGATAAACTCAAATGTAAATTTACGCCAGGCAACAGTTATTAAAGCAAAGGTAAGATCAAATTAAAAGTATCGTTTCAGGTTGAATTCAATATCTTTGCAAAAACTCAAATCTGTTGAAAATGAAACTTTGGGAAAAAGGTATTCCGGTCAATAAGGCCATCGAGGAATTTACAGTGGGAAAAGACCGCGAACTCGATATCTTTCTTGCACCTTTTGATATTTTAGGTTCAATGGCTCATATTACAATGCTCGAATCAGTAGGACTGATTGAAAAGCATGAATTACCGGAACTGATGAAAGAGCTGAAAAAGTTATATCAACTGGCACTCGATAATAAATTTGTTATTGATGAAGGAGTTGAGGATGTGCATTCTCAGGTCGAATTAATGTTGACAAAAGTTTTGGGTGATCTCGGCAAAAAAATCCACAGCGGCCGTTCGCGCAACGACCAGGTTTTACTCGATCTGAAACTTTTTACAAGAGATGCAATTAAACAAATAGTTGAAAGCACTTCTGCACTGATTGATTTACTATTACAAAGGGCTGAAGAAAATAAAGATAATCTTATGCCCGGATACACGCATCTTCAGGTTGCCATGCCTTCATCATTTGGGTTGTGGTTCAGCGCTTATGCTGAAGGATTAACCGACGATCTGGAATTGATACATTCGGCTTATACAATTACCAATCAAAATCCACTCGGTTCAGCTGCCGGATATGGTTCGTCATTCCCGCTCAACCGCCAGATGACTACTGAATTACTGGGTTTCGGAAAAATGAACTACAACGTGGTTTACGCCCAGATGGGACGCGGAAAAGTGGAGAAAATAGTGTCGTTTGCAATGGCAAATCTTGCAGGAACATTATCGAAACTTGCTTACGATGTATGTTTGTTTATGAGTCAGAATTTCAATTTTGTCGGATTGCCTGCCGAATTTACCACGGGTTCGAGCATCATGCCTCACAAAAAAAATCCCGACGTTTTTGAGCTGATTCGGGGCAAATGCAATAAGATTCAGGGTATCCCGAATCAAATTGCAGGAATAATAAATAATCTTCCCGGTGGCTATTTCCGCGATTTGCAAATTATTAAGGAAGTATTTCTTCCTTTGTTTAAAGAAATGAATGACTGCTTGAATATTGCTAAACTGGCGCTCGGGAATCTGATTGTCAGAAAAGATATTCTCGATGATAAAAAGTACGATTATCTATTCAGTGTTGAAGAGGTAAATCGGCTTGTGTTACAGGGTGTTCCGTTCAGGGAAGCATATAAAATAATAGGAGAACAAATAGAAAAGGGTGATTTTAAACCTTTTAAGGAAGTAAAACACACACATGAAGGTAGTATAGGTAATTTATGTCTTAATAAAATTGCCGATTATAAAGATGAAAAAGTAAAGAAATTCAGATTTCAAGAGTTGGAGGCAGCAATTAATCTGTTGGTAAAATGAATGTGAATTGAACTTATTTTGTCATTTCTCTCTTTCATTACCGGAAATATTAAAATTCATTTCCATTGAATAAACCGAAAAGTTAAGACTATGTTATTAAACACATAATCCGATGGTTTAAATTGTGAAAAATAGGGTATTTCACTAATTTTGATTTCACTTTGTAAGGAAAATTAGAATTTTGCTTTCAAATTTACAGCAACTGACAATCAGGCCGGTATGCTGGTTTTGATGTGATGATACTTATTAAAAATATAAAAAGATAACGCAAATGAGTTTACCTGACATTCAGGGTTTGTACGACCCGGCAAATGAACATGAGAATTGCGGGATTGGATTTGTTGCCCACATCAAAGGGGTTCCCTCACACGACATTGTCAGGAGAGGGCTCGATGTTCTGCTGAATATGGATCACCGGGGTGCCACTGGTGCCGACAAAACCACCGGTGACGGAGCTGGTCTGCTGATGCAAATCCCACACGAATTTATTATCGATGTTCTGAAAATGGATGTTGGCGAAAAAGGTACTTATGGAACCGGCCTTATTTTTTTGCCGAAAGATGATACTGAAGCTGGAATTTGTATCGAAATCCTGAACAAACATATTAGAAATGAACACATTACTTTGGTGGATTATCGCGATGTTCCGGTTGACAGTTCAGTGCCCGGGAAAATTGCCGGATCGACCGAACCAGCTATTAAACAGATATTTGTAAAAGGAAATTTTGAGAAAGACGCGCTGGAACGGAAACTTTATATAGTAAGAAAACTCGCTGAAAAAGAAATTCGCGAATCAGCACTTAAAAACAAATCATATTTTTATCAGCCAAGCTTTTCGGCAAAGGTGATTATTTACAAAGGGATGTTCACTCCGCAGCAATTGCGCGATTACTACCTCGACTTCAGAAATGAAAAATTTAAAAGTGCTATTGCGCTGGTTCATTCGCGTTTCAGTACCAACACTTTTCCTTCGTGGGATTTGGCACAGCCTTTCCGGATTATTGCCCATAACGGTGAAATCAATACTATTCGCGGGAACAGGCTTTGGATGCAGGCACGTGAAGGTCTTTTAAAATCTGAGGTTTTTGGCGAAGATTTGCAAAAACTCCTGCCAGTGATCGAACCCGGAAAATCGGATTCGGCATCGTTCGACAATGTGCTCGAATTCCTTCACATGACTGGTCGCTCGATTCCTCACGCACTTTGTATGATGATTCCGGAATCGTTTAACCAGAAAAATCCGATACCCGAAAGTCTGAAAGCTTTTTACGAATATCATTCCACTATTATGGAGCCGTGGGACGGCCCGGCTTCAATGGTCTTTTCCGATGGCCGGTATATTGGCGGGACGCTCGACAGAAACGGTTTGCGCCCCTCGAGGTATGTAATCACCAAAAACGACCTGATTGTAATGGGTTCCGAAGTGGGTGTCCAGACTTTCGATCCGGAGGAAATAAAAGTGAAAGGTCGTTTGCGCCCTGGAAAAATCCTGCTTGTTGATACGCAGCTTGGAATCATCATACCTGATGAAGAGGTAAAAGACCAGCTCAGCCGCCGCAATCCATACGAAATGTGGCTCAGGGAAAACAGGCTGGTGATGGAAGACATCAAAGTAAAAAACAGGGTTCCGTCGCAGATTGAAAATTTTGAAACCTACTCAAAAGTGTTTGGTTACTCGAAGGAAGATATGTATGAAATCATCCAGCCAATGGCCGATTCCAGCGCCGAACCTACAAGTTCGATGGGAAACGATGCGCCGCTGGCTGTTTTTTCCGACAAACCCAAAAGACTTTTTGATTACTTTAAACAGATGTTTGCACAGGTTACCAACCCGCCCATCGACTCGATCCGCGAAGGTCTGGTAATGTCGCTGACCAATTATATCGGTTCACTCAGCTCAAATCTGCTGATCGAAAATCCCGCACATTGCAAGCTGATCAAATTCGACAGCCCGATCATCACCAACACCGATCTTGGAAAAATCAGAGACCTGAAAGATGAACTTTTCTCTCACAGGGTAATTAAAATGGTTTTCCCGGTGGGCGGCGGTAAACTCGGATTAGAAAATGCCATCGAAAATATGCTTGCAGAAGCAGAAAAAGCAGTTGACGACAAAAAGAATTACATCATTCTCAGCGACCGCGACATTTCTGAAGATTACGCTCCAATTCCATCGGTGCTGGCAGTGGCAGCAGTTCACCACCACCTGATTAAAACAAAAAAGCGCATGCAGGTAGGTATAATTGTTGAAACCGGAGATGCCCGGGAAATCAACCATTTTGCTCAATTGCTGGGTTTTGGTGCGAGTGTTATTAATCCTTACCTGGCTTTTGCAGCTATCGATCACCTTGTGAAAGAAGGCAAAATCACCAAAGAATATGTTGAAGCGCGTAAAAATTATATCAAATCGATTGACAAAGGTTTGCTGAAAGTATTCTCAAAAATGGGTATTTCAACCCTGAGAAGTTACCACGGGGCACAGATTTTTGAAGCAATTGGCATCAGTCAGGAAGTAATTGATAAATATTTTACCGGAACTGTTTCGAAAATCGGAGGTGTGGGTCTCGAAGAAATCACCCGCGAAGCGGTGATGTTCCACGAACAGGCTTACAAACCTGAAGTAACACCTGAACCTTTCAGATTTGAAAACGGGGGTGTTTATGCCTGGCGGAAATATGGCGAGCACCACGCATGGAATCCTGAAAACATTGGGCTTTTGCAGTGGGCAACCCGTACAAACGATTATGGTAAATTCAAGGAATACAGTGCGCTGATTGACCAGCAAAATAAAAAGCCGGCGTTTATCCGCGGTTGTTTTAACCTGAAACGGAATCCAATCCCGATTGAAGAGGTTGAACCCGAAGAAGAAATTATGAAACGGTTTGTTACCGGCGCTATGTCGTATGGTTCAATCAGCAAGGAAGCCCACGAAGCGCTTGCAATGACCATGAACACCATCGGTGGACGCAGTAACACAGGCGAAGGTGGCGAAGATACTGAACGTTTCGGAACCATCAGAAACAGCAAAATCAAACAGGTGGCCTCCGGTCGTTTCGGAGTTACAAATAACTACCTTACCAATGCCGACGAACTTCAGATTAAAATAGCACAGGGTGCAAAACCTGGGGAAGGCGGACAATTACCTGGCTACAAGGTTGATAAGATCATCGCTAAACTCAGGCATTCTACGCCGGGGATCACATTGATTTCTCCACCGCCTCACCACGATATTTATTCGATTGAAGACCTTGCGCAATTGATTTATGACCTTAAAATTACCAATCCGCGTGCAGCAGTTTCGGTTAAACTTGTTTCCGAAGACGGTGTAGGTACCATTGCAGCCGGGGTGGCAAAGGCTTTTTCCGATGTTATTATCATTGCGGGTGGTGATGGTGGAACAGGTGCAAGCCCGGCAAGTTCCATCAAACATGCAGGTTTGCCGGTTGAACTCGGAATTGCCGAAACACAACAGACTTTGGTTCTGAACAACCTTCGGGGAAGGGTGAGATTACAAGTTGACGGTCAGTTGAAAAACGGCCGCGACGTTGTAACAATGGCCTGTCTGGGTGGCGAAGAATTCGGTTTTTCCACATCGGCTTTGATTGTTTTAGGCTGTATTATGATGCGTAAATGCCACATGAACACTTGTCCGGCGGGGATTGCAACCCAGGACAAAGAGCTCAGGAAACGGTTTATCGGAAAATCAGAATATGCCATTAATTTTTTCAGGTTTATTGCCCGTGAGGTGAGGGAATACCTTGCTGAAATGGGATTCACCAAATTTCAGGACGTTGTTGGACGCACCGATTTGCTTGAGCTGAATCCGGAAGTTGTAAACTGGAAAATGAAAAACATCGATTTCTCGAAAATACTTTATGTTCCGCCGATAGCAAAGGAAAATGCAATTCGCAACACGCATCAGAATGAAAAACTTTCGGAAGGACACATCGATTTTAAATTATTAAAAGAAGCAGGTAAAGCGATCCAGTCGGGTGAAAAAGTATGGATTTCAAAGAAAATCGTCAACACCGACCGCACTGTGGGAGCCATGCTTTCGGGCGAGATTTCGCGTCAGTATGGTGAAGCAGGTCTTGCAAAAGATACAATCACCTGTATTTTCAACGGAACAGCAGGCCAGAGTTTTGGCGCTTTCCTGGTAAAAGGTGTTACTTTCAAACTGGTGGGCGATTCAAACGATTACATCGGAAAAGGTTTGTCGGGAGGAAAAATCATTGTCGTTCCGCCACCTGAATCGACTTTCAAACCTGAAGAAAATATCATCATCGGAAACACCTCGTTTTACGGGGCAACCAATGGTGAAGCCTACATCAGGGGTGTTGCGGGTGAACGTTTCTGTGTGCGAAACTCAGGCGCCAAGGCTGTTATTGAAGGCACCGGAGACCACTGTTGCGAGTACATGACCGGTGGACGGGTTGTGGTTTTGGGCAAAACAGGTAAAAATTTTGCTGCCGGGATGAGTGGCGGGATTGCTTACGTTCTCGACGTAAACGGCGACTTTGATTATTATTGCAACAAAGGTTTGGTTGAACTGAGCCCGGTTGAAGATAAAGCTGACATTCGTGAACTTCAGGATTTGATCAACAAACATCTGATCAACACACAAAGTACACTGGCTTCAAAAATCCTGACAAACTGGGACGAATACCTTCCAAAGTTTGTAAAAGTGATTCCGTTTGAATACAAGAAGGTTCTGGAAGAGTTGAAATTACAGGAATTACAGAAAAAGCTCCAGTTAACGGAAGATGATCCGTCGCGTCACGAATAAAATTTTTCAGGTTAAAAATTAAAAGTAGGAAAAACAAGATATGGGAGATCCAAAAGGATTTATGAAAGTACCCCGTAAAGATGCGGGATACAGGCCGTTAAACGACCGGATTCATGATTACGGTGAGGTTGAACAGACTTTGAACGGCGAAGACAGAGCGCTGCAGGCTTCACGCTGCATGGATTGCGGAATTCCGTTTTGTCACTGGGGATGCCCTGTGGGCAGCAAAATACCGGAATGGCAGGATGCTCTTTATCGCGGACGAAAAGATGAAGCGTATTTTATTCTTCATTCAACAAACAGCTTTCCTGAAATAACCGGTCGTATTTGCCCCGCTCCCTGCGAAAAATCGTGTGTGCTGGCCATTCATGAGGAAGCTGTTACCATTCGTGAGAATGAATGTGCAACAGTTGAACAGGCTTTCGATGCGGGATTCATCAAACCAAACCCGCCAAAAATCAGAACAGGGAAAAAGGTTGCAGTTATTGGTTCAGGGCCTGCCGGGTTATCGGCAGCCGATTTACTAAACCGCGCCGGACACTGGGTTACAGTTTTCGAAAAAAACGATGCAATCGGTGGTTTGCTGCGTTACGGAATTCCCGATTTCAAACTCAGTAAAAGTGTGATCGACCGCCGGTTAATGTTATTTCTGGAGGAAGGCATCATTTTTAAACCCGGCGTAAATGTTGGTTTCGACATAACAAAAGAAGAATTGTTGAAAGAATTCGACGCAGTTTTACTGGCAATGGGAGCTGAACAGCCGCGAGACCTGCCTGTTGAAGGCCGCGATCTTGAGGGAGTATATTATGCCATGGAATTTCTTACCCAGCAAAACAGAAAAGTTGCCGGCAAACCGATTCCCGATGAACAAAGGATTCTGGCAAAAAACAAAAATGTGCTGGTAATCGGTGGCGGTGATACCGGATCCGACTGTGTGGGAACTTCAATCCGTCAGAGAGCCAGATCGGTTACTCAAATCGAAATTCTTCCAAAACCTTCGGAAAAGCGGGAGGAAAACAATCCCTGGCCTTACTGGCCCAATGTTTTGCGTACCTCGAGTTCTCACCTCGAAGGTTGCGAACGCCGCTGGAGCCTGAACACAAAACGTTTTATCGGCGAAAACGGCAAACTGAAACAGGTGGAACTGGTTCAGGTTGAATGGAAAAAAGATGCAAATGGCCGTTTTACAATGCAGGAAGTGGAAGGTACAAACGAATTACTGAACGTCGATCTGGCGCTGCTTTCAATGGGTTTCACGCAACCGGTTCATAATGGGTTGCTGGATTCGCTTGGAATTGTGTACGATGCCCGCGGCAATGTAAAAGTAAATACATGGAAACAAACATCAGTGGATAAAATTTTTGCCGCCGGTGATGTTGAAAGAGGCGCCAGTCTTGTGGTTCATGCCATTGAGGCAGGCAAGGTGGCAGCAAAAAACATTGATAAATTTTTAAACGAATAAACCCCGGAATTTTTTAAAACTGAAAGTAAAATTTTTCGGAGGTATCGGCAAAAAACAGATTTATCAAACCGGACAATTACTTTCCCTTTGAACCGGTTGTAAATTTTCCGGTACCTCTTTTTTTGAAGAAATTTTATAAAGTAAGCGGAATATTGTCAGGCCTTTTGTGTTTCCAACGGCGGTGAGACCAAAGATAATACTCGGGTTCTTTTCTGATTATTTCTTCCGCTTTGCGGATGTAACCTAATAAAATATCTTTAGGTTCTATTTCAGCAGGATTTTCAAAAATACAAGTGAATTCGGCAACATATTTTCCCCGTCCAATCTTTTTTATATGCTGAAAAAAAACAGGTTGGTTGGTACTGTGCGCAATTTTTTCAGGCCCCGAAAAAAAAGGAGTTTCCTGGTTTAAGAAAATTGTCCAGAATTTTGAATCGGCAGGCGGGGTCTGATCTGCAGCAAGCCACAATCCTGTTGTTTTTCCTTTTGCATTGTGTTGAATTACAGTCCGGGCAGTTTTGTACACCGGAACACACTCTCCTCCCCATTTTTCGCGCGAATGCAGCAGAAACCTTTCCATGGCTTCGTTTCCCCGAATCGGATTGTAAACCATTAAAATATGGTGCTTTACTTTCGACTGTACACTGCTGCACCACTCCCAGTTGTTGTGGTGAATTGCCATTATAACAATACTTTGCTTTTTTTCATAAATATCACTTACATTTTCAGGGTATTTAAACTGAATATGTTTGTCCATCTGTTTTCCGGGCATGCTGTACATTTTTACAGACTCAAAAAAAAGATCGCAAAAATGCCGGTAAAAGCGGCTTCTGATCCGGGCTATCTCTTCTGCAGTCTTTTCGGGAAAAGCATTTTTCAGGTTGGTTGAGATAACTTTGTTACGGTATCGGAAAACATATTTCACCAGCAAATACATCAGATCCGAAATTCTGAACAGAAACCATAAAGGAAGGAATGACAATAAAACAAGGATACTGACCAGAATACGGTTTCCGGTGCGTTGAATGAAATTTTCCCTGTAACGCGCATCTTTTTCTTTTAGAGCTGTTTTATTCATCTGATTCAGGTGCTGATGATTTTTACCAATTTAATTCTGAAGCGGAATATCTTCAGGTTTTTTATGCTTCCAACGTTTGTGCGACCAAAGATAATACTCCGGTTGCTCCCTGATTAACTTTTCCATCCGCCTGATATATAAATCTATAATTTCTTCTTCTTTTAAAGTTGCAGGATTTTCAACAAGCATTTCAAGAGTTGTGTGGTAAATCCCCCTGCCTTTCTTTTCTGTGTATTGAAAAATTACAGGCAGATTAAAACGTTTTGAAATGATGGCAGGACCAAGGTAAAACAAAGCATCCTGATTCAGGAACCGGAACCACGACTTATGAAAAACAGGTGGTGTCTGGTCGCCTGCAAACCACGATACTACAAGTTCTTTTTGCTTTGCGGCTTTAATAATCCGTTTGAGAAACTGGTCGTTTCTGACTAATTCCATGCCAAATCGCGACCTGATTTTATTCATGTATTCATCAAAAACATGGTTGTGCAGTGGTTTGTAAACGGCCAGAACCTTGTGTTTCACTTTCATCGAAAGGAAAGTTCCCCATTCCCAGTTATTGTAATGCATAGTCAGTGCAATAGCATTTTTACCTTCATCAAACAAGGTGTTTAGCAATTCAGGATTGGTGACGATCATCCGTTTTTCAAAATCCTTTGCTTTCATTCCTTTCATTTTTATTGTTTCGAGGGTAAAGTCGCAAAAATGACGGAAGAATTTTTTTGAAATGATTTTGATTTCGTCACCTGATTTTTCAGGAAAGGCATTCTTCAGATTATTGAAAACCACTTTCTTTCTGTAACCGACAATATAATAAGTTATTATAAAGAACAGACCGGAAAAAAAGAAAATCAGCCAGAATGGAAACCGGGCAATAATATTGATGAAAAAAATTCCGATATGTGTTGAATACCTTGATTTCATTGTGATACAAAGAAACGGTAAAACTACATTTTTTAACTTAATTCTGATTAATAATATTCTTCAACTGATTATCTTCGGAACATAAAAAGTGACGAAAATGAAAGTAATTTTGCCGGTTTTATTCTTATTATCAGCATTGAATATGTCAGCTCAAAACATGTTTATCGCGCACAGAGGTGCATCTTATGTTGCTCCCGAAAATACAGTTGCAGCGGCCAAACTTGCCTGGGAACTTGGCGCCGATGCTGTTGAATGCGATATTCACCTTTCAAAAGATAACCGGATAATGGTGATTCACGACAGCGATACAAAACGTACCTGTTCGGGAAAGAAAAATCTGTCAATTGAGGATACCCCGTCGGTTTTATTGCGCGACCTGGATGCAGGAATATGGAAGGACGCTAAATACAAAGGTGAAAAAATTCCTTTTCTGAGTGAAATTATCGAAACAGTTCCCGAAGGCAAAACACTGGTTGTTGAAGTAAAATGCGGCACGGAAGTGATTCCTTCGCTTCAGCGGATTATGGAAAAAACCCCGAAAAGGAAACAGATTGTTTTTATTGCTTTCGACTGGAAAACCATTATTGAAGTGAAAAAAACATTTCCGGAAAACAAATGCTACTGGCTGAGTTCGTCGAAAACCGGACTGACAAAAAAAATACGCGAAGCTGCTGAAGCTGGTCTCGACGGAGTTAACCTGCACTATAAAATTATCGACGAAGAGGTGATGGCAGCAGCAAAAGAGCACAAAATAGAAGTACTTGCTTGGACAGTTGACGATCCGGTGGAAGCAAAAAGGCTGACCGGGCTTGGAGTAACAAAAATCACCACAAACCGCCCCGACTGGCTGAAAGAGGAGATGGCGAAACAATAAAAAAGGGATTCCCCGTTTCCGAAGAATCCC
>JBBIPU010000042.1:0-27050 GCA_037442685.1 Draconibacterium sp. | reverse complement strand
GTTTTACTTAATTTCTTGTGACTTATGCTTTACAAACATAGGGTCTCAGTCTGACTGTCACCCTGAGTGGCAACCCAGTTTTCATTGGGCACAATGTGAAAATGACAGAAAGCTTCATCAACGCTGTCATTTCGACGAGTTCGCGAGGAGAAATCTCTTCGAATAAACAGACCTCTCTCCCGATAACATCGGGATCGAGGTGACAGCAAAAAGAATCTGTCATTGGTAGCGTAGTCGAAGGGTGTTTCATTTAGTAAACATGCGATTCTTCTTTCATCTCTTCATCGGTTACTTTTTTCCGGTTCATGGCACGCCAGAAATAAACGATGTAAGCAAGCACAAACGGGATGAGTAGTGAAACATAGCTCATTGCAGTCAGGGTGAATTTGCTTGATGAGGCATTCTGAATGGTAAGCGACGACTGCAAATCGTAAACTGACGGGTAAAAGGCAGTATTGTTAAAACCGGCAACAAAAAAAAGCGCTAAAACAGTCAGAACTGTACCGGCTCCGGCAAAGATGAATCCTTTCAGGCTGTTCATAAAAATGGTGGATATTATTCCCCAAAGCACGCCGGCAACCCCAGCTAACAATATCAGAAGCACAAGCGGCATTTGCAGCAGGTTGTGCAGATATTTGAATTTCTCCATCGAAACAATCCCTGTTTCCGGTGCCACGGCAAAACCTTCCTTTAAAATCAGCCAGATCAGGAAATAAAGGAAAAACACAAGAAAAAGCGCTGAATTAACCAGCATTTGTTTTCTTGAACGGGTAACGATTGCTTCATTATCAACAGTAAAAATAAAATACAGCAGTCCTAAAATTCGTGACAAAAAGAAAACTGCCAGTCCGAGCGCCACGTTGTGGAATGTTAAAACAGCTTCCAGCCCGCGGAAAGGAGTCTGCCACTGCACCTGGTTAAGGTTATTCAGCGAAAACATGGCGCCATTATAAAACGTTCCAACAGCAGTTCCAATCAGGATTGTTCCTAATAAACCATTCAACACCAGAAATATTTCGAAGGTTTTTGCACCCAACAAATTGCCTGGTTTTTTGCGGTATTCGTAAGCCACTGCCTGAATAACAAAGACAATCAGAATTGCCAGCCAAACCCAGTAAGCACCGCCAAAACTGGTGGAATAAAACAGCGGAAATGAGGCAAAAAAGGCTCCTCCGAAGGTTACCAGTGTGGTAAAAGTAAACTCCCATTTTCTTCCCAAAGTATTAAGAATGATGGTTTTCTCAGCGTCGGTTTTTGCGATCGTGTAAAGCAGTGTTTGTCCGCCCTGAACAAAAGTGAGGAAAACAAACAGCGCGGCAAGTACCGAAACCAGTACCCACCAGTATTGTTGCAAAGCAAGCATCGATAAATTTTCGAACATGATATTTCCCTCCTTTTAATGTTTTGGACCAATTTTAATCTGACGGAACATAATTTTCAATTCGACAACGAGCAAAACTGTAAACAGAATAGCAAACAGCCAGAAAGTGAGCATTACCGATCCTGCACTGATTTTGGTAACAGCCGAAATGGTAGGCATTAAATCCTGCACCACCCACGGCTGGCGGCCAACTTCGGCTACAATCCAGCCTGCCTGGCTCGCAACGTATGCCAACGGAACGGAAATAATAGTCAGTTTCATAAACCATTTTTTCTTTTCAAACGTGCCTTTCCAAACATAAATCAGCGAAAGAATGAAAAGCAGGACAAAGAAAAATCCGAGCCCAACCATGATGTGAAAGCTGTAAAAAGTAAGCGGAACGTTGGGAATCAGGTCGTTGGTGTCTGTAAAATATCCGTATCCGAAGTATTTGAAATAGTTATTCTGAAAATCGGCACTTACCAGCTCATTTTTTAAAGCAGTTGCCAGCGAATCGTTTCCGGTTTTTTTAGCTTCCTTAAACTGACTGAGTTTTGAAATAGCTACTTTGCCTCGTTCAATCTTCTCGTTGGCCGACATGTACCCATATTTTTCGTTTCCGTTAATCAGGTCGTGAACCCCTGGAACAAAAGCATCCCAATCGAGAAAAGCCATGTACGACAGGAAGTTGGGGATTTCTATTTTCATACTGAAGTCTTTCAGGTTTTCATTTGTCGGGTCGGTAACGTTCGACGAAAACATACCGATTGCAACCAGTCCGGCGCCTTTGCTACCGTTGTACAAACCTTCAATCGACGCAAATTTCATGGGTTGGGTGTGGGCAATTGTACGGGCCGAATTATCTCCTGTCCAGACCAGGTAAATGGAAGAAAGCAACCCGAAAACCGATGCCACAACGATACTTTTTTTGGCAAGATTTGTTTCGCGTTTTTTAAGCAGATACCACGATGAAATGCCGACAACGAAAACCGAAGCAAGAACAAAGCCCGACGATGTGGCGTGCAACCATTTATCGATTGCAGTTTGCGATAACAAAACATCCCGGAAATTCTGCATTTCGTTGCGTGCAGTTTCAGGGTTGAAAACCATTCCCCGGGGCATTTGCATCCAGCCGTTTGCCACAAGAATCCAGAGCGCCGAAAGATTAGCCCCGATGGCGGTAAGCCATGTAGCCAGCAGGTGCGTTTTTTTGCTTACTTTATTCCATCCAAAAAACATGATGGCAATAAAAGTCGATTCCATGAAAAAAGCCAGGATTCCTTCAATAGCCAGCGGTGCACCAAAAATGTCGCCAACAAACCACGAGTAATTCGACCAGTTGGTGCCGAATTCAAATTCAAGAATAATCCCTGTGGCCACACCAATGGCAAAATTGATCCCGAAAAGAGTCATCCAGAATTTGGTAATCTTTTTCCATTCTTCGTTTCCGGTTTTTACATACAAAGTTTCCATAAAAGCCACGATGAACGTAATCCCCAGCGTTAGCGGAACAAAAATCCAGTGATACATGGCCGTGAGTGCAAACTGCGCACGCGACCAGTCAACTAAAGATAAATCAGCAATTTCAATCATAGTGAATTATTTAGTGTTGGTTATTTCCTCCAAAACATGACGGCTTCTCTCTTCGTCGCTCGAAAAGTTGGTTTTCAGAAAATCGGGGAAAAAGAAAATTTTCAGGATGGCAAACATGATGAAAAGCTTGATCAGAATGATAATCCAAACCTGGCGTCCCCAACTGCTCATGTTTTTAAATCCACCGGCATAAAACCTCCAGAGTTGTATTATAAAATTTCTCTTTTCCATCAGCAATAATTCAGCTTAAACCAATCCTGCAAACAAAATCAATGTATCTAACATTTGTTTGATTCGGAAAGTTTACAGAATCGTTCTAAATTAATGATTTTTCTAAGAAGATAAGGGATATTTTCAGAAATAAAAACAGGATTTTTTTGTCGTTTTTTATTTTGTTGAATTGGGTATGAAAAGACAAGAGAATCGAAATCTTTTCACTTATCAGATTTTAAAACGACCGGTCAGCCGGGTGGCAAAAGTGGCGAATGCCACTACCGAAACCGAACTGATGGGCATAAGAATGGCGGCAATTACAGGTGAAAGTATTCCTGAAAGCGCAATCGAAACGCCGATCAGATTGTAAAAGAATGAAATGATGAAACTGAGCCTCACAATGTTGAGCGAAGTTTTTGTAAACCCGATGAACCGGGCAAACCGGGAAAATTGGGCGGCCTCTAGCACCGCGTCGCTGGCAGGCGAAAAGTGGTAGGCTTTGTCGGCAACCGTGAGCGAAACGTCGGCCTGCATCAGTGCCCCTGCATCGTTCAAACCGTCGCCTGTCATCAGCACTCTTTCGCCTTTTTCCTGTAATTGCTTTATAAATTCAGCCTTGTCTCCGGGTTTCCGGTTAAAAAGCATGTTACCGTTGCCAAAATGGCCGGCCAGGTTTTGCGCTTCGGCATCGTTATCGCCCGAAATAAGATAAAGTTTATACCTGTTTTTCAGTGTTTCAATCACTTTCTCAAATCCTTCGCGATATTGGTTGCTAATGGTAAAATGGCCTTTCACCTCGTTGTTCACAGCGATAAAAACCTGTGAAGTTTTCTTTTGGTAGTCTGATTCCTGGTTGCAAACAAACTCTTCCGATCCCAACCTGATTTCAAGATTTTGCACTTTTCCGAAAATTCCGCGGCCTGCCATTTCAATAAAATGTTCAGGAGAAACATAATCCTGATTTTGCAGGAATGTGGCAATGGTGCTGCTCAGCGGGTGGGTCGATTGCCGGGCGAGCGAAAAAATGGCGGTTTTTTCTTCTTCAGTCAAAGGTGTTCCTTCATATTCAGTGCGGGTTTCGTTGGGGCGGGTAAGCGTTCCGGTTTTATCGAAAACTACCGTTGTAATGTGCGACATTTTTTCAATCACGCTGGTATTTTTGATGTAGAGGCCGGCACGGCCAAAAATTCGCATCGTGTTTCCGAAAGTGAACGGAATGGAAAGCGCCAGTGCACAAGGGCAGGCGATGATCAGCACCGAAGTGAACACAAAAACTGCTTTGTGCGTTTCGCCTTTCAGAAACCAGAATACAAAACCGGCAATGGCAATGAGGATGATGACAATGGTAAACCTTTGCCCAATCTTGTCCGACAAAGTTTTCATCGAGTCTGTGGGTTTTTCGTAGCTTTTATCCTGGTTCCAGAGTCGTGTCAAATGGCTCTGGTTGACTTCCTTCTGCACCTTTATTTTGATGATTCCACCCATCTGGCGGCCACCGGCGTAAATAAATTCACCTTCTTTTTTTACCACCGGACTCGATTCTCCGGTGACAAAACTGTAATCGATTTGCCCTTCACCTTCAATTAAAACTGAATCTGCCGGAACCAGTTCCTTGTTTCGAATTACCAAAACATCGTCAACTTCAATTTTTTCGAGCAGAATACTTTCTTCAATCTGTTTGTTGATTTTGGTTACGGCAATGGGAAAATACGATTTGTAATTGCGCTCGAAAGAAAGCGCTTCGTAGGTTTTGCTCTGGTACCACTTGCCAACAAGCAGGAAAAAAATCAGTCCTGAAATGCTGTCGCAATAACCTGAGCCACCTGTAAAAAATATATCCCAGGTGGTAACCAGGAAAAGTACAATAATTCCGATGGCGATGGGAAGATCGATGCTGATGTTGTTTTTGCGGATATTTTTAAAGGCTGAAATGTAATAATCGCTGCCGCTGTAAACCACCACGGGAATTACAAGAATATAACTCAGGATACTCAGCAGCGACTGCAGTTTGTCGTCCAACGGATGCCCGTTAAAGTAAGCAGGCAAACTGTAAGTCATCACATTTATAAAAACAAATCCGGCCACCCCTATTTTGTACAGCAGCTTTTTGTAGCTCTGTCTGTCGTCGGGTTTATCTTTCAGACTTTGAGAAAGATCGGGAATGTAATGAATCGATGAAAGCAGCTCAGCCAGTTGGCGAAGCGAGATTGACGATTCGTCGAAAGTTACATCCACCTCTTTTTTTGTGAAGTTTACAAATGAATACCTGATTCCCGGATTGAGCTTCGACAGATTTTCCAACAGCCAGATACACGACGCACAATGAATAACCGGGATAAAAAACCTGACCTTTGAAATGTTTCCTTCGGTAAAAGAAATCAGTTTTTCGCGCACTTCGGGATTATCAAGAAAGGCATATTTGTTTCCAAATTCAGAGGTTTCAACCTTTATTCCGGGAGTTTCTTCAAGTTTGTAATAATTGTAAAGCTTATTCTCGTTCAGTATCTGGTAAACCGTTTTGCAGCCGTTACAACAGAATTTCCGGTCGTTCCAGATCACGGGACTCTTTCCGCAATCGGCGCCGCAGTGGACACAGGTATTGTTATTGGCCAAATTCGCCATCTCTCAACAATGGAATTGAAATAGATTTAACGCGAAGAACGCAAAGAAATCGCAAAGGGAACAAAGCCTGATAGATAATTTTTGAATCTTAGCGGTCATTGCGTAATCCCTTTGTGAGCTTTGCGTTAAAAGTGTGTTCATTGACCCCATTTTTGCAATTAAGATAGATTCTAATTGGTTGTGGTTGTATCAGTCGCCGGTTTCTGGCAACACGCAGGCAACTGTTTTTCAGAAATGACAACGGTATCTTTTGGTGTGGAGAGGCTTTTTTCAAATTTCTTTTCAATCATTTGTTTTTTCGGACTCAGGAAAGGGATTCCCAGGTCGAGACCGCGAAGAACAAAAAGAAGTCCCACCACTACCACCAGAATTGGAATCAGCCTGTTGATTTTTTTTCTCACGGCAAGACTCATCATATTTCCGGCAACAGAAATGCCAAGCATCATGGGAATGGTTCCCATACCGAACAAAATCATGTACAAAGTCCCTTCCGGTGCGCTGCCAGTGCCGATAGCACCGGCAATGGCCATGTACACAAGGCCACAGGGAAGCAATCCGTTCAGAAGTCCGATAAAAAACAGGCTCGAAAACGAACGAATTGAAAACAGGCCGCCGATTGACTTTTTCAGCCTGCCAACAAGCGAAAACCGGCTTTTATCCAATTGGTACTGAAACTTAAACAGCGAAGGAAAAAACACGGAAATAATCATTATCGAACCCATAAGAACAGATATAATCTGCTGAAAACCAAGTAATCCGATTCCCTGTCCCAGCAATCCGAAAATAGCGCCCATTATTCCATAAGTGATGGTCCGTCCCACATTGTACAAAGTTCCACCGAATATTTTCTGAGAAAATGTATTTCCGTGCAACGGAAGGGCGATGGCAATGGGGCCGCACATGCCCGCACAATGAAAGCTTCCCATCAAACCCATGATAAATGCTGAAATTAGGATAGCCATGAATAAGTATTTTTTGGTTTTATAATTCGATTTTTATCTGCTGGTCAGTTTCAAATTTCTTTCCGCCCGAATACCAGCTTGCTTTCAGAATGTATCTTCCGCGAATCAGGTTTTCTTCGGAAATTAAAATATCCTGCACCGGTTTTTTCAGTGGAAATTCAAGATCGAACTTACTTCCCGACGGCCTGAATAAAACAACATTACCGGAGTCGATGACTGCTGCCAGTGCCGGATCAATCGTAATCTGAAGATTTTTCCCGTTCATTTGCGAAACGATTTTATCCCGGAAAGGTTCTGATCGTTTAATAACTGCCATTTGGTCGGAATAATCAGCGCCTTTTTCATAGTAATCCTTGTGCACCAGGTTCACATCCTGGTTTACAGCAAAAATGATGAAAGCTGCCGAAGCTGCCAGAAATAAAACCAATACAAGAAAAATACCTGTTCCCCAATTAAATTTCATACCCAAAATATCTTATTTTGAAGGTCCCACAAAAGTGGCCCTGTATTTTTCAACCAGTTTTCCTTTGTTGAAGATTCCAAATTCAACTTCTGTTTTATCGCTTTTTATATTTTCCTTCGGAATAAAAAGGATGAAAGTCGATTCAAACATGTCCTGGTCTTTTATTTTGATTTCGTTCCCGGCCATCTGAATTCTTCCTTCCTGCGATAAAAGCTTTATTTCGAGATTCATTTCCTCGTGTGTTTTGTTTACGATTTTCAGGTTGTAAACGTTTGAAATGGTACTGTCGGCATTTTCCTGGAACAACAATCCCGGTGTGCGCAAAATTGTGGTTTCGACCACCGGACGTGAAAACAGTGTGTAAACAAAAAACGAAAAAAGTAGCAACAGAACAACCGAGTAAGCCCGGTTCCTTGCATTCCAAACACTTGCTTGCCCTTCGCGGATTCCCTTTTCCGAATCGAACCGGATCAATCCTTTTGGTTTGCCGGTAATTTGCATGATTTTGTTGCACTGGTCGATACAGGCGGTGCAATTGATACATTCGAGTTGAGTACCGTTTCTGACGTCGATTCCGGTGGGACAAACCGAAACACACTGGTGGCAGTCGATGCAATCGCCGGTACTTTTCGGGCCGCGTGGTTCACCGCGTTTGTAATCGTAGGTTACAACAATCGATTTCGAATCAAGCAAAACTCCCTGCATCCGGCCATACGGACAAACCATGGTGCAAACCTGTTCGCGGAAATATGAGTAAATCCAGTAGAACACCGCCGAAACCAGGAACATGATGATGAATCCAGATAAATGCTGACTGACAGGTTCCGAAATTAGTTTCAGCCAGGCATCCGAACCGATGAACCACATCAGGAAAACATTGGTCATTGCCACCGAAATCAGAATAAAAATGCCATGTTTGGCGGTTTTTTTCACGATTTTTTCAGTTGTCCACGAACCCTTGTCGAGTTTGTAACGGCTTTTATAATCGCCTTCAATCAGAAATTCAATTTTGCGGAATACCATCTCGAGGAAAATGGTTTGCGGGCAAGCCCAGCCACACCAGATTCTCCCGAATGTAACGGTAAAAAGTATGATAAAAAGGATAAACGACAGCATCAAAAGCGCCAGGATAAAAGTATCCTGTGCCCAGAAAATAGCGCCGAAAATGATAAACTTCCGGTTAACAATATCGAGTAAAATAAACGGATGCCCCTTGAACCTGATTAATGGCGCACCAACAAAAAACAACAGTAAAATCCAGCTGACAATAGTGCGGCGTATGTACCATTTTCCTGAAGGTTTTTTGGCGTACACCCATTTTCTTCCGCCTTTTTCATCCAGATTAATGGGGCGGTCGCGAAATGAAAGGTCAGAATCGTTCATAATCAGAAGCCCACTAAATCCCCGGGAAGGGACCTTTTAGAATTATTTAATGAATGTAAAATATCCAATAAGGAATAAGAAATGAGTAAATCCTTAAAAATGTTCTCTGCGCTAATCCTTCGTTGTTCCTTATTTCTTATTCGATATTCCTTATTCTCTTGATTTCTTTAAACTCATTTATTTTTATAAAGTGTAACCTCCTCCGTTTCTACTCCTCCACTCCGGAGGTGTCGGGTGGGGCTTCCTTATTCTCACTTCACACCCTGCGGCGCTTTGGCATTGGGCGGATTGGTGCCTTTAAGCGAAAGTACGTAACTGGCCACTTTCTGAATCTTCTCATCACTGAGCAGGTTTTTAAACGGCGTCATTCCTTTGGCCGGAACGCCGTTTTTGATTGTATTCACAAGATCCTGAATTTTACAACCATGAATCCAGTATTCATCGGTGAGGTTCGGGCCGATTGCATTTCCCTCTCCATTCTGTCCGTGGCAGGCAAAGCAGTTCATTTCCTTAAAAATGGTTTTGCCTTCCTGGAGGGAGGCGGCATCGGTGAGTTGTACAACTTCCCCTGCCGGCTTATTATTCAGATTGTATTTTTGGTCGTGTTGCTCCGATTTTTTGACATACTCAGTATTCTGATTGTCGCCCTGTTTCAGCCAGAAAAAGTAGGCTCCATACAGGATAGAAAATCCGATGGTAATGTAGAAAAGCGCCATGATCCACAATGGCGGCGGGTTATCGAGTTCACCGATCCCGTCATAATTATGATTCTGGAGGTTGTGATCGGGCAGGTTTTCAGTTTTATTTTCTGTTGTCATAATATTCAGTTTTTATCTGTGTCATTTGTAAAATCAGTTTCATTATCTTGTAAAATCGAATTTTTAATTCTTTCGGCTTCTTTTTTAGGCATTTTCAAGGTTTTAATGGAAATGGCAATAAACAGGCTTACAAAAATCAGCAGGCCGATTATGTAATAAATCCGGATGCTTTCAATGTTTTCGAGCAGGTTGCTGATGATCTTCATTTTTTATTCAAAACGGTTAAAACATAACTGGCGAGCTGCGTAATCTGTTTTTCAGAATACTGCGTTTTATATGGGATCATTCCTTTTACAATACTTCCTTCGGCAATAGAATTATAAACCTGCGACGGAGAATTCCCTTTGATCCAGACATTATCGGTAAGATCGGGGAATGTTGGCGGTTTTCCTTTTCCTTCAGGTCCGTGACAAGCGGCACAAACAGTTGTAAAAATGGCTTTTGCCGCATCCAGATCTTCTTTACTTGTTAAAAGTGTAACTTCTTTCAGGGGAACTGCTGTTTTTGACGTATCCGCAGGCGCAGGTGGCGGAACAATATCTTTTCCCAGTTTATGCAGATAGGCAATCATGGCAATCATTTCTTTTGTCGGGGCAATTTCTATGCCCGATGCTTTCAGGTCTTTACTGATTCCCTGGGCCTGTTCCAAAAGATCCCCAACTGCTTTCTGGTCGTAATCTTCAGGATAAGGAACTCCCAGTGTTTGCATCACCCTGATTTTAGCAGGAATAATGCCGGTATCGATTTCTTTGGCAGCCAGCCATGGGTATTTAGGCATGATCGATTGTTCGTTCATTTTCTGAGGGTCCATAAAATGGTTGTAATGCCAGGCAGCATTTTTGTACATCGGGCCACCCATCACACCGGCACGGGCCAGATCGGGACCTGTACGGCGCGATCCCCACTGGAACGGATGATCGTAAACAAACTCACCAATCTTTGAATATTCACCGTAACGGTCGGTTTCCCAACGGAACGGCCTGACCATCTGCGAATGACAGTTGTAACAACCTTCGCGCACATAAATGTCTCGTCCAGCCAGCTCAAGCGGCGTGTAAGGCTTTACCGAGTCGATGGTAGGAATATTCGATTTGATTAAAATCATCGGGATAATTTCGACAGCACCACCAATGGCAAGCGCAATAAAAACAAGGATTGAAAAGCGTACTCCCCTTCTTTCGAGCCAGCGGTGAACGGTTTCGGCGTTGGGATTTCGTGCGCCTGCCTGCACCAAAGCGGGTGCTTCGGCTGCTTCGTTGGTTTCGAAACTGCCGGCAGCCATGGTTTTAAACAGGTTGAAGGTCATAATCAGAAAACCTGTAAGAAACAGAACGCCACCAATAATGCGGATGGAATACATCGGCAGTATTTGTGCCAGTGTTTCGATAAAGTTCGGATAAGCTAAAAATCCTTCAGGTGTATATTCGCGAAGCATCAGCCATTGTGTGACAGCCGACCAGTACATCGGGATTGCATAAAGCAAAATGGCAAGGGTTGAAATCCAGAAATGGGTGTTGGCTAGTTTTTCGGAATAAATTTTTGTCCTGAAAAGTTTTGGAACAAGCCAGTACAACATCCCGAAAACTATGCCACCGTTCCATCCCATTGCTGCGATGTGCACGTGTCCGATAGTCCAGTCGGTGAAATGCGTGATCTGGTTGACTGATTTCAGCGACATCATCGGACCTTCGAAAGTTGACATACCATAAGCAGTAACCGCAACCACGAGGAATTTCAACGCAGCGCTGTCGCGAACTTTGTCCCACGCGCCACGCAAAGTAAGCAACCCGTTGATCATTCCTCCCCACGACGGTGCAATCAACATGATTGAAAAAGTGACTCCCAGCGCCTGAGCCCAATCAGGTAAAGCCTGGTAAAGCAAATGGTGAGGCCCGGCCCACATGTAAAGGAAAATCAGAGACCAGAAGTGGATAATCGATAGTTTGTATGAATAAATCGGTCGGTTAGCCGCTTTTGGCAAATAGTAATACATTAACCCGAGAAAAGGTGTGGTCAGGAAAAATGCCACAGCATTGTGCCCGTACCACCACTGAACCACCGCATCCTGCGCCCCGGCATACACCGAATAACTTTTCAGAAGCGTAACCGGAAGTTCGAAAGAGTTGACAACATGCAAAATGGCAATGCCCAGAAAAGTGGCCAGATACCACCAGATGGCTGCATAAATGTGCTGAACCCTTCGAACAATAACAGTCCCGATCATGTTCCAGCCGAAAACCACCCAGATAATTGTGATCAGAATGTCGATCGGCCATTCCAGCTCGGCATATTCTTTTGAAGTGGTAATCCCGAAAAGAAATGAGAATGCTGCCAAAACAATGATCAATTGCCAGCCCCAGAAGTTGATGCGGCTCAGCATATCGTTGAACATTCTGGTTTTCAGCAGTTTCTGCATTGAATAATAAACCCCGGCAAAAATTGCATTACCTACAAATGCAAAAATGATGGCATTGGTGTGTAAAGGCCGCATTCTGCCAAAAGTGGTGAATTCGATGCCAAAATTCAATGCCGGAAATGCCAGTTGTGATGCAATGAGCACCCCGACCAGTACTCCCACTACTCCCCATACTAAGGTGGCAAGAATGAAAAGCCTGACTATTTTGTTATCATAATAGAATTTCTGATTTTCCATAAGTTTCACTTGTTAGTTTTTTTTGTATTGTTATTATCTGTTTCCGTTGTTGTTTCCGGCTCATCGTCGAAAAGCATCCGGTACGAGGGTGTTTTGTCATCGTCGAACTGCCCGCTTTTTACCGCCCAGATGAAAGCTGCCAGAAAAATCAAGGCAGCCAGTAAACTCACCCCTATTAACAGATAGAAAATATTCATTTTTTATTCAGCTCTGCCTGCTTTAAATATTTTGAAAAGTTGCATAATAACATAAGCAATGGTAATCCAGGCAGCTCCTGTAACACCTAAATATGATAACAGAAGCCAGATTTGAATATTATCATTTGTTGACCAAAGTACCCCTTTGTGTATCAGTTTCGGCACCTGTTTCAGTTGACCGACTTTTGCACGGTCAAGCGTTACCACATCCGAAATGTAAGAGTCTTCAAGCGTTACGACAATGTTTACATATCCTTCCTCATCACCAATCAGTGTTTCAGGGATATTATAAACAGCCCGCCCGTTTTCATCAGTTCTTACCTTGCCAATTTCGATGTTTCCGAAATTCTTTTTGGCACTGATCGTAACTTCGGCATTGGGTAGTTTTGTATAAATATCGTTGTTCAGATATTCTGCAAAAACCTCCACTTTTTTATCCTGTTCATTTACCGAAGCCAGCAGTTTTGCCTTTGTGGCAGGTGCATTAATCAAAAGTGGCTTACGGTTCGGATTGAAATTCTGAATGTAATTTACCAGTCTCCAACGGTCGTCGTCTGAAATAGTGGCTTTAAATTGTGGCATTGCCCCACGGCCGTTCGTGATTTTATAAAAAATTTCTCCTTCAGTATTTTTCTGCATTCTTTCCGAGGCGATATCAACAGGTGGAGGAACCAACGGCAAAACATTGTTCTTTCCCGGATCGCCGTGACATGATTTACAGTTCTTCAGAAAAAGTTCTTTACCCTTTTTTACATTTTCGAGATTGTAAGGAAGCGGATTGGTCACATTTTTCTGATCGGCGGGGGCAATCCAGTCCTGAGCCCGGATTGACCAACCTGACAGGATGAAGATAACTAAAACTGAAATGGTTTTGATATTCATAATTTTCTTGATTTACTGTTTTTCAGAAAAATATTTAGCGTCAATTCCTTTTTCTTCGGCATATTCCCAAATAGTAATAACCGGAAAAAGTTTTGAAAGTATAGTGATGATCAGCATAGCTGACACAAACGAGAAAAGAGTGATCATGATTTCAATACTTGTGGGCGAATAGTGCATGAAGTTTTCAGGAACGTTCTGAACAGGCAGGTACGGATGTTCCAGTGTGGGAACAACAATGAGGTATCTTTTCAGCCAAGAGGCAATAACAACGAAAAACGAGATCACCGTGATTGGGAAAGGTTTTCTGAAATATCCGAATAAAAGCAGAATGATCGGTAATATAACACCGGCAATCTGCGAAAACCAGAACATAACAGCAAAGTCGCCGATGAAAAGTTCCCTGAGATGGGCGCCTTCAGCCTCCCTCATTTTATATCCGGGAACCAGGTACTCGTTTATGTTGAAATAAAGATAAACCAGGCAAACAAAAACCAGCAGTTTTCCCATCATGCTGAAATGGTAATCGGTAAGATACTCTTTCAGCCTGAAACGAAGCCGGTAAATGTACATCAGAATAATTACAGCAGCTGTTCCTGCAACAAACGCCCCGGCAACAAAATAAGGACCGAAAATGGTTGAATCCCAGCCTGAACGCAGGGTTGCTGCAAAAAGCCAGGATGTAACAGTGTGGATTGACAGACCTACCGGAATAATCAATATCATAAGTATCCTGAGCGCATGGTAAACCATTTTGAATTGTTCAGGATTTCCCTTCCATCCTAAGGACAGAATGGTGTAAAGGTTCATTTTCCATTTTGGCAACCTGCCCGACATGTGGTCACGTAAAAGCGCAAGGTCAGGAATTAACGGAATGTAAAAAAGCAGAACGGAAATGGCGAGATAGGTTGTAACAACGGTAACGTCCCAGATGATCGGAGATGCAAATCTGCCGTGCAGAAAAATATTAAGAAACCTGTCGGGGCGCCCCATGTCCATAACAATAATAATACCCGCAAGTGCAACTGCAGCTATGGCAACATGTTCAGCTACACGCGAAACTGGTTTTGCCCAGTTGATTTTCAGCAACGATAATGCAGAGCTGATTAGGAAACCAATAAGGCTGATCGCCACAAAAAACACAAAGTTGGCAATATACATTCCCCACGAAACATAGTCGCGCATTCCGGTGACTCCCAGCCCGGTCCTGATCTGGATGATCCATCCCCAGAGGCCCACAATGAAAAACATAATGAGAATAAAAAACCAGAATCTTGTCAGTTCATCTTTTTTTGTAATCGACCGTGTAAGATCAGTCAGTATTTTATTGAGTAGTTTCCTCGATTCAGCAGGTGATTCAATTTTATTCATTGTTCCGGATTTTCAAGGTTATGATTTTTGCTGATTCTGAATGTCACCCTGGAAGGGGAAAGCCCGGTCTTTGGGTGGCAAATAATAAACCCTGGGTTTGGTTCCCAGTTCTTCCATCATGGTGTAGCCGGCGTTCTTTTTAATCAGTTCGCTGAAACTCACTGTTTCTTTTGTGGTGCCGTTGGTAACTGCATCTTCGTTTCGGTCTCCGAACCAGTAAGTCCCGTTCGGGCAGGCAGAAACACACGATGGAAGTTTTCCATCACGCAGGCGGTCGGCACTGAACAGACATTTTGATATTGTTCCTCTCTTTTGCGGAACGTTTGCTTCAATATTATAGATAACACCAACATACTTTTCAGCATCACGCGGTTCGAACCAGTTAAATACACGGGCTGAATACGGACAGGCTGCAATACAGAACCTGCAACCGATGCACCGTTCATTGTCAATCAAAACAATGCCATCTTCGCGTTTAAATGTGGCATTTACCGGGCAAACCTTTGTGCATGGCGGGTTGTCGCAATGCTGGCAAGGTTTTGGCATGTAATATGGCGCTGTATTTTCGGCATCCTGCATCTGTAAAACATTCATGTGGTGTTGTTCAGGCCTTAACTGATGATGTTTTTGACAGGCTTTCATGCATTCACGGGCATTCCTGCATTTCGACAGGTCAATTACCATTACCCAGCTTTTACCAGGTAGTCCTTTTCTCCCTCTCTTTTGATTTTCAGAAAGTGATGGAATATCTGCCGGTTTCAGTTGCGCTTTGTCAACCTCAACCAACTCTCCGCTTGAAGTGAGAAGTTTGATTTTATCCCCGGTTGAGGTTTCAACTTTTGTGCATGAATTCAAAAGTCCTGAACCTCCGATTACACTTGATACTCCGATAGTTGTACCAAGAGTCTTCATAAAATTTCTTCGTGTATTTCTCTCCATATATCTCTGTTTTTGAAGAAGTGAAAGCTTGATTAAGACAGATTAATTTGCACGAATTTAATTATTCTGATTAAAGTTACAAGTAAATTAATGACGAAGAAAATAAAAGATAAAAATGACTTTTATTTTCTGAGAATGAGATTTTTAAATTGTTCTTTCAAGATATAAAATATTTTGCAGGTTTAAAATATTGATACATAAGTAACAGGTTTATGATGTGAGTGTTTTAACTCAGAATTCATGTAAAATAAATTTGATTTGAATTCAATCTTTTACTCAAAAATCAGGAAGTGTAAATTCTGTTTTTTATAATTCATCAGTTCTCTGATATGAAAGATTATTGGTTCTATAAAGTAAAGTGTGGGTATTGTAATTTCAGGTTAAATAAAACTCATAGATTTTGGCATTTAAATTAAGCCTGCCTGCGGCATATATGTAATAAGGTTCAGTTTTTTTGCCGATTATTGCTACTAAGGTTTACATCAGGAAATAAGGTTTCAGATTGTTTTAAACGACTAATTGTCTGATTAATAAATGATTTAATTAAAATAAACCTTATTATGGCTTTAAAACCTTAGTAGGAAATATTTAACCCCACAAACCAAAACCTTATTCATCTTTTCTGGAATCCCAAAAAATTTATCCATACAAATCGTTATAGAACCAAATTATTGAAAAACAAAGGGGTCAGACTAAAATTATACCGATGCATCAGTTCTTTCTCAGAAATGATCTGATAAGCTATTATTTACTGAAAATCAATTTTTTAAGTAATCATATTTATTTTGTCACTTTTGATTTTTCAAAATTCATGAATATTCAACCGGCTAATTGTAAATGTCAGGGAGAAAAAATTTCTGATTAAATGAATTTAATTATTTTTAAAAAAAATACCAGAAAAGTGAATATTAGTAAACATTAATCGATGTTTTTGGTTTTGTAGAATGAAAAAGCTAAAAGAGTCTCGGTTTATTTTTTTGAAATGAAGTATTTTATAAAAGGAATAAAAACCAAATTTGTGAAAATCAGCTTGTTATTATTATTTATTATTATCAGTCCGTTAATTTTCGGGCAAAAAGCATTAAATCCCGTAGCCACTAACGATGATGTTGAAATTGGTGTGGTGGAACATCTCGATGAATTTTTACCTGACAGTATTTCATTAATCAACGAAAAAGGGCAGCAGGTATGGTTGTCAGATATAATTGACAAACCAACGGTCATCAATTTTGTATATTTTCGTTGTCCCGGAATATGCAGCCCTCTAATGGAAGCGGTTGCAGATGTAATGGATAAATCATATCTCGTTCCGGGAGTGGATTACCAGGTGCTGACGATTAGTTTTGATCCGACAGAAACCATTGAACTAGGAATACGCAAAAAGGCGAACTACCTGAACTTAATGACCACAAAGAAGGAAGAAGCAAAAAACGGATGGTTATTCTTTACAAGCGACAGTGCAAGCATTGCAAAAGCAACAAATGCAACCGGATTTAAATACAAACGGACAGGTAATGACTTTTTACATGCTGCTTCGCTGACCGTTGTCAGTAAAGACGGTAAAATAACACGATACCTGAATGGTTTGTATTTTTTGCCTTTCGAATGGAAAATGGCAATTGTTGAAGCATCAAAAGGTCAGTCAGGACCGACATTGAATAAGGTTCTGCGTTATTGTTATTCTTATGATCCGGTTGGACAGACTTATGTCATGAACGTAACAAAAGTAAGCGGTACATTAATCCTGTTTTTTGCCGTGATCTTTTTAATAATATTGGTTTTCAAAAAGAAAAAGAAAGTAATTTTAAATTAGGCGTTATGCAAAACGAACATGCTGCTAACGAATCAAACTACCTGACTTACAAAGGAAAGTACAAAGGTTTGCTCGGGTGGATTCTGTCAACCGACCATAAAAGAATCGGTTTGCTTTATTTGTATTCCATAATGACTATGTTTTCTGTCGGTGTCCTGCTCGGGCTGGCAATGAAACTGGAATTGCTTGCTCCGGGCAAAACCATAATGGAGGCTCAAACCTACAATTCCACCTTTACAGTGCACGGAGTCATCATGATTTTTATGGTGGTTATTCCAGGGCTTCCTGCAGTTTTTGGTAATTTTCTGTTGCCAATTATGATAGGGGCAAAAGACGTTGCATTCCCGAAGCTGAATCTTTTATCGTGGTACCTGTATGTAGCTGGTGTGATGCTGGTTTTATCAGCAATTCTGTTTGGAAAGGGAGCGCCTGATACAGGATGGACCTTTTATGCACCGTACAGTTTTAAAACAGGAACCAATTTACTGCCCGCAGTTTTTGGGGCTTTTGTGCTTGGATTTTCATCAATTTTAACTGGTTTGAATTTCCTTGTTACTATTCACAGGTTGCGTTGTCCAGGGCTTAAATGGACCAAGTTGCCCCTTTTTGTCTGGACATTGTATGGAACCGCATGGATTCAGCTGCTGGCAACGCCGGTGGTAGGAATTACCCTTGTTTTAATTGCGCTTGAGCGTATTTTTGGTATTGGTGTGTTCGATCCCGCGTTGGGAGGCGACCCGATTCTTTATCAGCACTTGTTCTGGATATACTCTCACCCGGCAGTTTATATCATGATTTTACCTGCAATGGGAGCCATTTCAGAAATCATTCCAACCTTTTCCCAAAAACAGATATTTGGTTATAAGGCAATTATCGCTTCTACAATGGCAATCGCTTTTGTGGGTTATCTTGTATGGGGACATCACATGTTTACTGCAGGAATGAGCGGTACTGCACAATACTATTTTTCATTGCTGACTTTCATCGTGGCAATACCAAGTGCGATAAAGGTTTTTAACTGGATTTCGACAATGTACAAAGGGGCGATTAATGTTCAAACGCCATTGTACTGGGCAGCATCGTTTATTTTTGTTTTTATGATTGGCGGATTAAGCGGTCTGGTTCTTGGTTCGCTTGCAACCGATGTGCATGTTCACGACACAGCTTTTGTTGTGGCACATTTCCATTACATAGTATTTGGCGGAACAGGCTTCGCTTTTTTTGCAGCAATGCACTACTGGTTTCCTAAAATATTCGGAAGAATGTACGACAAAGCATGGGCAAATACAGGGTGGCTTGTGTTTTTTATCGGATTCCTCGCTTTGTACAGCCCGATGTTTTACCTAGGGATAATGGGAATGCCCCGCCGTTATTACGATTACATGGAAGAATTCCACAGTGGCAACATTTTGAGTACTTTCGGTTCGTGGGTATTGGCTACTGGTTTGATAATCATTGTGATCAATCTTGTCCGTTCAGCACGGAAAGGGCCAAAAGCTGAGATGAATCCATGGCACGGTAAAACGCTGGAATGGACAGTTTCTTCACCGCCATCGCTTGAAAATTTTGATGAAATACCGGTTATTGCAGAAGATGACGGGCCTTACAACTACAAATAATCAAAACTGAATTTATGGAACAAAATACACATGCTGAGCACTCTCATTATGATGCCGAAGCTTCCAAAATAGGAATGTGGCTGTTCATTTTTACTGAACTGCTTCTATTTGGAGGGCTTTTTATTGTTTATTCTGTTTACCGTTTTATGAATCCGGATGCCTTTCATCTGGCAGCCCATGAATTGAACCGGACAATTGGTGCAATAAACACAATTTTACTGTTAATAAGCAGTATGACAATTGCGATGTCCACTTCGGCGATTCAGCTCAAAAAAAAGGGATTGACACTGTTACTGCTGACAATAACAGTGCTGATTGGCATCACATTTCTTATAAACAAGTATTTCGAGTGGGGAGTAAAATTTCAACATGGAATTTGGCCGGGTTCGGAGCATCTGCTGAATGATTTCGGAAAGGGCGAGATTCTGTTTTTCGGATTGTATTTTGTAATGACAGGATTGCATGCACTCCATATAATTGTTGGATTAATTGTTATTCTTTTTGCAATGGCTGGAATTCAGAAAGGAAAAGTTAATGCGGATCGTTCTGCTTTATTGGAGAATGCAGGTTTGTACTGGCATCTTGTTGACCTTATCTGGATTTTCCTGTTCCCGTTGTTTTATTTAATAACCTGAAAAAATCTCAAATATGTCGGAAGATAAACATCACGTTGTTCCTTACCGGGTGTATTTAATTGTCCTGGTTGCATTAATAGCATTAACTTTTTCATCCATCGAAATAACCAGGATCGAATTGGGTGTTTACACAGTAGTTGGTGCTTTGATTTTTGCCTGTATTAAGACTTTCCTTGTTTTAACTTATTTCATGCACCTGAAGTATGATAAAAAATACATTAAAGCCATGGTGGCATTTGTATTTTCCATATTTTTCGTTGTAATAATAATTACGTTTTTAGATTATTTATATAGATAACTGATATGTATAGTCCGGAAATAACACAGGCATCCAATTTTGTGCATGGAGTCGACAGGGCATTCCTGTTAATTTTAGGAATTTCTTTCCTGTTTCTGATTGGCTTAACGGTTGTAATGATTGTTTTTATTTACAAATACAACCGGAAACGGCATCCTGTGGCCACTCAGATTCACGGAAGTACCAAACTGGAAATTCTGTGGACTGTTATTCCTTTTATAATCACCATGGTTATGTTTTATTACGGATGGGCCGGATGGAATCCAATGACAAAACCTCCGAAAGATGCAATGGAAGTAACAGTGATAGGCAGAATGTGGAATTTCAGTTATGAATATGAAAATGGCAGACGCACCGACACGCTTTTTCTTCCGAAAGATAAACCGGTAAAGTTGAACCTGAAAGCAATGGATGTTATACACAGCTTTTATATTCCCGCATTCAGAATAAAACAGGACATGGTACCCAACAAGAAAGATAACTTTATGTGGTTTATTCCTGAACGTGAGGGGATTTACGAAGTTTTTTGTGCCGAATATTGCGGTTTAAAACATTCGTATATGTATTCAAATGTAAAAGTGATGAGCGATAATGCCTTCCAGTCGTGGATGACAGATACAACGCAGCAGGTTGCTTCAGCGCAGGCTGAAACCCCGGGCGCTACCGGTAAAAAGATCATGCAGAATATCGGATGTTTTGCCTGTCATACGGTTGACGGAACAAAATTGGTGGGGCCCAGTTTCAAGGGGATATGGGGAGAGGAGCAAACCGTTGTAACCGGTGGACAGACCCGCAAAGTGAAAGTGGATGAAGAATATGTAAAACGATCAATTTATGATCCGAATGCCGATGTGGTTGAGGGATTCATGAAAGGACTGATGGTTTCATACAAGGGACAGCTTTCAGATGCTGATGTAACGAATATTGTGGAATACCTGAAAACTTTGAAATAGAATAAAAGTCGGAAGTCGGAAGACAGAAGTCGGAAGTATAAGAAAAAAGATACATTTAACATTTAAATTTTTGGCAACGAATACGTTGGAATAATCTGTTTGAAATCATTTTTGAAAATTATATACGAATTGGGCAAAGTTCGTATTTCCCTGCCCGTTGCATTATCTGCTTTAACCGGATATGTTTTGTTTACCGGCATACTTAATTTGCAGGGATGGTTGCTTTCTCTTGGTGTTTTTTTTATGTCATGCAGTTCAGGTGCGCTCAATCACTGGCAGGAAAGTGAAATCGACAGTAAAATGCCACGGACTAAAAACCGTCCGATCCCTTCCGGTAAAATCAGTCGCAAAGGAGCACTGCTGGTGGCAGTCGGTTTTGCTGTAGCAGGTTCAGTAATTTTAATTTTGACAAATCCGGTCAGCGCCTTAATAATAAGTTGGTTAACACTGTTTTCATATAACCTGGTTTACACGCCATTAAAAAAAGTGACAGCTTTTGCGGTAATTCCCGGTTCGATGGTTGGAGCACTTCCGCCAATGATTGGCTGGACCGGTGCAGGCGGCAGTCTGACTTCGGAAATGATTTTACTGGTGTCAACATTTTTCTTTATCGGGCAAATACCGCATTTCTGGCTGTTGCTGCTCATGTTCGGTGATCAATACAAACTGGCAGGTTTACCAAGCCTGAACCAGATTTTTAACGAAGGCCAGATCAAACGTATCACTTACACCTGGATTCTGACAACAATTGCATCGGCGCTGCTTGTAATATTTTTTGTTTTTACAAACCAGATCATCATTTTCCTGGTTTTGTTTTACACGTTTTATCTTTTGTTTTCCCTGACAATTGCAGTTTTTGTGCAAAAAGAATTAAGTGTACGTCCGGCTTTTTTCAAGCTTAACCTGCTTTATCTTTTTATGATGTTTTTGCTGATTGCAGATTCGCTGCTGCGATAATCGGGGATGTGAAGTTTCCAACTCCACGATTTGTGAAATGAATTTGTCACAGACTTTGAAAAACCCGGCTGCCGGCATTCATCATCTCAAACAGCACTCCTTCCCTCAATGCAAAATCTGTTTGGATTATCTGTCCGATTCCGATCCGGGTTATCATAAGTTCAATCAATATCACTGCCGGAACAATTAAATCAACCCGTACATAATCCATCCCTTTCATGGCAAGTCTTTCTTCGCGCGTCGATTTCAATAACAGGTGATAAACCGAATAAAAATCATTCAGCAAAATATTCTGCTGTTTTCTTGTTTTCACTCCGGGATCAACTGAATCGATAATATCGGCAATGGTATCGAAAGCCCCTGAACAACCCACCAAAGTTTTCACGTTCTCTTCGCGGCATTTGGTAAATGCTGTAGCGTGAGCTTCTAAAAAGAAATCCTGCAACATTTTTACTTCATCAGACCTGATCGGATCGGAAAGGGAATACCGGGTAATTACCCTTGCCATCCCTGTTGGCTGGCTTTCTTTCCAAACCATCTCTTTTCCTTTTGCGACAATGATTTCGTTACTGCCACCGCCAATGTCGAGAATTACGGATGGATTGACAAATTCTCCGAATGCCAGGAGTACACCTTCAAAAATCAGTTCGGCTTCCTTTTCACCGGTAACGACTTTTACGATCCAGCCCGTATTTTCGCCAAGTGTTTCCAGAAACTGAATCTTGTTTTCTGCAGTCCGCACGGCAGAAGTGGCAATTACCCTGATTGTTTCAGGTTGGTACTGCTTTATTATTTCTTTTTGAATCTGTAATGATTGAATTGCCCTGAAAGTAGCTTCGCTGCTGATCTCATTTTCCCTGATTTTCCCATCACCAAGTTTTACCAGTTGTTTACTCTGGTGCAAAATGGTATATCCACCCCGGTAAATTTCTGCAACCAGTAAATTACAGGTATTGGTCCCAAGGTCGATTATGGCAGCTTTCATTGGTTAAGATTTGAAGGACTGAAATTAAATTTAATCATTGAATCTTAAAAATAAAATTACCTGATTTAAGATTTATTAATGTATTTTTTTCCCTGATTTCGACTGATTTTACACCTTTCATTTTCCGTATTTTATCCACATCCTGAACAGCCTTTGTATCTATAAAAAGAGATGCAGTGCTGTTGGGAGGAACTGTGACCGAATAAATTGTTTTTCCTTCCGTTTTTTTCCATCCCGATGTGATTTTTCCGAAAGGGCCATCGTGACTTGCTTCGAAATGTTCGAGCGAAGAAATGAAATTTGGTTTCAGGATGACATTTTTAAAACCGGGATTTTCCGGATCGGGATAGATACCTCCAATTCCCTTGTAAAACCACGCCCCGATTTCCCCGAACATAATGTGGTTCATCGAAATGTCGCTGCCCGATTCAATATTCCAGTTTTCATACAAAGTTGTGGCACCGTTTTTTATCCACCATCCCCACGAAGGGTAAGTCTCCTGCAAAGCCACTTCGTACGCCAGTTCTGCATAACCGTTTTCGCTCAAGGCATTTAGAATTGTTTTTGTTCCAAGCAATCCGACGTCAATATGTTTGTTGTCGGCAATTACCCGTTTTGCAAGATTTTCAGCAACTTTTCCCCTGAGTTTTTCCGGGACGATTCCCCAGAAAAGAGCTGCACTCAGCTCGGTTTGCAAACCGCTGCCATAAATTCCGGTTTCTTCGTTCAGGTATTTTTTGTTAATTGCCGATCTGATCTTCTCCGCCAATTGTTTATATTTCTCAGCATCTTCATGATAGCCAAATAATTTGGCTGCTTTGGCCAGAATAGTAACATCGGTGAAATAATACAGAGAAGAAGTGAACTCTTTCGGCGCTTTTGATTTAACCGGTACCCAGTCGCCCAAACCCCAGTCGGTTAATCCTTCCGGATATTCGTAATCAATATGGTCAACATATCTTTTAATGTTCCCATAACACAGCTTCAACAACTTCGAATCACCATAAAACAGGTAGATATTCCACGGAATGATTGCAATTGTGCTGGTCCAGTCGGGGCCGTTTGCCCAGGTGTAACCCCACCCACCGGTGGGAATAATTGCAGGCAGCACTCCGTTGGGTTGTTGTTCATCCCTGTGATCGGCCAGCCATTTTTCATAAATCGTTATCCCGTCGAAATTGTACAGCCCGGTTTCGATAGCAATGTGTGCATCCCCCGTCCAGCCATTCTTTTCACGTTGCGGGCAATCAGTGGGATACCCAAATAAATTTGAAAGGTAGGAGTTATTCGTGGCTTCCCATATTTTATTCAGAGTGGGGTTCGATGAGCTGATTTTACCTGCAACCGGAATATCGCTGTGCATAAAAAAAGCAGTCAAGCTCTCTTTTGTCAGTTCCACAGGTTTTGTGCTGATGACTTCAACATACTGAAATCCCTTGTAATTGAAGTGGGGCATGAATTCATCCTCATTTCCGCTCAGAATGTAAATATCGGTTGCAAACGGGTCCGAATCGTCAGTGGGCCGGTAATGTACATCGATATTGGAAATGTCGGCTTTGCCATTTTTATAAAGACGTTCGGCGTGGATCAACCGTACTTCTGTGCCTGCAGTACCTTTTATTCTCAATCGTGACACTCCTGAAATGTTCCGGCCAAAATTGAAAAGGTAATCTTTGTCGCCGAACTTTGTCATTCCGAATGCCGGAATTTCAACTACATTCCTTATCGGGTGCAGGTTTTGGGCGACGATATTATTTGAAGGTGCACCGACGGGAATTGCCGCTTTCCATTCCGAATCATCAAAACCGGGAGTATTCCAGCCTCGTTGAATTAACCTTGCATCCTGATGTTCAGCAGTGTAAATACTGTTGAAAGTAACATCGCTCAAAGCGGTTTTCCAGTCAGTTCCGGAGGAGATGATTTCTTTTGAACCGTCGGAATAGGTAATATGCAAATCGAGGCAAAACCGGGGGCGCGCCCGCCACGGAGCTTCGTGAAAATACCAAACTGCGGTTGACTGATGATTGTACCAGCCGTTTCCAAGTAATACGCCGATTGCATTTTCGCCTTTAAGCAGCATTTTGGTAACATCGTGAGTTACATACAAAGTACGCCTGTCGAAACGGGTGTACATCGGATCGAGCCGGTGGTTACCCGATTTTTCACCATTCAGGTACAATTCGTAAAGCCCGCCAACAGCAATGTATGCGCGGGCCGATTTGACCGGTTTTGTGACGGTGAATTCTTTCCTGAACCACGGCGCAGGTTTTAAATCAATGTCGCGTGTATCGCTTATCCAGTCACCAATCCAGTTTTTTCTTTCCATCATTCCGGTTTCGAAAGTTGCGATTTCCGACCACTTTGATGGAATTCCTTTTTCATCCCACACTTTAATGCGCCAGAAATATCTGGTAAAAGGTTTTAACATGTTCCCTGAATAAACTGCCAGTGATTCAGGAGATTTCAACTGTCCCGAATTCCAGAGCCTTCCTCTTCCCACCACAACATCCATCGAATCGGCGTCGATGATAATCTGGAAAGCGTGTTGTTTCGAACCTGTCTGTTCATCTTTGATTTGCCAGACAAACCTTGGCGATGGTGAATCAATCCCAACCGGATTCTGCAGGTATTCACATTTTAAATTCACAACTCCGGCGGTGGTACGGGCTTTCTTGCACGAAAGATATGTAACTGCAAGAATTCCAATGATTATCAAAATTGTGGCAAATCTTGTTTTTGAGCCGTTCATAATTTCAGGTTTTGCATTAAAAATAATTGAAAAAAGATCATTCAAGTTACTGTAAAAGATTTAAAAAATCAATTTTTCTGAAAAATGAAAGTACTGCCGATATTTTATTTTTTCAACCTGAAATTAACTTAATTTGCATGTCAAAAATATTGTTGTATGGAAATTTTATTGCAACCCGAAACGTATATCTCGCTGCTCACGCTTACTTTTCTTGAAATTGTACTCGGAATAGATAATATTATTTTTATTTCGATTGTCACCGACCGTTTACCTAAAGAGAATCAAAGAAAAATCCGCACCATCGGACTTCTTCTGGCGCTTGTGATGAGAATTATTTTACTGTCGTTGATCACTGTAATCATTCAGTTTAAAGAACCTTTGTTTACCATTTCTGAATTTAAAATCTCGGTGCGCGATGTAATTTTATTTTTAGGAGGAACATTTCTGCTGGCAAAAAGTGTTTCAGAGATTCATGAAAAAATCGAAGGAGGCCACGAACAAAAAGTTTCGGCTAAGAAAAATTCTTTCGCCCAGATAATTCTCCAGATCATATTGCTCGACATTGTGTTTTCTTTCGATTCGATTTTGACGGCAATCGGACTTTCAAAACATTTGTCAATTATGATTACCGCGGTTATTATTTCAATGATCGTTATGATCTACTTCGTCGAAATTATCAGCCGGTTTATCAATAAACATCCCACTTTGCAGGTGCTTGCCCTGTCGTTTCTGATTCTGATCGGGTTCATGCTCATTCTCGACGGATTTCATTTCGACATTCCGAAAGGGTACATTTATTTTGCGCTTTTCTTCTCGGTAATGGTGGAAATGATCAATATCAAAGTGAGGAAAAAAGAGAAACCGGTTGTGAATTAACCGGGCAAATGATATAAAATCCCGGAATCGAACGGCGACCACACCGATGTAGGAATTCCGGTTTTTTTCAATGCGCCGTTTACCCAGATATTACAGGTTTTAAACAACGAAAAACTGCCTTTTGCGTCATAAAAAAAGTCGTTGCCGGAATATCCGGGGAAACCGGTTTTTTTAAATGTCCCGTTTTCTGTCTTCTGAAACGAATCAGAAATGTAACTGTTCAGGATATGAATCTGAGAATCGCAAAGTTGCAGCGTCCGCCAGGATTTATTTTTAAAAAAATAACAGGTGACATGCATGGCAGTTTGGCTTTTCAGAAAAAGGGCTTTGAACGCAGTTTTAAAAGTTAAATCTTTCCATTCAGGAGTTTTCAGGTAAAAATCCTTGTCGCCCCAGCCAAAAGCAACGAACCTGGAACCAGGCACAATTTCAAGATTACGAAGCAGTTCAGGATCAATGTTTTCAAGCGGAAGGATAATATCGAGATGAACACCGTTGGTGGTAATGTACATTTCCTTGTCAGCAATGCAACTGAGTTTTTGAGGGTGGGTTTTTAAAAGCGATAAAATCAGGGCTGAAACAAAATACAGCAAAACCAGAATGAGTAAAAGCTGTAATACTCTTTTAACAAGCCCGATAACCCGATGAATCGAAAAGTTTATCATTGCCCGGTATTTAATGATGCAAAGTTATGGAAATCAAATGATTCGTT